>JALWZT010000220.1 GCA_027002405.1 Anaerolineae bacterium | reverse complement strand
CACCACGCCCGCCCGGCGATGAAGTCGCCGGGCTATAAAACGGCGCCGGATAATTCCGGCTAGGCACGCAGCGCTGTTTCTTCTGCTCGGAGCTACTGAACACTGAACACTGGATGACTGATTCCTGACCCCCTACGGAAAGGGTACTTACCGCAGAGGGCGCAGAGGACACAGAATCAACTGAACACTGATTACTGATTACTGATAACTGATTGCTCCTACTCGCGCCTAACCTCGGCCTAACAATCCTCAATCCTAATCCTGATCCTATTTACGGAACAGAAACCTTACAAAAAAAGACCCGCCAGAACAGTCTCCCCTGGTGTGTTTGTGTTTGGTTCGGCCACCTCTGTTCCGGACAGGTCTTTTTTCCTTTTTAGTCTATCAAAAATGGATGAAATCCAGATGAAAGTCCTGGATTTTCTTGGTGAAAGTTTTGTCATGCCTTCAATCGCGGCGCCCTGTCAGCAAGATGACGTAGTAAAGGACCTGGCCGATAGCAGCTACCGCCGCGGCGACGTAAGTCAGCGCGGCCGCGTTGAGGGTTTCGTTGACCCCTTTCATTTCCTGGGAGGAAAGGATCCCCATGGCGACCAGCTCTTTTTTGGCCCGGGCACTGGCGTTGAATTCCACAGGCAAGGTGATGATGGCAAACAACGCGGTAAGGCCGAAAAGGATGACCCCAACCCAGGCCAGGGTATAGCCCAGGCCCGTGGCGCCGGTGAGGGCCATGAGGAAGAAGCCGGCCATGATGATCAAGGGCCCCAGCCAGGAGCCAAATTGCACCGCGGGAACAATGGCGCTGCGCAGCTTGAGAGGCGCGTAGCCGTCCGCGTCTTGCAGGGCGTGGCCCGCTTCGTGGGCCGCGACGCCCACCGCGGCGATGGTCGGTGCCCGGCCCACATCCGGGGAAAGACGCAAAACCTTGGCCCGAGGGTCATAATGATCGGTCAGCATGCCCTGGGTTTCTTGAATACTCACGTGACGCAGGCCATAATGGTCCAGGATAAGCCGGGCCACCTGCGCGCCCGTGAGTCCCCGGGCATTGCGGACCTTGCTATATTTGCTGAACGCGCGTTTGACCTTCATCTGGGCCCACAGGCCCAACAGCAAACCAGGCAGGGCTAAAAGTATCCAAAGAAAGTAGGAACCGTAGAACATGGTGCTTTACTCCTAAAAAGATGAGATGAATCGGTGATGTCAAGTTTTTGGTGGTTTTTGAGGGCGTACCGTGCGTGTGCGGTAGCGTTTGACCTGAACCTGGCCCGGACGCCCCCCCGGGATTTTGCGCACATATTGGCGACGGGCGATCATGACCGGGACGTGGGTATCGTTCCGGGCCTGGGAATGCCATGCGGCCCAGGCCGCGGCTTGCAGGAGGACCGTTTCGGGCACCTCTTGGCCGTGGGTGCGGATGATCACATGGGACCCAGGGACCCCTTGGGCGTGTAACCAAAGGTCGTGGGGCCGGGCGATTTTCCAGGTGACCTGCTCGTTTTGCAGGGCATGACGCCCAATGATGACTTCAAAGCCTTCGGGGGTGGTGATACGCAAGGGACTGCTGGCAGGGGGACGGGCGCGTGGACGTTTGGGTTCCGAAACCAACCCCGAAGCCAGCAGAGCCTCCCGGATCTCCTCCAACTGGGCCGCGTTCTCGGCCAGCTTCAGGTCGCTTTCCAGTTGGTCGAGCCAGGCCAGGTCTCGATCTGTTTGAGCGAGTAGGGCCGGAACTTGGGCCACAGCCCGTTTGGCCTTGCGGTAACGGGCGAAGTAGGCCTGGGCGTTCTCGCTGGGGGAACGTTCCGGGTCCAGGGGAATGGCCAGGGTTTCTTCCCCGGTATCCACTTCCAGCAGGGTATCTCCGGGTTGGATTTGCCAGGCATAAGCCAGGATCCATTCTCCAAAGGCCCGTAACCGTTGCACATCGGCTTCGCCCACGGCCTGTTCTCCCAGACTGGCGCGGCGGGCCCACAATCTTTGCCGGGCTTTTTGCAATAGGGTCTGGACCTGCTTCCGCCGGCCTGCGTAGCTATCGGCCTGGAGGATGGCTGCGTAGTAGGCCTGGGCCGCCTGGCTGATGGTGGGATAAGGTCGCCAGGGCCCCAGATGGGTGAGTTCGTAAGGGGCGAAGGCCACCGGTTGCCCCTGGGCATCCAGGGCCAGGGAAGGAGCCCAACCACCCTGCTGGGGCAGGCTGCGCATCCAAAGGAGGACTTGCATCAGGCTTTGAGCAGAAAGGTTGGGATGAGATACATCGGCCAAAGCCTGGCCCGTGGCCCGATGCACCCATTCCCGGGCAGCCAGGGGGCTTAACCCGCTCACATGCTGCACCAGGGTCTTCCACAAAGGGGCTCCTGCCGGGGTCTGATGCATCCACCGGGCCAGGTCCCCTTCCTGCACCAGGTCCATGGGCCGTTTGCCCCGTTGGGGTGGAGGGGGCTGATAGGGCTGGCCGGGCCGCACCCAGCGTTGGGTACGGGGCGTGCGCTGAAAATGCCGCAGGGAAGCCAGGATGTCCCCCTGGTCATTGTTCAAGACCAGGTTGCTCCATCGGCCCATCATTTCCGCCACCAAAACGGTATCGGGATGCCGGGGATGGGCAAAGGCGAAATAAAGCAACCGCTCCCAGGAAGGCTGGATGATCCTCTGCAAGCGGGCTCCGCGCAGATGCTTGCGGGCCAGGAGTAGAAAGGGGGTATCCACCGCTATCCCGCGGCGGGCCTTTTCTGCCAGCAAATGGACTCGCGGGGTTTGGGGGGCGATGCTCAAGAGAAGCCAATGGCGCTGCCCTGTTTTGAAGATTTCCAGGGCCAGGCCGTGCTCATCGGGCTGGAGCACCACCTGCACCCGTCCACCTAGCACGGTTTCTTCCAATTCGCGGCGCACCGCAGCCAGCGTCAAAGCATCCATCATCTTATTGTACCACGAAATGGTTGACAGTGACATAAGTTTTTAGTAAAGTGTAATTATGATTGAAACCATCCTGCGCGGGTGGCAGCGATTTCGCCAACGGCCCCTGCATCAGCAATTGCGGCTGTTGCGCTGGAACGCGCCTATGGCCGTTTTGGCTTTGGCCGCGCTTCACCAGCTCTTTGTAGAGACGGTGATTCGCCCTTTACATAGCCCCCTGGGGTGGTGGCTGGAGGTTCTGGTGTACACCATCAGCGGTAGCATCGCGGTATGGTGGGGGCTGACCTATATCGCGCAGGGAGCGGCCCGCCAGGCTCAAACGGAACAAGAGCTGCGCCAGGCCTTTGCCGAATTGGAGGATAGCCACCGAAAACTTCTGGCCCTGGACCGCTTGGGGCAATACATCGCGTCCGCCCCTAATGAGGATGAGGTCTACAAACTGGCCGTGCAGGCCCCCTCCGAACTGGTGGAAGCGCAATCCGCAACCCTGGTCACCTTTGATGAAGACAAACAGGAATTGAATCTGGCCATGGCCTGGGGGCTCAGTGATGATTATACCCGGGCGTTTCGGGGGTATCTAGAGACCGGGGTGGCTGCGGAACGGTGTCGTACCTGCAATGTGTTGCACGCGCATGTGGATGGGGATTGCCCTCTTTTTGTGGGGGTGGCGGATGTCGCCAAAGAGGAGGGGATTCATTCGCTGTTGTGTTTACCCATTCATGTGGACCAGGAACGCATTGGTATCCTCACCGCGTATTTCCCATCGGCCGATGGCCCTACCGAAGAGCAGATTCGTTTGCTCAACATTTTGGGTGGGGTCATTGCGTTTGCGGTGGATAGTTTGCGAGCCCGAGAACGTCAGATGGAGGCTTTGCAATCCCTGGATACCGCGGCACGGGACCATCATTCCCTGGCCCAACTGGCGTTTCAGACCCTGCAAACCACCATGGCCGGGTGGAAGGCCCAGGCCGGGGCGATTTTCCTTTTTGATCACGAGCTGGAGCAATGGCTATGCCTGGCCCAGCAGGGGTTGGAGGATTTCGCGTCGGCCCGATTCACCTTTGCCCAACAACTGGCACAACAGGCGTATGCCGAGCGGGCCATCCTTATCCGCAGCATGGTTAAGGGCGAGGAACATGATTTGAGGAGCGCTGCGGCCCTGCCTTTGATCAGCGAAGGGGAAGTTTTCGGGGTGCTCTTTTTGGGCGCGAAGCGTCCTCAGGGGCTGAATCCTCAACACATGGAATTGCTCCAGACCTTTGCCCATCAGATCGCGTTGGCTTTGCGCAATGCCCAGTTGTTGCAGGAATTGGAACAAACCGCTATGTTACGGGAGCGCTATCGTTTGGCCCGGGAATTTCATGATGGGTTGGCTCAAACCTTGAGTTATTTAGGATTCCAAATGGAATGGATGGAGCGTCTCTTCCAGAAAGGGCAGTATGAAAAAATCGCTCGAGAGTTGCCCGAAATCCGCCAGGTGGTGCGCTCCGCGTACATGGACGTGCGAGAGGCCATCGAAGGGTTGCGATTACGTTGGGAAGAGCCCACCCAGTTGGCGGAAAATCTGCGTAATTACGCCCAGGATTTCGCTTTGCAAAGCGGCATGGAAGTGAAGCTGCATTTTCGGCCGGAAGATATCACCGCGCCCGCGCCGATTTCCCTGCAATTGCTCCGCATTGCCCAGGAGGCTTTAACCAATGTGCGTAAGCATGCCCACGCCAGCCAGGTCGATATCCATCTTACCCGTCGGGATGAGCATATTGAACTCCGGGTGGCGGATAATGGAGTCGGCTTTGCCGAGACGGCCATGTCCCCCCGCGAGCACGGAGGCTTTGGCCTGACGTCCATGCGCGAGCGGGCAGAAAGCATAGGAGGGCATCTTTCGGTCATGACCGGCCCCCAGCAGGGCGCGGTGATCCTGGTCTCGGTGCCCGTGCTAGAGCATGTTTCCGTGTCCGCGCCGGAACCGGGCGTGGGCGCGTAGGTGGGCCGGAATAGAGTAATCAGTGATCAGTTATCAGTGGAAATCTGCGTTCCCTAAAGATTATCTGTGCAAATCCGTGTTCTCTTTTCCAGTGGATTCTCAATCACGTTTCCAAGGAGTTTACCCCGTGATTCGTGTACTTTTGGCTGATGATCACCATCTTTTTCGCGAAGGCTTGACGCGCTTATTGAATGATGAAGAGAACATCGAGGTGGTGGCGAGCGTGCGCAGCGGTGAAGAGGTCCTGGCTATGATCCACAGTGTGCGACCTCATGTGGTGTTGTTGGATGTGAATATGCCGGGCATGGGAGGGATCGGAACGGCCCGTCGATTGAAGGAGCGGTATCCCGATGTGGGGATTTTGTTGCTGACCGTAT
Source organism: Anaerolineae bacterium (assembly GCA_027002405.1). Taxonomy (GTDB): domain Bacteria; phylum Chloroflexota; class Anaerolineae; order J102; family J102; genus M2005. Next base: position 10,980 of record JALWZT010000220.1, on the reverse strand, counting down.
CCGAGGATCGGGAGACCTTGTTCAAGGCCGTGCAGGCGGGCGTGCGGGGGTACCTTCTCAAAAGCAGCACCAGTCAAGAACTGGTGGACGCGATCCAACGGATTCACCGAGGCGAGGCGGTGATTTCTCCCGCGATGTCGGCCAAATTGTTGGACGAGTTCGTGGCCCTTTCCCAAGGGAAATCACAACGCCCCGAAGATATCCTGACCAAACGGGAACGGGATATTTTGCGATATGTGGCCAATGGGATGAGCAATAAGGAGATCGGCGTTGCGCTGGCGATTTCGCCTCATACGGTGAAGGCACATTTACGCCACATTCTCGACAAGCTCGGGTTGCGCAGCCGTGCTCAGGCCGCGGCCTGGGCCGAACGCCATGGTCTGACAGGCGGCAACACCCAAAAGGACTAGTCCATTTGGGCAAGAAACCTCCCCCTTTTTTATACGAGGGGATAGGGATTTATATCGGAGGGGATGAAGACGGGAGGGAAATCTGCCTCTTATAATAGCATCATGAGCACTCGCGTTCTTTTGGTCAGCCGTGGCATGTTTCATGACGGTCTTGTACGTGTCTTAAAGACCCATGCAGAAGATGTGGTGATCAGCGGCTCGGCAGAATCCTGGCAAGAAGCGAAAGCCATGCTCAACACGCTGAAACCGGAAGCCCTGATGGCAGAATATCAATTCGCCGAAGCGATATTGGCCGATCTGGAACAGCTTGCCGCTCATCAGTATTTCCCCGAAAAGATTTTATTCATCATTCAAGATGAAAATAAAATCGTGGTTTATCAGCGACAACAGCTCAGTGATATTACCATTGAGCATTTGATCGAAGCTTTATAAGACGTGCGGTTCATTTTTCATCATTCATTCAGGAGGTAAACCCTATGTCCAAAGAGCAGTTGCCCGATAATGGGAATGAAACCTTTGAGCACCCAAAGGGAGCGGCGGTCATTCTGGCCATCTTCCTTTTGCTCATCATCATTCTCTGGGGCTCCGTCTATCTGATCATGCTTTCCCGAGGAGTGACGTTCTATGGCTAACAAACACGAATCCATGCACATCGATCCATACGAAAAAACCTGGATCATCGTCAGTCTGGCGATGTTGATCGTCTTCTTCGGCGCTATCACGGTCGCCGGGCTTTCCTTTGGCGTACGGGTGCCAGACCCTGTAGCCCGGGTGAATCCCAACGACTTGGCCGCCAGCGGCACTTTCGCCGAGCCTGGGCTGAAAGAGGTGGCGCCCAAGCGGTACGAAGCCTACATTGTGGCCCAGACCTGGTCCTTCACCCCGCGCGAAATTGAAGTGCCTGCGGGCTCCATTGTCAAGTTCTATGTCACTTCGAAGGACGTGCAACATGGCTTCAAGCTACAGAACACCAATGTGAATATGCAGATCGTGCCCGGCCAGGTCTCCAGCCTTTCGGTGAAGTTCGACGAGCCAGGTGAATATGATTTCATCTGCACCGAGTATTGTGGCCTGGGGCATGCCGCCATGTACGGCAAAGTCATCGTCACCCCATAAGACATCGATTTGCACATTCACGAAACTGTTTTTTCCCGAGGAGCGATTATGACTGCGAACGTTTATCAACTCACGGCCAAAGAAAAACGTTTCATTGGCTGGCATTTCATTGTGGCTGTTGCCGCACTTTCCATTGGCAGTCTCTTTGGTCCTTTCCAGGCCATGGAGCATGCGGGGTGGGATTTTTATGAAAAATTCTTGAATCCCCTCTTCCATTCCTATTACGAAGGTCTCACCCTGCATGGCGTGCTCAACGCCCTGATTTGGACCACCTTTTTCATCACGGGGTTCATCACCTTCCTGGTTATCTACGGGCTCAAGCGCCCCCTGCGCTACCCCAAACTGAATCAGTTGGGCTTTTGGCTGATGGTCATCGGCCTGGTTATCGCGGCCGTGCCCATTCTGCTGAATCAGGCCAGTGTGCTTTATACTTTCTATCCTCCCATGAAGGCCAGCCCTGCCTTTTACATCGGCGTCACCCTGGTAGTGGTGGGAAGCTGGATTGAAGGGTATGGCTTTTATCTGACTTACTATCAGTGGCGGAAGGAAAATCTTCGCACCCGTACCCCCCTGATCACCTTCATGGGGCTTATCACCATGGTCATGTGGCAGATCGCCACCCTGGGCGCGGCCGCCGAGCTGTTGGTTGACCTGATCCCCTGGTCCTTGGGGCTGCGCGCAGGTCTGGACCCTCAGTTGGACCGCACGTACTTCTGGTGGACGGGGCATCCGTTGGTGTATTTCTGGCTGTTGCCGGCGTATATTTCCTGGTACACGTTCTTGCCCCGACAGGCTGGCGGCAAGCTCTTTAGCGATTCCCTGGCCCGCTTCTCCTTCTGGCTCTTCCTCCTGCTTTCAGTGCCCGTGGGCTTCCACCATCAGTATGTGGACCCCGGTGTCCCCTCCGGTTGGAAGATGGTCCATTCCCTGCTCACTTACTCGGTCTTCTTCCCCTCTATGCTCACGGCCTTTACCGTGGTGGCTTCGTTAGAAAATGCCGGACGGGCACGAGGAGGCAAGGGCCTGTTGGGATGGCTGGCTAAGCTCCCCTGGAATGACCCCAGTGTGGCTGCCCAATTGCTGGCAGGGATCCTCTTCTTCTTTGGTGGCATTGGTGGTCTGGTGAATGCCTCCTACAACATCAACCTGGTGGTCCATAACACCTCCTGGGTCCCCGGCCACTTCCATCTCACCGTATCCACAGGGGTGACCCTGACCTTCATGGGGATCCTGTATTGGATGGTGCCCTATCTCACCGGCAAGGAGCTGTGGTGCAAGAAATGCGCGGTGGTGCAGGTGTGGTTGTGGTTCATTGGCATGACCATCTTCTCCAACGCCATGCACGTGGTGGGCCTGTTGGGTGCGCCTCGGCGTACGCCTTTGGGCCAGGCTCCCTACATCCCTGAAGAATGGGCCGGCCACCTGTTGCGCGTGGGCATCGGTGGGGTGATCCTTCTGATTTCCGTGTATCTCTTCGTGGCCGTCATGATCGGCTCGGTTCTCACCAAGAAGAAGCTCAGCACCGAAGTCGAACCTCCGGTGGCCGAATCCTTGCTGGATCCGCAAACCACCCCCAGTTGGCTGGACCGCTGGGTCCCCTGGCTGGTGGGCGCGGCCATCCTGCTCATCATCGCTTACGGTCCCCAACTGGTCTACCAGATCAGTACAGCGCAATTTACCTCCCCTGGCTTCCGCGTCTGGTAAGCCTCTACGCTTCCATACTCTGGCGCTTCGCCCCGGCACCAACCCCAGGTTGCCGGGGCGGATTGCCGTATTCGAGGTGCTGAATAATGTCCCATGACGAACTCAGCGAAGAAAAGGAGCGAGCACCGCAAATCCACACCCAGGACACATCTCAGGAGGCACCCCGTTTTTCGGGGAGATGGTCCGCTTTTCATCGATCGGTCGATTGGCCCCATCGAGAAGGAAATTGGGTCCGAAGTTTGCTGAACTGGCTGGAGAAGGTATCTCTGGCTCTGGAAAGTCCCATTAACCGCATCGTTAAAAATCCTCACTTAAACCCCCTGTACCATACAGGGACCATTACGATTTTCTTACTGATTTTCATCACCATCACGGGCGTTTATTTGTTGATGTTCTATCAGTTTGGGTTTGAGGTGTCTTATCTGGCGGTCTCTATTGTGGAAAGAAGCTATGTGGGGCGCATCATCCGGGCTGCACATCGGTATGCGTCGGACCTGGCTTTGATCATGGCCTTGTTGCACGCGTGGCGGATGTTTTTCATGGACCGCTTTCGCGGTCCTCGCTGGCTGGCCTGGGTCACCGGCATGGTCATGGCCGTGGCTATCTGGTTTACCGGCGTCACCGGGTACTGGATGGTGGCAGATGTGCGGGCCCAGGCCATCAACCAAGTTTTTGTGGACTTGATCGCCCGTTTGCCCAATGGTGATTCCATCATCCTCAACCATCTGACCCCTCTCAGTGAAACATCGGGATGGGTACTTTTTGTTTCCCTTTTCTTTATTCACATTGGGTTGCCCCTTACCCTGATTTTCTTCATTTGGCTTCACATCAAACGATTGCAGCGAGGCAAGATCCTCCCGCCCCGGTATTGGATCTGGCTTTCTCTGGGCTTCACCGCGGTGGCGGCTATCTTGCTGCCGGTGGGCATGCTACCCAAACATAACCTGGTCCAATTGCCAGGGACCATGAAATTAGACCTGTGGTACCTGGTGGGGTTGCCCCTGGCATTGCATATGCAGCCTTCAGTATTTTGGGCCTTGAATTTTCTGGTGCTGGCTGTGCTCACAGCCATCCCCTGGCTGTTGGGCAATTGGGTGCGCCCCAAGTTGGAGCCGATTCAGGTCCACGCAGAAAAATGCATTGGCTGTACCCTGTGCGCCAAGGATTGCCCCTACCACGCGCTGCGGATGGAGGAGCGTACCGATGGCAAGCCGCACAAGTATGTGGCTGTGGTGGATCCCAATCTGTGTGTCTCCTGCGGGGTGTGCATCGGCAGTTGTCCTACCGACGCGTTGACCCTGGGGGATCAGCCGGTGGGAGCGGTATGGATGGACACCGTGGCCCGGGCTTCGCAACAGCAAGAAAAGCCGGTCAAGGTGGTCTTTGCCTGTGAACGTCATGTGTTCCATGGGGCCAAACCGTTCATGTTCCACCAGGAACATCCGGGGGCGCTGGATACAGAGGACCAACATATTGAAATTGTCCCCCTGACCTGCGCGGCCATGGCCCATCCCAACCTGGTAAGCCGAGCCCTGGAGGCGGGCGCGACCGAAGTTCAAGTGGTGGGATGCCCACCCGAAGACTGCACCAATCGGGAAGGGAATCTATGGGAAGAGCTCCGTTTGGAACGCAAACGCCAACCCAAGCTTAAACGTCAATTCGCGGGGGCGCCCATCAGCATGGATTGGGTCCCGCCCAACGATTTCACCAAAGCCCTGACGACGGAATCCCATCAGACAGAAGCCACGTCCTACAACTTTACGCTCCGAGGCGTTCCTCTGGGCAAACTCCTCCCCGCGTTCGCCTTGTTTGCCGTCTTCATGGCCATCACCGCGGGGCTGACCTTTATCCCTTACACCGCGTTTGGCGAGCAAGATGCCGCCATCGAAGTGCAAATGAAGCACCGTTCAGGAGTCCCCATCTGGACCGAGGCTCGCAAGGAGGTAGCCCCCAACGAAGTCCACCTGGAAACCGCGGTGAACCCCCACCTGGTGGTGCGTCTGGATGGCCAGACCGTCGTCGATAAGGTCTATGTCGAACATGGGGGAGAGGAACCTGTGGCCTACGCGTACGCCTATTTCCCGGTCGCGACGGGAAAGCACCATGTCACGGTTCTGCTTACTGATCGTTCCGATCAGCCCGAACCCGCGGTGGTTTTCGATGGCGATGTCGTGTTGCAGGGCCGACAAATCCTCCCCATTGTCATCAAAGATGCCCAAATTACCGGTGGGGATCCCAAACGGGGGAAGGATATCTTCTTCTCCAATAACATCGGCAGCGGTGTGGGGTGTCGGTTGTGCCATTCCATCAAGCCCAATGAAGTGCGGGTGGGACCATCCCTGGCCGGGATCGCCACCCGGGCCGGGACCCGGCTCCCGGGCATGAGCGCGGAAGACTACATCCGGCAGTCCATTTTGCACCCCGATGCTTACATTGTCCCCGGCTTTGACAACAAGATGCCGACTTACATCTCGGAAAATCTGAGCAAGCAAGACCTGGATGACCTGGTAGCCTTCTTGATGACATTGAAGTAAGTGTAACGCCTGTTACCTATTTAAGGAGGGTGGAACTATCTCTCTCTCCCTGATAAGCATATAATCCTCATTAGGAGATTTGATCTCACAACTCCTCTCTCTTAGACGCTTTTCCTTTTACTCACAGCAAGGAGGAAATCTCATGAAAAAAGTTCTCGTTATCGTCTTGGTGCTGGCCCTGGCCGCGTTCCTGGTTTCGGCTTGCGGCGGGGGCGGCGGCAAGTCCGCTTCCGGCGGTGGGGACGCGGACGTGGCCGCGGGCAAGGCCCTTTTTGAAAAAACCGTGTTGGAAGGCAACCCCGGCTGTGTCACCTGCCATTCCACCGAACCCGGCAAGACCGTTGTAGGCCCCTCCCTGGCCGGTATCGGCAACAAAGGGGAAGATTTCATCCGTGAATCCATCATCAACCCCGATGCCGATGTAACAGAAGGCTTTCCTGCCGGCACCATGCCCCAGGACTATGGCCAGAAGCTTTCGGAAGAGCAGATCAACCAACTGGTCAAGTATTTGCTGACCTTGAAGTAAAACCCCAACGCCTCAAAGAGAATCCCCCGGTATTGACCGGGGGATTTTTTAATGGCCCAGTTTGAATTTGCCCCAATTTTCGTCGTTGGGGAAGGCTTTTTCCCATCCTGTGTGCGGGAACCCTTCCACCGAACGCTGACCGTCCAGCTCCCCCAGGGTGGTGATGGTGTAGGTGAAAGCGCCTCGGGCCTGGAGTATGCCTTCCAGAGTATGCCACTGGCCGATGAGCTGGTTTCCTTGCACCTGCCCATCGCCTTCCTGAATGGCACCGGTCACAATCCATTGCAGATGATAGGTATGCGGCTGTTCTCCGGCCTGGATGGTGAGCGTGCCACCGTAATTTTCACCGGCAGGGTCCACGCCGTTGACGCCGTAGGTCCCTACCAAATCGGGAAGCTGATGGGGATCCGCGGGTTGCCCCTGGATAGCCCCGCGATGGCGGTTGCAGCCAGCCAAAGAGAGAACGATTACCAGGAAGATGAGGAATAGAGATGCTTTTTTCATGCTATTCATTTTCGCTCATCTTCCTTGAAATGGCAACCTTACTTGGCGATCCGGGCCGTGGTCTTTGCCCGCGACGGGGGCGTTACGAACGCTTACTGTGGTCTACTGCTTTGAGGATTTTGAGATTGAGGACGATGAAGCGCCAGACCTGGACGATCTTGTTCTGCATCATCTTCTTCTCTTTGGGAGTGATCTGGAATGTTTCGCTGCTCATGAGAAAGCCTCCTGAATTATTCGGGGATCAGTTGCCAGCCAATGCGGCCTTGGAGTTTATGCATGAAGGTGGAATGAATCATGCGCTTCATCCATGCGCCGGCCAGGCCCATTTCCATGTCGGTGACAAAGAGATCCCGGCCTTCTTCGTTGGGGTAGGTACGATGATCGGGCACCACAGGATAGATAACGATGGTGGCGGCACTGCCATCCCAGAGGGAATCTCCCATGGACGCGATACAGGCCGCGAACATTTCGGTCATCCGCTCCGAGTGGGTCATGCGCCCTCGTTTGATAAGATCGATGATGTTGAGCGCAACCACACGGCCGATGATGCCCGAGATCATGCCGGTGCGAGGGGGTGCGGCCGTGATGGAAAGCCCATTGGGATTGGTGAAGGGCCGAGAAATAGGCCCGGGCGGCGCAAAGGCGATGCCGGCGGCGAAAATGTTTTTGTAGGTGGGGTTCTGATAGACCGCGGGCCAGGCCTCCGGGCGATGGGCCATCTCATCCCAGGGCAGCCCATAAATGGCATCCACCAAGACAAAACCACCTTTGTTAGCGAGTTTGCTGGTGACATCGTTGCCATCTTTATCATAATAGGTGAACCCTGGCCCTAAAAATTGGGGGATAAGCATGGCATAATCGAATTCGGTTTCCCCTTCAACGCCTTCGTAGTTTTCCCAGTAGATCTTCCCCGGTTCCACCTTACGGACGCCCGTTTGTACCTGCCAGCGAATATCATAGAGGTCAAAGATAGCCCGAATGAACTCATCGCTGCCGATAAGCTTGCCATGGCGCTTAATGTGGACTCCTCGCACGCCAAAGTCCCCCAAGGCCGGTTCGTTGGAAAGCCACATAAGGTCCGCCTTGTCACGCAGGCCTCGTTTCAGCAGCACCTTATGGATGTTGGTGATGTATTCGAAGGCCGCGCCCTGGCAGGTGGAGCCTGGGTGCCCTGTGCCCACCACAATTTTTACCTTCTCCCCTTTCTCCATCCGCTCCATCAACTGGAAGAATTTATCCCGAGCGTCAACCGCGTGGGGCAGGGAGCAGATGGAGGTGGTGTAGCCGTCATGGGGCCCCAGGCCGGGGGTGCCCGCGAAATTCAGACGTGCGCCTGTGGCGATGATGAGATAGTCATAGGGGACTTGCTCCTCACCGCCGTCGGCCTTGTCCACCAGCACGTATTGGTCATCCACATAGACTGATTTGGCCGTGCCCTGGACAAAGCGGATATGGAACTTATCGTAAACGGGTTTGAGTTTGAAAACGGTCTTTTCGGGGGCCATCTGGCCTACGCCCACCCAGACCCACGAGGGCGTATAACCGAAAATGTCATACTTGTTGATCACGGTAATGTCGTGATCCTTGCCTAGTGCTTTGCCCAGGTAAAGCGCCGCGGTCTGCCCGGCGAAACCTGCGCCAATGAGAACAACCTTTGCCATAAGGACGCCTCCGGAAACAGGGTGTGGAGAAAAGAAACGAAGGATAGAGAGGAGAGCTCTGGATTATGTACCCTGACGACGAAGCTCCCCATGCCACCTTGTCAATAAGGCTCCTTACAGTTTACACCCAAAACAAAAAAACGAAAAATATCCCTTTGTAATATGGATTCTATTTGAGATATTTTGTAAATGTACCAAAATCATCTCAACTAACGAATATTCTTCACAACATTTCCTTCACCCGCTGCGCCACGGTGCGGGTCATCCCTGGCGTTGCTGCGATCTCTTCCACACTGGCATTGCGGATGGCGTCGATGCTGCCAAAGCGTTTGAGCAGGGCCTGACGTCGTTTCATGCCAATGCCCGGAATCTCCTCCAGCCGGGAACGCAGCATGCCTTTGCGGCGTAACTGGCGTTGATAGCTGATGGCAAAACGATGGGCTTCGTCCCGCACCCGTTGCACCAGATACATTTCCGGGCTCGCTGGGGGCAGGCGTATCGGCTCGGCCCGACCGGGCAAAAAGAGCCATTCCTCCTGCTTGGCCAGCGCGGCCACAGGCACCACCTCGGCCAATCCCAAGGACTGCAAAACCTCCATGGCCACGTGCAATTGCCCCTTGCCGCCATCGATCAGAAGCAAATCGGGCAATCGTTTCCACACCGGGTCCTCCCGTTGGCCCGGCGTCGAGGAGGTATCTTCCACAGCCCGACGAAAACGCCGATGCAAGGCTTCGCGCATGGCCGCGTAGTCATCGGGCTGCCCCGTGGCCGTCACCGTCCGGATCTTGAATCGCCGATAATCACTTTTTCGCGGCACGCCTCGCACGAACACCACCATACTGGCCACGGTATGGCTCCCCTGCAAGGTCGATACATCAAAGCATTCGATGCGGGTAGGAGGGGCGGGCAAGTCCAACGCAAGTTGCAAATTGGCGATGGCCTCGGTATGGCGATGCGCGTCCGCCTCCCAGGCGGCTCGCATGGCAGCCAGGGCACTGGATGCGTTGGCCGCGGCCATCTCCACCAAGGCTTTTTTACTGCCTCGTTTGGGAACTTTGAGAGTCACCTTGGCCCCCCGTTTGCTTCGCAACCAGGTTTCGATGATCTGCGTTTCTTCTAGCTCAACAGGCAGCAGGATTTGCGGAGGAAGATAGGCTGCATCGTCATAAAATTGCTGAATAAAAGAGGTGAGGAGCTCCTGAGTCTCTTCAGGGTCCGCACCTTCCAGCATAAAGGTTTCGCGGCCAATCAGGCGCCCTCGCCGGATGAAAAAGACCTGCACACAGGTCTGGTCCTGGTCTTGGGCAAACGCGATGACGTCTTCGTCCTCCTGCTTACCCGAGACCACCTTTTGCCGTTCCACAATCCGTTCCGCGGCCCGAATTTGATCCCGATACATGGCCGCGCGTTCAAACTGAAGCTGTTCTGCGGCTGCGACCATGCGCCGACGCAATTCGGCCATTACTTCCTCGGTCTTCCCCTCCAAAAATTGACACAACCCATCCACAATGGCCCGGTATTCCTCTTTGGTCACCGCGCCAATACAGGGGCCGGCGCAACGTTTGATGTCATAATAAAGGCAGGCTCGGGTATCCTTCCCTGTGATCTCGCGGTTGCAATCCAGGTAGGGGAAGACCTTACGCAGGGCTTCTAACGTCTGACGCACCGCGTGGGCGCTGGTGAACGGCCCGTAATAGCGGGCTCCATCGGGCAACATCCGCCGCACCACCGTGACTTTGGGGAAGTCATCCTGCCAGTGAACTTTGATGTAAGGGTATTGTTTGTCGTCCTTCAGGCGGATATTGTAGCGCGGGCGGAAGCGCTTGATCAGTTCGTTTTCCAGGATCAAGGCTTCCAGCTCCGTATCGGTCACCACCCATTCCAGATCCGCGATATCGGCCACCAGGCGCCGGGTTTTGGCGCTATGCTGGCGTTGGGCCTGAAAATACGAGCGGACGCGATGGCGCAGATTGACCGCTTTGCCCACATAGATGACATCGCCCTGGGCATTTCGGAAGATATAGCATCCCGCGCGGGTGGGCAACGCCTTGAGTTTGGCTTCTAACTCAGGAGAACGCTCAACCGGGCTCATGATGTCATTATACCGAAATCCGCGGGGAGGGGCTACTTCCATAATTCACGCGATTTTGTGGATGGCGGGCGTTTCAATTCGCCACGGATGACGCTGATGTGACGGATCGACACGGATTTTTTGGAAAAAAGTATGATATCTGTTTGAAAAATCCGCGAAAATCAGCTTTATCCGCGTTATCCGCGGCCAATTCCAACCTCCGCTGCGGCGATCCTGAGCTTTGAGGGAAGCAAAGTGCATAACAGCCTCTAAAAAACGACGCCCCATGTGCTATAATACATCCAAGGATGAAAATAGGACGCCGGGTTGCAGGTTTGCAGGTGGCACGTGGCAAGTGGTCACGGTGTGCGTCTCAGACATTTGGCGTGGTTTAGCCGAGCGAAGTGGCGTCCACCACGCCCGCCCGGCGATGAAGTCGCCGGGCTATAAAACG
>JALWZT010000219.1 GCA_027002405.1 Anaerolineae bacterium | reverse complement strand
GTGATGGCAGGGGGGCGGGGGTGGTGGTCGGAGTCCATTGCATGGACACACTTTGAACCTCATGCCTCGGGCTCCATTGCATCCCGATGCCATATCCCACACTGCAAGCGAACATCGCCAGCCACAAAGCGAGAAGTATCCAAATCCATGAACGGGCCATGGCGCAAGTATACCTGGCCCATCCCTCTCTGGTCAATTTCGTATCCTTCCCTATCCTGTTTATTCGGTGAACTCACGATGAAGCGACTTCTTTTCGGTGCCCTTCTCACTGTGCTATGGACCGTGGTTTTTGCCTCCACCACCTGGGCCGATGGAGGCTCGACCTCATACCCCCTTTCCCCTCCCGAGCCAGGCACTTTTTATGGCATGGACCTGATGGGGCCTGGATGGCAATGGACTTTTCCGCGGGAGGCCGCGCATCCACGACGAGATGGCCCGGTTCGGGTGGACTTGATGGACGCCCTCTTTCGACAAAGTTGGGCCGCGGGGGTGCGCACAGCCCGCATCGCGGTCTTCTGGTGCCTGACCGAACCGGAGAAAGACCAATATCGGTGGGAGGAGCTGGATGTGGCCTTCCAACTGGCCCACAATTACGGCATGGAAGTCATTGCCCAGATCTTCTACACCCCCGATTGGGCGGTTCTGGGGCATTCTTCCGGAGTTAATTGCTTCGATTATGTACACTATCCTCGTAACCAACCCCCCAAAGATTGGAACGACTGGGCCGATTTTATGGCGGCCATCACCCAGCGCTATGGCCGCGCGGGCAAAAACCAGGTCCATAACTGGGAAATCTGGAATGAGCCCGATCTCTACGAATTCTGGTACGTACCCGAGGATCCAGAACACAAGAACGTCCCCGCGTATGCCAAGCTGGTCCGGTTGGCCGCGGAGCAGGTCCGCCGGTATGACCCGGGAGGACGCGTGTTGGTAGGGAGTCTTTCTGATATCGGCGGTGTGGGTTTTTTGGATCGGCTTATGCATCTTCAGGGGGAGAATGCCGTTCGTGACGACGCAGATGTGATCACCTTCCATGTCTTTGGGGAGCCGGACCGGAAACTGGCGGGGATTCGTAGCGTATTGGGGGACGATCCCCTCCCCATATGGTCCACCGAAACCAACACCCCCGACTGGAAGGAGACCGTCCCCGCTCATGAGCTGGCCCGGTTCTTCCAAAAATTCAAAGATCATGGTGTCGACCGGGTGATCTGGTTTCAATCCTGGACTTCGGACTGGGGGCCGGGCATTTTCCAGGCCTTCGAGCCCTTGTGGGAACGCACCTCTTTCCAGCCCAGCCCTTTCTATGCCACCTACCAACACCAGGCCCTCCAGACCCGCCTGCCTGCGGCTCCCTTGCTGCGTTCTCCCCACAACTATCAGCGCACCGGGCCTCGCCCGCTGTTCCAATGGACTCCGCCCGAGCCGGGAGATAATCCCATTGTGGGATACAAACTTCAGGCCGATGACAGCCGTTTCTGGGGCCACCCTTATTTCCACACCCCCGAGCTGGATGTGTGGGTTCCGGCCAGTGTGATGCACTTCCTGCCCCTGCAGATGTTTGGGAGCACGCGGGTACAGCGCAGGCACCAGAGACCTGTTCTTTCTTCCACCCTGCCCCCCCTCAGCTACCAGCCCTCTCAGCCCCTGCCGCCCGGGCGGTATTACTGGCGCGTGGCCGCGGTGGATGCCCGCGGCAACGTGGGGCCTTATTCCGAAGTTCAGGTCCTGGATGTCACCGTGGGCGACCAGCGGGTCTTCCTGCCGGTGTTTTGGAAATAGGATCAGGATTAGGATTGAGGATTGTCAGAGTAGCGTTGAGCGAGGCAACAATGGGAGTGTTCAGTATTCAGTGTTCAGTAGTTGAACATAAGTCCATCTGCGTCAATCTGCGTCGCATCTGCGTGTATCTGCGTTCCCATTTTCCTCGGTATCGGCGCGGGCGAGCCAGCCGTTGGACTGCTATGAAAATAGAATGATCGCTGGTTGCTGAGGAATCGCCAGACCGACGTTGGGCGAGTCGGCAAAGGTTCGTATTGCGTATTCCGTATTCCGTCCAGTCGTTACGCAATACGCAATACGGAATACGAGTCACGCCGCCCTGGCCGCGAGGCATTTTCGTCGGTATCGGCGCGGGGTGGCCCGCCGTCGGACTGCTTTGTAAATAGGATGTGGTGGGCTCGGACCTCGGAGTCTACGCATACCTCCGAGGTCTCATGCCGGACCGGTCACAGCCCCAAAAGCACTTTGGCGATGGAAAAGTAGATAAGCAGGCCCGTGGCGTCCACCATGGTGCTCATCAAGGGGCCCGAAACCAACGCAGGGTCGATGCCCACTTTGGCCGCGACCAATGGCAGCAAAGACCCCACGCCCGTGGCCCAAAGCACCAACACCACGATCGCCACAGACACCGTCAGGGCCAGCATGGGATTGTCCACCCAGGTGATCGCCCGCAGAAACGCGGGCACAGCCATGCCCAGCCCCAAAAGGATGGCGACTCGGGCTTCGTGCCACCACACTCGCAGTGCGTCTCCAGGTTCGATGTTGCCTGTGGCCAGTTCACGAATGATGGTGGCTGTGGTTTGAGAGCCCGCATTCCCGCCAGTGCCGATAAGCAAGGGCACAAAGAGGGTGAGGGCCACCATGGATTGGATCTCGTCCTCGAAAAGCTTCATAACCGACCCGGTGAGGGTGGCCGTGAGGAAAAGAATCAAAAGCCAGCCGATGCGTTTTTTGGTGATGATCAAAGGAGGGGTGTCCAGGTAGGGCCGCTCCAAAGGTTCGGCACCCCCGTAGCGCTGGAGGTCTTCGGTCGCCTCTTCTTCCAGCACGTCCACCAGATCGTCAAAGGTAATGACGCCCAGGAGGATTTTGTTTTCGTCCACCACGGGCAAGGCCAGCAGATCGTACCGAGCCATGAGCCGGGCGACCTCTTCCTGATCCGTATCCGCGGTGACGTAAATGACGTCCTCATCCATGATGTCCTGGATGAGAGCATCGGGTTGCGCCACGATGAGCTGACGGAGGTTGACCACGCCCACCAGGCGGCCGTAGCGGTCGACCACAAAAAGGTAGTAGATGGTTTCGGCTTCGGGTTGCCAGGCCCGGATGGCTTCGATAGCTTCGCTGGCGGTCATGCGCCGACGCAAGACCAGGAATTCGGAGGTCATCAGCCCGCCCGCGGTTTCGTCGGGATGCAGGAGCAACGGCCGGATTTCATCCGGGTCCTCCAACTCCTCCAACAGGCGCATGGCCCGCTCGGGGCGCATGTCCCCCAGCAAGTCCGCGGCCTCATCCGGCTCCATCTCATCCATGATGGGGACCAGTTCTTCGTCCGGGAGCTTCCGGGCGACCTCCAAAGCCTGCTCATCGGCCAATTCTTCTAGGATGTCCGCGGAATCTTCGGGGGCCAAATGCGTCAGGAGGAGACGTCGTTCCTCGTTGCTGAGGTTAGTGAAGATTTCGGCCTGATCCGCGGGCCGGTAGGATTCCAAAATGGCCGCGGCTTTTGAGAAATCACGCTGTTCCAGAGCCTGGCGGATATCTTCGAGGGCTTGATCAAGATCAAAGGTGTGTTCTTTTATCGTATGAGGCATGGTGGGAGTTTTGGTGGAATTGATGCGATTTTGTGAACAGTCGCCATGAGCGGGAGCTCACCACATAACGATGAAAATAGGACGCAGTTTGCAGGTTTGCAAGTGGCAAGTCGCAGGTGAAGAGAACGCAGATTGCGCAGATGTCTCGCAGATTCCCACTGATTACTGATAACTGATAACTGATTACTCCTGCTCGCGCCTAACCTCGACCTAACAATCCTCAATCCTAATCCTGATCCTATTTACAGACAACATCTAGGACGTCCCAAGCCATAGGGCGAGCAGCCAGCGTATCCGGTCCACGAGCAGGGTAATGCGGGCGCCCGCGACGCTGGCCGTAAGCGCACCCAGGGCCAGCATCAAGGCCCAATAACCCCACAACCGCCAGCCATCAACCAACCAGCGGGACCAGGAATCTTGCTTAAAGGATGAGGTTTGTTCGGGCAGGAGATAGAGGAGCACCCCCAGGGTCGTGAAGGTGGCAAAGAGAACGCTGATGATGTGCAGCCAGGGGATGCCGGCGAAGTGATTCAGCGTATAGGGTGCGGCCAGTTGGGGCAAGATCACCGCGCGCATGGCTCCTCCCAGCATCAGCGCGCCCCCAACCCCGATGAGCAGCCCCAATACCGGCGTGCTCCAGGCTTGCCAGTCGGCCCTGGATGTCAGGCGCAAGCCCAAAAGCCCAGTGAAGAAGAGAGCCAGCAGCCCGGCCACGATATCCGCAGAATGCCATTGCAAGCGAGGGGAAAGAGCGGGGAGCCAGACCTGCTGGAGAATCACCGCCGCCAGGTACCCCGCGGCCATGCCCAGGAGCGCGTAGGCGCTCCACTGAAAGGCGCGCGTATCAAGAAAGGCACGGCTGAAGATGAGCAGGGTGAGCAAGGAAGCCAGCAGGATGCCGGCGATGGTGGCCAGGCTCATGAGGGTTGGAGGAAATGGGTGGTGAATTCGATCTCGACAAATTCAATGACCGGCACGCCATCCCGGGTGCGGGGGCCGAGCTGCATCCGTTTGACACGGCCTTCCACGGCCAGATAGGTGGTTTCGATGCGGAAGGTCTCTTGAGGTTGCAGCGGAAAGACCGTTTCTTCCTCTTCCAGATATTGGGCGAGAAGTTCGGCATCATGGGCCAGGACCGGAGGAGCCAAAAGGGCCGACGTGGTGTGCACGTCTTTTTGGTCATAAAGGAAGATTTCCAGCGCGATGACTTGGTGGGGATTGGCAGGGGCTGTGATGCCCACGCCCACGATGAATTGCCCCAAAAGATCGTCTTCCCCAATGGGGAAAATTTCGTTGAATTCCGAAGAACCATCAAAGCGAACCCGTTGCCAGGTTCCTTCGATGGCGGGTTCGGGCCCGGAAGGGGGCATTTCCTGGGACGGGGGGG
>JALWZT010000218.1 GCA_027002405.1 Anaerolineae bacterium | reverse complement strand
ACGCGCAGGGATCGGGCGCTGAAAAAGTGCTCACTCAGGAATTGCTGATAGGCGTCGGCTGGGATGCGTGTGACAGTGCCGATGCGCAGGGCCGCGAGCTGGCCGCTCTTGATCCAGCGCATAACCGTGCGTCGGGAGACCTGCATGTGGTCGGCGATCTCTTCCGGGCTGAGCAAAACTTCATGGGTGTTGAGGGTAATCTGGGACATGCGACGCTCCTTTGAGAATGGCGGAAATCTGGATTTGCGTGAGAGGGAAGATTGCGGTAGAATGGGATTTAACGAACTGTTGTTCTGAAAAGAGGGCAACAAAAAAGGGAGACATCGTCATGTGACGACATCTCCCTGAATAAGACCAGAATAAAACCGGGAAAAGGTGGTGTTATTGAAGACTGCTTTTTATGCTAGCTGGTAGCCCACGCCCGTCGCTCCCGTTCCAAGTAAAAATCCTGGACAGGGCCGTTCGGATTTTACTTTCCAAGAGCCAACCTTCCGCCAAAGGTTGGCTCTTTTTTTGTTGTTCCAGATGGACAACAAAAAGAGTATAGAAGATTTCTAAGGTGCCGACAGGGCATTAAATGCCATTTGATAGTTCTATCATATCATAAAGTGCCGGTGATGTCAATTGGAATTTCTCAATTTTAAGGAAATAAATCACAAAGTTTTCATGGAGCACTTCGGGTCAACTCAAATTGATAGATGACCAGCAGGGAGGGTAGGGGATTTGGCGGCGCCTCGGCTTGCCATGCGGCCTGGATCGCGGGATCGATGGTGACCAGGATGTCGAAATCGCGAAGCATATCCCGGGCAGCCTCGCGGCGCACTGGTTGAAATATCGTTCGCCGCGATTTTTTCATCTGCAGCCGCCAGCCCCGGGCTTCAAGAAACTGGGCCAGGTCCACAATATCCATGGTCTGCTCCTTTTGATACGCCCAAAAAGCGGGCGAAACTTCATGCAGCCAGTGGACGGGCATTTGGCGGGGGATGACCAGGCGCAGGAGCCAGCGACCATCAGAAGCCAGGATGCGTTCTACCTGGGTGATCAAGTCTTGGAAGTCGTCGGGCTGGAAGGTGGGGAAGGGGGTGTGCACCACATGGAATCGGCCCGAAGGCAGGTCTTTCAGGGCATCGAGTAGTATCCCGCCAGGGAAAAGCTGGTGTAGGGTGACCTCGGGCCATTTTCGTTTGTCGAGCAGGAGTTCGGGATAGCCAGGTCGGGGCACGTCCAGGACGTGGATGTCCTCTACGCCCGCTTTGCGCAGCTTGCGCAGGATGCGACTAAGCTGCGGCGTGATGCGGTAGCGGGTGCGGGACCGCTCCTCCCATTGCTTCAGGTAGGGGAAGGCCAGCCAGTCACCTGCTGCCGTGGTAAGTTCGGGCCAGAGTGTGATGCCAAAGGCCTGGGCTTCCTGAGACGATGTGGGGCGAATAGTGAAACAGCCGCCCTCGATGCGACGCAGAAAGGGGAGCTGGTCGAAGAGGGGGATGAATTCGGGATGAGGGCAAACCGAGGTGATGTGGGGCTCAGACACGTCGAGGAAGACGGAGCGCAGGCTGTCTCGCACCAGCCCACGCCGCTCCTGCGGCGTGGCCTCCTCCCACACCTCTTTCATGTCGATGAATATGCGGGAAGCCTGCTGGATGGCTTCCAGATCAACTTTGGGCAGGGACAAAAGACGGTCTTGATAGGCCTCATACTCCTTCTCAAAGACCTCTTTCTTGTTAGGAAGGTGATCATAGTAGCCCAGAACGTAGCTTTGGCGCAGGTTTTCCAAGATGTGCATCAGCTTTTGCCGCTCCTGCTCCACCTCACCCCAGGCGTCCTCGTCATGGAACAAGTTCTTTACCTCCGCCATCCAATCGTCGGGCAACTGGATGTGGAGGAAGAGCTGACTCACCTGGTCCTCCACCAGGTCCGCATCCGCACCGATGTTGCGATTAGGACACTGCAAGCCGCGCTTGTGGGCCATTTCCCGGTAATAGCGGCGATTGTTGGGGTTGGCCTGGGCGCGCAGGGGCATGCCGCAGAGCGCACAGTAGATGATGCCATTCAAGAGATAGGTGCGATAAGAGGTCCGATAGGCCCGTCCCTTGCTTCGGCGGATGTTGCGGGCCTTCTGTACCCGCTCCCACAGGTCGCGGGAGATGATAGGGGCGTGTTTGCCGGGGTGAATCTCAGGGGACTCATCACGGTATCCGTAGACCACGTCCCCCACATAGAAACGATTGCGCAGAATGTCGCGCACCGCGTCCGCAGTGAACATGCTGGGGTCTTTCTGCAGGCGGGGCTGCTCCGATGCATTATGCTGCAGGGGCGGCGTTTGGGGCTCGCTGATGGCGCGGGGATGGCCGCGGCGACGATAGCCGAGGCGATTCAGCTCCTCCGCGATGTCCTGCATGGAGTAGCGAGTGGTGGCGTACATCTCGAAGATGCGGCGCACGACCTCGGCCTCTTCGGGCGCGATCTGGAAGGGCTCGTCGGGCGTCTGCCCCTTGCGATAGCCGTAGGGGGCGATGGACGCGTTGTGCAACCCCTGGCGCACCCGCTGACGCTTGGACTTGGACACGTGCTGCTTGAGGATATCCACGTAATACTGGTGCAGCAGGGTCAGCAGGTGCAGGATGAGCCGGTCATGGGCTTTGGTGTAGTCGAATTGTTGCTCCTTGACTGAAGCAAATCCCACCTTATGTTGCCCCATCTGGGCAAAAATGTCGAAAGCGTCGTAAACGTTGCGGGAGAGACGGGAGAGGTCGTGGACCAGGATGATGTCAAAGTGGCCTTCTTTCATATCCTCCATCATGTGTTGGAACTCAGGTCGGTCCATCTTGGTGGCGGAGACGCCCGCGTCTACATACTCGGCCACGATCTTCCAGCCACGGGCCTGGGCGTACTCTCGCATCTCGGCCAATTGGGCATCGATGGACTTGCCCTCCACCTGCATCTCGGAGGAGACCCGGGCGTAGAGGGCGACGCGTTGCGGAGCGTTTGAATTCTGAGTTTTGTGACGTTTCGAAGTTCTGCGGGGCATGGTTTGACCTGTCAAAGGTTTGTAGATTTTTTGTCGTCTTCTGGTGCATCATGTTGCATGTTGCGACAGCGTTTCTTCCGCGTCATAAGAGCCTGATGAATGGACGGAGAATCTTGGGGAAAGTCTTCTGCGTCAATCGGTTGAGCGTAATCCAAAAGGATACGCGCGGTGGCTTTTCTTTCTGGTGAAGTTTCATCGGAATGGAACCATTGTTGGGCTAATGCGGTGATATGGGAATCGGGCAAACGGGGCAGCAAGACATCTTCTGCTAAAAGCAGCCGGAAAGATGACTCCATACGGATGTGTTGAAAGATGAAAAGAATATCTTTTGTCTTGAGTTGAGGAAGTATGGCATTAGATCGCAGGATGAGGTGTTCCGAAGTGGCGGTGCGAATGCGGCGCACTGCGGGGGTCTCCTTGTGCGTGTCTAGACGTTGGGAATAACGGTAGTGAAGGTACAGCAAACGGATGGCGACCTCGAGACTGGCTTGGGGTATAGATGCTGATAACAGAATTTCTGCCAGGAGCTCGGACGGGATTTGGGAAAAATCGGCGTCCAGGAAGAAATCCGTGGAGTGAGGCGAGTAAGACAGCAGGTTTCTAGCAATGCGTTTCCAGCGCCACGGATCGGTTAGTCTGGTCTGTTGGTAAATCATCGTCAACGCGGGAAGCAAATATGCTGGCGATTGAGACCACGCCCTGCGCACCTGATCGAAAGCGTCCATGGTATCAGGAAGGGGCGGGGATGAACACATGAATGTGAGCGCCCGCACTGCGTCTTCATCTCCTTTGACGCCCAATGCACGGAACATATTTTGCTGAGAAAGTTGTCTTCTCTGATTTAAGGTCACAATGGTCCGGGCGGAAATGGCCTGATGGGTTGCCAATCCGAGGACTATATTGAAGCAATCGGGGCTCTTCGTATCGAAAGTTGAGTGAATGAGCTTCTTTTCCAGCGAAGCGCGAATGCTGGGAGTATTCAAAACAGCGATGGCTGCGAACTGAAAACGATCGGGATGCTGGATAAGGAAGTCACTGAGTTGCGTTGCCACATCGGTAGGCAGCGGTTCCATCGCCATGATCAGGTTCGCGTGCGCCAATAAACTTCTTTCGTATGCCTCCGAAAATGGATGTTTATGAAATCCGATGATATCTCCCTGCAAAGGCGGGATCAAAGCGGCCAAAAACGCCCGATAGATCGCGTCCACTTGTTCGCATAAGCCTGGGGCCGAATCCGTTGCATGAAATTCCAAAGGCAGTTGGGAGTGCACGCAAGGATCGTCGGGCCGGGCGTGATCGCGCAATAAAAGAAGACGACGAATGAGTCCGACAGGTTGGGCGAGTTCGCGGGCGATGGATTGCAAGAAATCGGGATGGCGTTGCATGTCCCCATCAATGGCTGTGATGATGCCCTGGATTTCCCGCCATCGCTGCTGTCGGTAAAGCTGATAGAAAACGAAACCCAAAATGCGCGGCGCTCCAGGAAGACCGAATAATCTCTGGTAACGTGTTTTCCATGGCTGAATGGCTGAGTACCGCGGCTCCAACACATCGTCCCGACCTGATGTCTCCTCAGCTTTACCATTGAGATGGGAACGAATGTATTTCCTCGGTTCGAGCAGAACTTGTGCCGTGAGATAATACAGAATATCTGGATGGACGAATTCAGTTACCTCCATGCGATTTCCAAATCGACGTCGCATCAGCCCCGCGGATATAGCCCATTGCAGTACTTTGCGACAACGCGTCGCGTATTTCGCCTGACGGCATGAATCATGAAAATGAGCGAGGCGCCAGGCGATCAACATCAGTTCACCCCGGTAACGTTGGCGTTGCGACGTCGTGTGCGAGGTAAGCAGTTCGTCGAGCCATGTTTCCATGACTTGATAGAAGCTGAAAGGATCATCGCTCTCCTGATAGCTCTGGGTTTTCTGCGCCAGGATCATCCAATGCGGATAAGGAGGAATTTCCAGGAGCAG
>JALWZT010000217.1 GCA_027002405.1 Anaerolineae bacterium | reverse complement strand
GCCACCTGCCACTTGCCACCTGCCACCTGCCACCTACCACCTGCCCCCCATTTTCATCGTTATATGGTAAACCACGGATCCCTGGACCTATGAACTGGCAACTCGTACCCCAATTTGCGGTCACCGGCCTGCTCGCGGGCGGGCCCCTGGCCCTGATGGCTTTGGGCATCGTCCTCATCTTCAAATCTTCCTACATTTTCAACTTTGCCCAAGGACAATTGCTCCTGTTGGGCACCCTGTTCACCTGGTGGCTGACGGTAGAGCAGGGGCTGCCCCTGGGGGCTGCCATCGTTATCGCCCTCATCGCCTCCGCCATGCTGGGATTGGTCATCGAACGGCTGGCCCTGCGCCCGATGACCGGTCAACCCCTGTTGGCCATTATTCTCATGACCCTGGCCCTGGGGCAGTTCTTGCAGGGAAGTGCGTTGCTGCTTTTTGGTGGCACCCAACGCAACTTCCCGCAGATATTCTCGGCCGCGAAGCCCTACAAGATCGTCACTCCCTTCCTGTACCACGACCGCCCCATCATCATTATCCTCAAACAGAATCTGGTGTGGTCCTTTGTGGTGGCCCTGTTGGGCGTCGCCATTATCAGCGCTTTCTTCCAGTTCACCAAGACGGGGCTGGCCATGCGCGGCGCGTCAGAGGATCATGAGCTGGCCCAGAGCATCGGCTTGCGCATCAACCGCATCTTTGGTATCTCATGGGCCATGGCAGGCATGGTGGCCACCGTAGGGGGCATCTTGCTGGCCACTTCCAGCGGTCTGGACCTGAGCCTTTCCCTGGTGGTACTTTCTGCCTTCCCCGCGGTATTGCTGGGCGGTCTGGAATCCATCCCTGGCGCGCTGGTGGGGGGGCTCATTATTGGCTTCAGCAGCGGCCTGGTGAACGCGTCCAAAATCCAGTTCATCCGTAAATCCGCGGAGATCGTCCCTTACGTCCTCCTGCTCATCATCCTCATCATCCGGCCCGAGGGCCTGTTTGGCCAGAAACGCATCGAGCGGGTGTAGTCGCGCGGGCGTCTGGTCGTACGAAAAAATCCACTGAACACTGAACACTGATTACTCACCATGACCATCCTTCGCCCTGCTGGAGAATTCGACGAAAGTTACGCCACCGACATGGCCACCATCCGTCGTCGCTGGCAATGGATCGCGCTGTGCCTCTTCATCGCGGCCGTTTATTTGCTGCCCTTTTACGCCAGCCAAAGCACCGTGGCCCTGGTCAACCGGATCGCCATCAGCATCATCGCGGTGCAAGGGCTGAATCTGCTCACCGGCTACACCGGACAGATCTCCTTGGGACAGGCCGCGTTCATGACCGTGGGCGGCTACATTTCCGCGCTGTTGACCATTCATTTGGGCTGGTCCTTTCTGCTTACCCTGCCTATGGCCGCGCTGGGCGCGGGCCTCATCGGCCTGCTCTTCGGCCTGCCTTCCCTGCGGGTGAAAGGCTTCTACCTGGCCATGTCCACCCTGGCCGCACAATTCATCATCCCCTGGTTCACCCGCAACGCGTTTCCCAACATCCTGAATGGCGCCCAAGGGATCAATGTGCCCGTGCCTGTCATCTTCGGCCTCGAGTTCAACACCCCGCAGAAATACCTTTACCTGACCATCACCCTGCTCATCCTCACCACCATCCTGGCCAGCAACGCGGCCCGATCCCGCATGGGCCGCGCGTTTGTCGCGGTGCGGGATAACGACCTGGCCGCGGAGCTCATGGGCATCAGCCCTTTCAAATACAAACTCCAGGCCTTCTTCCTGGCCGCGGTCTATGCTGGCATCGCGGGCGCGCTCTCGGCCCATCACCTCCGGCACATCAATTCCGAAAGCTTCAACCTGAACGACTCGGTCCTGTTGCTGGGGATGCTCATCCTGGGCGGCATGGGCACCAACCTGGGGCCCTTCCTGGGCGCGGCCGCGGTGGAGCTAATCATCGAATTCGCCACCATTGCCGGGCCCGTGGTCAGCGCCTGGATCCCCTCCAATTCCGCGGGAGGGGTGCAGGCCCTACGACCTTTGCTCTTCGGCCTGATCCTGATGCTCTTCCTTATCTTCGAACCCAAGGGGCTGGCCCATCGCTGGCAGCTTATCAAAGCGGCCTGGCGGCTCAGACCCTTTGCCCGATAGCGACTGTTCCGTAAGTAGAGTAATCAGTGATCAGTTATCAGTAATCAGTTGCGGGGCTAGCCGGACTCACCCGGCGCCGTTTTATAGCCCGGCGACTTCATCGCCGGGCGGGTGGCGGCTAGCGCACCCCCCACGGCATTCTGTATGCCCCAGGCTCGCGTCATCACCCAACACCGGGGGATAATTCCCCCGGCTAAAAAACAGCGCCCCTCCGGGGCTTAGCCGGATTCATCCGGCGCCGTTCTATAGCCCGGCGACTTCATCGCCGGGCGGGTGGCGGCTAGCGCACCCCCCACGGCATTCTGTATGCCCCAGGCTCGCGTCATCACCCAACACCGGGGGATAATTCCCCCGGCTAAAAAACAGCGCCCCTCCGGGGCTTAGCCGGATTTATCCGGCGCCGTTCTATAGCCCGGCGACTTCATCGCCGGGCGGGTGGCGGCTAGCGCCCCCCCACGGCATTCTGTATGCCCCAGGCTCGCGTCATCACCCAACACTACACAACCCATCCACCCATCCCCTCATTCACTCACCCCAAAAGGAGGAGAACTCTGATGAACAAACGACTGTTGATTCTAGCGGTGCTGTTGCTGGCCGCGGCACTGGCTCTAGCCGCCTGTGGCGGCGGCAAGGCCACCGAAGCCCCCAAGGCCACCGAAGCTCCCCCGGCCACCGAGGCCCCGGCCGAACAGCCCAAAGCCACCCAAGCCCCGGCCGAACAGCCGACCCAGGAAGCCCCCCAAGCGATGACCTGTGACGACCCGCTGGGGTGCGTCACCATCGGCCCCAACGACCCCATCCGCATCGGCTACGCGTTGGTGGTCAGCGGGCCCAACGAATCCCTGGGCGTAGACTCCCGTCGCGGTATCGAGATCGCGATCCATGACCGCAACGGCGAACTGATGGGCCACAAGATCGAACTCGTGGGCGAGGACTCCCAGTGCTCCGCAGAAGGGGGCCAGACCGCGGCCACCAAACTGGCCTCGGACAGCACATTGCTGGGGGTCATCGGCACCAACTGCTCCAGCGCAGGCGAACCCGCCGCGGCCATCCTCAGCGATGCGGGCATGGTGCTCATCTCCCCCTCCAACACCGCGCCCAGCCTGACCGCGCCCGATACCCATCAGCCCGGTTACCTGCGCACGGCCCACAACGACAAAGTGCAGGGCAAGGCCATGGCCACCTTCGCCTTCCAAGAACTGGGCATGAAGAGCGCGGCCACCATCCATGACGGCAGCCCCTATGCCGAGCAGCTTCAACAGGTGTTCGCCGATGTGTTCAGCGGTCTGGGCGGCAGCATCGTGGCACAGGAAGCTGTGAACGTGGGCGACACCGACATGCGTCCCGTGCTCACCAGCATCGCCACCAAAAAACCCGATTTCCTCTACTATCCCATCTTCATCGCCGAAGGGGCGTTCATCACCCGCCAGGCAAAAGAAGTGGGTGGTCTGGAGAACACAACGCTGGCCGGTTCCGACGGCATGATCTCCCCCGACTTCCTGGAAGCCGCGGGCGACGCGGCCGAGGGCATGTACATCTCCGGTCCCAATCTGAATTTCGAAAACGACTTGGGCAAACATTTCCTGGAAGTCCATCAGGAACTGTACGGCGAACCTCCCATCAGCGCTTTCCACGCCCATGCTTATGACGCCACCAACATGCTGCTCAACGCCATCGAAAAGGTGGCCAAGAAGGGCGCGGATGGGTCCTTGCTGGTGGGGCGCCAGGCTCTGCGCGACGCCCTGTTCGCCACCAAGGACATGCAGGGCATCACCGGCACCCTCACCTGCGATGAATATGGCGACTGTGCGGACCCGCAGATTGTCATCAATCAGATTCAGAAGGTGGATGGCAAACTGGACTACGTGCCCGTCTGGTCCGAATCGCAGGGCTGGCTCACCGGGGAAAAGGCCGGTGAAGGCGCCACCGAAGGGGGCGAGATGGGAGGTGAAAAGCCCGACCTCACCGGCGAGACCATCACCCTCTACCACTTCGGTGACCTCTCCGGCCCCTACGCGGCCATCACCGGGCCCCTGATCCACGGCGCAGAGGATGCTGTCAAGGCCATCAACGAACAAGGTGGCATCTTCGGAGCCAAGCTGGAGATCAAGTTTGCGGATACGGGTGGCAGTGTGGATGAAGCGGTGGCCGCGTATGATCGGTTCACCAGCGAGGACGATAACATCCTCATTATGATCACCTACGGCTCGGGCGAAGCCGAAGCCCTGGCCGGGCGCTTCACCGAGGACAAAATTCCCAACATCTCCGCGGGGCTCAGCGCCAAAGCCTTCTACGGCCCCGACTCCGGCTACACCTTCGGCCTGGGACCCATCTATCCCGATCAGATCGGTCTCACCATGAAGTTCCTCAAAGAACATTGGGATGAATACAAGCCCGAAGGGGCGGGGGATACCATCAAACTGGCCTACCTGAGCTGGCCTACCGCGTTCGGGCAAGGCGGGCTCACCCCCGAAAGCCGAGCCTATCTGGCGGATCTGGGCATCGAGATCGTGACCGAGGAGACCTTCGACATCTCGCCCACCGCGGACACCACCGCGGCCATCCTCAACGCCCAGGCCGCGGGCGCCAACGTCATCTGGACCAACACCCTGGCCTTTGGCCCGGCCCAAATCCTCAACGACCTGAACAGCCTGGGCCTGCGCGACCAGTTCGTGGTCACCGCAGACAACTGGGCCATGGACCTCTCCCTCTACGCGTTCCTGGCCGACCCGGCCTACGGCGTGGGGTTGATAACCCCCTTCCCCTACCTGTGGTGGACCGACACCGACAATCCTGGCATCCAGTACGCGCAGCAGATCTTCGAGGCCAACCAGCGGCCCGCGGCCGAACACAACGTGGGCTATCTGCTGTTGGTGGCGGGCGTGGACCTGGCCAAAGCTGCGATCGAGCGGGCCATCATGGACGTGGGCTATGAGAACCTGACAGGCGAAGCCGTGCAAAAAGCCCTCATCGACATCAGCCCCTACGAACCCCTGCAAGGGGTATTCCGGGCCGATTACAGCAACGGCAGCCGTTCGCCCCACGAATCGCAAATCCGCATGATTCAGGGCGGGCCGGACAAGTTCGTGGTCATCCAGGACTGGACGCAAACGCCCGACCTGCGGCCGCAGCAGTAACCCCTTCCATGCCACGGGATGGGCGGCCGAGCCCGCCCGTCCCCCCTTATTTTCATCCGCAGATTACGCAGATTGCGCAGATTTTTTATTTTAATTTCTTCGTCCGGTGTAAACTATACAGCTCCTTCTGCAAGACGTTTTTACCACGAAGGCACAAAGGCCCCCCTCCGGCTCCCCCCGCACGCAGGGGGAGAGGCAAAGACACGAAGAAAATTTTTTATTTTTCCCTTCGTGTCCTTCGTGGTTTTTGCCTTGCTATGAGAGGGTACGTGTATAGTTACCGTCCAGTTTGGAAAAATGCCGACCCGCCTATGCTCTCCCTGAACAACATTGAAGTCGTTTACAGTGACGTGGTGCTTGTCTTGCGCGGCGTCTCCCTCCAGGTGCAAGAAGGCCAGATCGTCAGCCTGTTGGGCGCCAACGGCGCGGGCAAGACCACCACCCTACGCGCCATCTCGGGCCTGCTCTACATCCAGGAAGGTGAGGTCACTCGCGGCAGCATCGAATTCGACGGCCAACGCATCGACCAGTGGCGACCTGAGGATATCGTGCAGTTGGGGATCATCCAGGTGCTGGAGGGAAGACGCTTGTTCAAACATCTCACGGTGGAGGAAAACCTGCTCATTGGCGCGGTGGGCCGACCTTTGCCTGGTGGAAACAAACGCATCCAGCAGGACCTGGAGGAGGTGTACACGTAT
The DNA here is from genome assembly GCA_027002405.1 of Anaerolineae bacterium. Classification (GTDB taxonomy): domain Bacteria; phylum Chloroflexota; class Anaerolineae; order J102; family J102; genus M2005. The sequence goes on along the minus strand of JALWZT010000217.1, from coordinate 10,473 downwards.
TTCCCCAAGCTGAAAGAGATGCGCAAGCGCACCAGCGGCTACCTTTCGGGCGGGGAACAGCAAATGTTGGTCATTGGCCGCGCTTTCATGGCCCACCCCCGGCTGCTCATGCTGGATGAGCCTTCCCTGGGCCTGGCTCCCCTCATTGTAGACGCGATCTTCGATGTGGTACAGCGGATGAGTCGGGATCGAAAGATGGCCATCCTGCTGGTAGAGCAAAACGCACGCATCGCGCTAGAGGTAGCCGATTACGCTTATGTCATGGAGAACGGGCGTATTGTGTTGGACGGCCCCACGGCCCAGCTCAAGGAAAATGAGGATATCAAGGAATTCTATTTGGGGCTGACCAAGGTGGGGGAGCGCAAGAGCTACCGGGATGTGAAACACTACCGCCGACGCAAACGTTGGTTGGGATGAGTGCTTCTAGAATGGGATACTGAGCAGGATTTCAACAGGCTGAATGTGCATCAGCCGAACGGGGCCCGAGGGGTCCTGGTAGGTGAAATAATGGCTGGGGAAAGGTCGGGGTTCGCCGGTATCCAAGGGATAGGCCCATAGCCCTGCACGAACTTGTTGGAAAGGAAGGGCCTGGCGTAAGGTCCGGGCCGTGGGGTCGATGAAGATGGCTTCAGGGCGCAAGAAGTAGCCCTGTAAATGGGGGTGGCTGCGGTCCTGCAGGGAAAGGATGAGATAGACGCTGTCGGGATAAAGGGCCCGGGCCACATCCACCGGGGAAGGGACCGCGGGCGAGGTGGGATGGCTGTGGAAGATGGCGATGAGTTCGTCCCCCTGGTCTTCCCAGTCCAAAGCCTGGAGGAGGGCTTGAGGATCGACCTGGTAGTCGGTGTGGGGCTGGGCCGCGACATTGGCCGCGGGAAGAAATGCCGTGGCCCGGCCGGCGCGGCCCCGCAGGAGGCCACAAGCTTCTTGCGGCCATTGGGCCTGCGCGTGGGCCACCAGGGCCTGGTAAAGGGGGGTGGGCAGGATGAGCGATGAGGGCATCTTTTCCATCCTATGCTAGAATAAGGGGCCGGTGCAATCGTCTATCATGATGTCGACGCTACTTTTTTTGATCATTTTCCTCGCCGCGCTTCAACAAAGCCTGTCCGGTTTCGGCTTTGCCCTCGTTTCCATGCCCTTGTTGGTGACCATGTTGGGGTTGCCTGTGGCTGCCCCCCTGGTCGCGGGCCTGGCTCTGGAATTGAATATCATCAACAGCATCCGCTGGCGGAAATCCATGGATTTCCACGAGATCCGGCGGTTGGGGATCTGGCTCTTGTTGGGGGTTCCTCTGGGGGTGCTGAGTGTGGATTACCTGCCCGAAGAAGCACTAAAGCGGGGGCTCGGCGCGCTATTGGTGGGATATGCTTTGTTTGCGCTGCTCAAGCCGGAGAAGTTACCTGTGATCTCCCGACGCTGGGCCTATCCCGCGGGTTTTCTGGCAGGGGTGCTCGGGGGAGCGTACAACACCTCGGGTCCGCCCCTGATTTTGTACGGCCATCTGCGGCAATGGCCTGAATACCGATTCCGCGCGGTGTTGCAAGGGGTGTTTGCTTTGTCTGCTGCGCTGGTGGTGACCGGTCACGGGTTGGCCCATCATTATACCCCGGCCGTGCTTCGGGTCCTGGCCGTGGGGGCCCTCGCGGCCGGGCTGGGAGTTGCCGCAGGGTCCTGGTTGGACCGACGCCTGCAAGCCCGGCATCTGCGGGTGTGGATCATCCTGGTGACGCTGGTTTTGGGCGTGGCGCTGTTCCGTAAATAGGATTAGGATTAGGATTAGGATTAGGATTAGGATTGTTAGGCCGAGGTTAGGCGCGAGCAGGAGTAATCAGTGTTCAGTTGACTCTGCGTCCTCTGCGCTCTCTGCGGTAAGTAACCTTTCCGTAGGGGAGTCAGGAATCAGTCATCCAGTGTTCAGTGTTCAGTGTTCAGTGTTCAGTAATCAGTAGGTTAGCTGTTTTTTTGGTGTCTTTGTGCGCTTTGTGTCCTTTGTGGTGAAAGATTATCTGCGTCAATCTGCGTTGCGAAGCATCGGCGCAAATCTGCGTCCCCAATATCCAATATCCAGTATCCAATATCCAGACCGATCATTCGCCCACGAGGATGTGGGTAACCACGGTCGAGCCTGGCCCGCCCATGCTTTGCGTCATGGCCACGTGGGCCCGCTCCAATTGGTTGGGCCCTGCTTCCCCCCGCAGTTGCAGGGTGGCTTCGACGATCTGATAAACGCCCGTGGCGCCCACGGGATGCCCGCGAGCCTTCAGCCCCCCCATGGTGTTGATGGGCAGGCGCCCGTCCCGGGCCAACGCGCCCGAGGTGGCAAGCTCCAAAGCTTTGCCGCGCGGGGCAAAACCGTTGGCTTCCAGCGCCAAAGCCGCCAGGATGCTGTAGGCATCGTGGAGCTCGATGAAATGGATGTCGTTAGGGGTGACCTGGGCCTGGGTATAGGCTTTGTGGCTGGAGATGGCCGCGGCTTCCAGCCAGAGGGGGTCGACGCGATCATGCAGGGAGAGGGTGTCGGTGGCAGAAACACTGGCCGCGACCCGAACCAGGCGTTTGCCAGAGCCCCGGGCCCGGGCCTGCTCGTAGGGCATCAGCACCACCGCGGCCGCGCCATCGGCCAGGGCCGCGCCGTCCATCATATTCAACGGCGGTGTGGTGATGGGAGCTCTCTCGTACCGTTCCGGGGTGAGGCGCAGGTGGAACATGGCATGGGGATTGCCCATGGCGTTGTCGTGGGCGATGATGGGGAAAACCGCAAAGTCCTTTCGGGGGACGTCATATTCATACAGATAACGCTGCATGAGCAATGCGGCCAGGGCTTCCAGGGTGACCCCATGCGCGGCTTCGTAGTCTTGATCCGTGGCCATGGCCAGACCGGCCAGGCTTTCTGCGGGCAGGGTGTCGGTCATTTTTTCCAGGCCCAGGACCACCACGGCATCGGCCCAGCCGCTGGCCACAGCCAGCACGCCCATGTGCATGGCCGCCGCGCCCGAAGCGCATGCCGCCTCGATTTTCGCGGCTTCGATCCCGCGCAGGCCCGAGAAATCTGCGATGAGGGTGGCCAGGTGTTCCTGCCCGCTGAGCTCGCCCGAAAGCATGTTCCCCACATAGAGGGCATCCACGGTTTCGAGTCCCGCATCGGCCAACGCGGCCTGCACCGTCGTATGTCCTAGATGACGCAACGATTGATCCCAATGCTCTCGCACCGGGGTTTGTCCAACGCCAACAATGGCAACGTCTCTCATGGGAAAGGTCCTCATTTCATCTTGATTTTGCCGCGAAAGCGCAGGTAGGTGGCGTAGTCGATGACCACGCGGCGATTGATGTAGTCCCAGGTGCGGGGGGCCAGATCGCGGCGTTCTGCGATTTTTTCGGTGACTTCCAACGAAATGGCATCGCTGCCCGCGCCCGAACCAAAGGAAACGACCAGGATGCGATCCCCGGGCTGGGCTTCGTCCAGGACCGCAGTGAGCCCTACCAGGGAAGCTCCGGAATAGGTGTTGCCGATGACGCCCGAAAGCAAGCCGGTCTTCACCTGGTCCGGTTTGAAACCCAACATTTTGGCAGCCCGGCTGGGGAATTTGACGTTGGGTTGATGGAGGATGACGTAGCGGTAGTCTTCCGCGGTGCGCTGCATCTGTTCCATCAGGAGTTGCCCCGCGGTGACCACGTGATGAAAGTACGCGGGGTCCCCGGTGAAGCGCATGCCATGGGAAGGATAGGAGGCACCCGGGCGTCGCCAGAAGTCGGGGGTGTCGGTAACGTAGGAAAGGGAGCCTTCCCACCGGGCCAGGGCTTCGTGGGCGGGGCCGATGATGATGGCCGCGCCGCCCGCGGCCGCGGTGTATTCCAGCGCGTCGCCGGGGCGGCCTTGCGCGGTGTCCGCGCCGATGCCCATGGCATAATCGGCCATGCCCGAGCCCACCAGGCCCACCGCGGCGACCACAGCTTCGGTGCCCGCTTTGCACGCGAATTCCCAATCCCCTGCCTGGATCAGGGGGACGGCATCCAGGGCTTCGGCCACGATGGTGGAGGTGGGTTTCACCGCGTAGGGGTGGCTTTCGCTGCCCACCCAGATGGCCCGCAGGTCGCGGCCCGACAGGCCGGCGCGGGCCAGCGCGTTGCGCGCGGCTTCGATGGCAATGGTGGCCGTGTCCTCATCCAGGCCGGGCACGGCTTTTTCCTGGATGGGCACACCACCCATGCCGCCCGTCCATTGTTTGGAGACTTCGGTGGCGGGCAAACGATAACGGGGGATGTAGGCCCCATAGCCGACGATGCCTACGGGGCGGGAGGGGGTAAGGAGGATAGATGTTTGGGTCATCGTGATCTCATCAAAGGAAGCAGGGGGATGTACCAGGTGGCCGCTATGAAGTAGTAATCAGTTATCAGTTATCAGTAATCAGTAAAATCGGTAATCGGTGTGAATCAGCGTTCCCTTTTCATCTTCAACCTGCGCTCGTGCAGGGCCATGTGCCCGCGCTGGATGCCTTCGGTGGCCAGGGCGCGCAGCGCGGCCAGGTTTTGGGCCAGGCCCGCGGCGACCATGATCTGGGCCAGGCGCCGCGCGTTGGGGAAGCCCAGCAGCTTCAGGGCCAGCCGGGCCGTGGGGTGGTATTTGGTCAGCCCTCCCACGGTGCCCACGGCCAGGGGCATTTCCAGATACCCGAGGAGGTGATTGTTCTCCACTCGCCAATCGGTCAAGGCTCGATAACACCCCTCGCGCGCGGCCCAGGCATGCCCTCCCGCTTCGATGGCGCGCCAATCCTGGCCCGTGGCCAGCGCCACCGCGTCGATGCCGTTGAAGATGCCCTTGTTGTGGGTCGCGGCCCGGTAGGGATCGGCCATGGCAAAGGCATTGGCTGCAAAAATGCCTTGGGCGACTTCCTCGCCCGAAAGCTCGGGGGTTTCCAGCGCGGCCACAGGGATGCGACAACTGGCCCAGGCTCGGCGCTGATCGCTGAGATTGGAGAGAATCCGGAGCAAGGCCCGGCCTTCGGTGATGGCTTCCAGTTCGGGCGCCAGGGTTTCCACCGCGGTGTTGATGGCGTTCGCGCCCATGGCGTCCCGGGTATCCATCAAAAGATGGACAATGAGCATGGGGCCGGCCGGGGTGTCGGGGAGTTTACGCACCTGGAGGTCCAGGGGCCCGCCCCCTAAGCGCTGGATGGTGGGATGGAGGTGCTCCAGTTTGCGCAGGAGTTCGGGCTTCAGGCTTTGGATGCGCTGGATCGCGACATCGGGATAGGGGACATCCAGCAGTTGGACCTGGCCGATCATGACCGGCCGGGTGCTGCCGGTGGTGAAGCCACCCCCCGCGCGCACGATCTTGGCCGCGTGGGCCATGGCCGCGACCACGGAGGGTTCTTCGATGACCAGGGGCATGAACAGCTCTTCGCCATCGATGATGAAATTGGGGGCGATGGCAAAGGGAAGCGCGTAAATGCCCACCGCGTTTTCCACCAGCACATCCGCGTCCGCGGGGCCGATTCCACCTGCCAGGGCTTGCAGGTCCTCGGCTGTGAGGTCGGCCAACTCGGCCAAGAGCTGCTGACGTTCGGCTATGCTGAGTTTATAGAAGCCTGGGAGACGAGAGGATTTGATCATATCAAAACATAAAAAAGCCCACACCATTGTGCGGACATAGCCAGGGGGACTCTGGAATTGAAAGGATCGTCTGTCCCTATCTTATCATAAAAGCCCTCTCAAAAGCTATCTTTCTGCTATGAAATAGCGTGATCGTCGGTTGCAGAAGGATCGCCAGGTCGACGTTGGGCGAGTCGGCAAAGGTTCGTATTGCGTATTCCGTATTCCGTCCAGTCGTTACGCAATACGCAATACGGAATACGAGTCACGCCGCCCTGGCCGCGAGGCGTTTTCCTTGGTATCGGCGAACTGCCGTTCGTGGTGACTGCTTTGTAAATAGGATTCGGATCAGGATTAGGATTGAGGTCGTCAGGCCGAGGTTAGGCGCGAGCGGGAGTAATCAGTAATCAGTGATCAGTTATCAGTAATCAGTTGCGGGAGTAGCCGGATTCATCCGGCGCCGTTCCTTAGCGCCCGAGGCTGAACGATATTGTTGGCTTACTGTGGTACGCTGAGGATACTCCCTCCCGACCGCTTCTGCAGGGGGGATGAGTCTTACGTAGCCCCTCCGTTCCGGGCGATCATCCCTCCCCCGCTTGCGGGGGAGGGGCAGGGGTGGGGCCCAATCGGCCGAATCACCGCCCCTGCCGGATTGCCCAGCAGCCCGCTTGGGGCTTGCCAATAGCATCACTTCATCGCCGGGCGGGCATTGGAGACCTTGAAGGTCTTGGAGACGCTTCAAGGTCTGGGGCTGGCGTTGGCTCCGCGGGTGGCGACGCGAGGGTCAGCCGCCAGCGCGGCCGAGGCTGAACCCTCGGGCTACGCGTACAAAGCCCCTTCGGGGCTCCCGTGACCAGCCCGCAGGGCTTCGTATCCGTAGCTCGGAGTTTAGCTCCGAGCAGAAGAAACAGCGCAGCGGGGCTAGCCGGATTACGAGACCTCGGAGGTCTGCGCAGACCTCCGAGGTCTGAGCGACTTCATCGCCGGGCGGGCGTGGCAGACGCGGCCTTGGTCGGCTAGACGACGCCAAATGTCTGATTTTCGTCGTTATGATGCTTCGCTGCCTCCGCTCCCTCAGCATGACGAACATCTGCGGCAATGCATTGCGAAGCCTCGGCGCAGATCAGCGTCCCCTTTCCTGAAGCATGCGTGGCATCCAGAGCTGTTTGGGAGGTAGCCGAAAGCGGCGGAGGTCCCCGCTGGTGGAAAGAGTGATCAGGGTTTCGCCCAGGGGGATGGCCATCTCGGTGTGTCCCGGCGGTTCCATGCCCGTGGATAGATAGATGAATTGCTTCCCTTGCATATCCACCTCATACAGGCTGACCCGATCATCCTCATAGATCACGGCCAATCTCCCATCCCGTAACGCCATCCTCCGCACCGTCTTCGTGGCAGGAATGGCAAAGCGGTACCGAGGCGCGCGTGGGTCGCGTATATCGAAGATGGAAAAGTCCTCGTCGGGGGTATCGTACCCCCCTGCGCTTTCTTTGAAGATGAGCGCCTCCCCATCCACTTCCAGTTGCACGGGCGTTTGCGCGGTGATCAGCTCGTTGACCACCTGGGGCTGCGCCGGATCCTCCCAATCGATGGTGCGCACGAGTCGGTCACCCTGGGCCAGATAGAGGACGCGGCCGCTGGCAGCCATATCCCGGACGCGGGCAGTGGTTTCGAAATGGCCCAGTTCCTGGGGCTGATCAGGGGTGTGGATATCCAACAGATGCACCATCCTCTCTCCCGTCAACACGTAGAGGTTGGGCGGCTGGGCCAACACCTGCCGGATGGGTTCGGCAAAGGTCTGGGTGTGGACGATGGTCAGAGGGCCCGCCTGAGCGCCGGAGATGACGTAGAGTTTGGCGCCCGCGGCCACGTAGAGCCACGGGCCCGCGCCGTCGAGGGCCGTGATGGTGTCGGGCAGGGTGAGCCAGGGGGTCGACTCATCGGGATGATCCAGATCAAAACGGGCCAGCATCCGTGCGTCCGCCATGACAACCCGCGAGCTGTCGGGCGCCCAGGCCGTGCTGACCTGGAGGGTGGGCAGGGCTATGAGGCCCACCTGGGCCAGGGTGTCGGGATCGACGATGGCTACCCCAAGCTGGGGCAGGCTCACGAAGAGGAATCGTTCGCCCAGGGCCAGCCCCCAGGCTCGGGTGGGAAAGGTGAGGGTGTCCACGGCAGGGGCATCGGCCGCGGTCAGGTCCAACCGATGCAGCGCGCCCGTCCAATCCACCACGAAAAGCCGATCCCCCCGTGGGACCAGGTCCATGGCATAACCTGGGAGGGCATACTGCCGGGAATTGGCCCCGTCGTGGTCGTACACCTTCACGCCCTCATACCCTCGGGCCGCGTAAATATGGCGGGCGTCCGCGGCCACGCCTGGTGTCCATCCCTGGTCGGAAAACACGAACCTGCCGGGGAAGCGCTCGACGCCCACATAGGAGGCGTTGCCCCAGGCGTAGATGTCGTCGAGAGGGGCCATATCCCAGGCCGGCGTGCTCGTTTGCTTGAAAAGGGTAAAGTGGGGGGGCACCACCCGATAGATGGCGTAACCTCTCGCCTCTGCCACATAGAGATACCATCCTGCCAGGCTCACGTTCCAGGCGAAACTGGCGGTTTTCTCCCGCCTCACCACCTGAGGCCGGGTGGGATCGGCCAGAGAGAGGATGACCACGCCCTCATCGCCCACCGCGAGATAGGCGGTATCCTCCCTCACCGCGATGCCATACACCAGGCCCCCGATGGCGTCCGTTTCGCCCAGGCGCTGCGGCTGCGCGGGATCGGTCACATCATACACCCATAGGTGACCATTGCCGCCGACGAGCACCCGGTCCGGGCCCCACGCGGCCACGGCATAGATGGGCCCGAGCGCGTCCTTTTCCACTTCTCGCCGCATCCAATTCCCTTTCCGGGGCAGATATCTGGCGGATAGCAAGGGGCCCACGCCATACTCATAGGGCTCAAACAGCAGGGCAGGGTTGCCCACGCCTCCTCTCGAATGCACCACCCGGGGATGCACCGGGTCCGACACATCGATCCACCAGGTCTGGAAGATGGTTTTATAGTCCGTTTTGAAGCCCGAGCTATACACCAACTGGTTGCCAAGGCGTTCTCCCCAGGGATGGGAGCCCAGGCCTTGGGTCGAGGGAAGGAAATCGCCCAGGGCCTGGGGCGGCGTGTGGGGGGAGACGCGCACCAGAGTCAGAAAGGTCTTGGACCCGCGGGTGACTGTGAGATAGGCCACGTTGCGATAAAACAGCATCTGATGGGCGGGGAGGTCGACTATCCGAACACTGCCCGTCCGCTGCGGGTGCATGGGATCGCTGACATCGTATTGTACCAGTTGCCTATAGCCCTGGTCATCCCGACTTTGCAAGAAAAGCATGCCATTGTACGCGGCCAACACTTGGGGGGACTGATCGGGCAACAGCCCATTGTAAATCAATCCATGGCCTGGCGGGCGGGAGAGATCGATGATGCGGAGGCGGTCCCCCGCGGGGCTGATCCCGGCCAACAGGGAATCCCAGGCCGCGAAGCCCCCTTCGTACTGAAACATATCGATGAGCTGGCGTTCAAAACGGGGCGCGCGGAGGTCGTGGTGATCATACACCCGCACCGTGGGTTTCGTATTTCGATGTCTGGGCGTGGCGATGAAAAAACGTTCCGCCCCGCGGAAGAGTTTTGCCCCAGTGAGGGTAGGTAGGGTGGTATCCGCCCACAAGGGTTGGGGATAGCGGGGATCGCAGCCATCCACCAGCGTGGCCAGGGTTGACTCCACCGAGAGGATCAGACATGGCCCTGCGCGCATTAGGGCGATGGCCAGGGTGGGGAGATGGACGCCCGAGATCCGGGTGATGGCGTCCGGGTCGTGCAGATCATAGGCCATCCATCCCCCTCGCCCGGGAGCGAAGAGGACATGCTCGGGGTTGACTTGCATGCGGGCGGAGAAGTACAGGTTCGGCAAAAAGGCGTCGGTAAGCTGTCGAATATCCGCGGGGGAGGTGATGTCGTACACAGTCAGGCGATTCGCGCCCCCGCTCTCTGCGGTGAGGCGATACAACCGATCCCTCTGGGCGATAAGATCGCTGCCATAAATGGCGTAGGGGGAGCTGATGCGTTGCACCTCGCGGGGATGGCTCGGATCATGAACATCGACCACGTGCAGAAAGGCGTTGGCCGCGACATACGCCCATCCATCCTGGATGGCGATATTCCCCTGGTGATAGATATCAGCCTCGAAAGTTCCCAGAGGACGGGGGTGCGTTGGATCCGACACATCCACCATGGTTAATCCGCGGCTGGAGCTCACATAGAGTACGTCATCTTGCACCACGCATTCCCATAAAAAATAACCGGGAGGGACGACCGACGCCGTCGCAAGCTGACGAAAATGTCGGGGATCGCTCAAATCCCATACTTCCATCCTATCCCCACTCAGGAGATTGAAGACCACCGTGTCCTGGTTGCACCCTGTACTCCAGACAGGCAGGTTCGTAGCGACCACGCGCGGGGGAGAAGAGTCCAGATCGATCATGGCCGAATAGCCAAAACCCGAATAGAACCCAAGCGTGACATACGCGCGATGATCCGCGAGCCGAAGCGTGGTGCCATTGACATCGCCCCCATTCGAGACCAGCAGCAACTCCTCCAGCAGGCGGGGCCGGGCAGGATCGCGCACGTCGTAGACGCGAAAATACCCGCCCTGAACGACGTACAGCCGCGCGTCTCGCCATTCCAATGCGTAAACACCACCGCCCCATGAAAACGTCGTGGTTTCGGGCGCGTGCCCGGGATAATAGAGGGCGAGCGGGGAAACGCGATCCTGAGCGTGGGCGGCCCGAAGCACCTGCACATGGGGTGGGATGAATGGGGGGGTGGGGGTGGGCGTGG
>JALWZT010000216.1 GCA_027002405.1 Anaerolineae bacterium | reverse complement strand
GACGTCCCCCGATAGTTGTGTGGTTTCCAGGCCCCTCTCTTCTCTTTCACCCTTCCCCCTCTTGCTGACCCCGCCGGCTCCCCCTCCGGCGGGGTTTCTTATGGCCTGGAGGCTGGCAAAACTTATTTCGGTCGCTCTTCACGCCATTTTTCGACACGAATTAAACGAATTTGGCGAATTTTTCTTATTCTTTTTCGTGAAATTCGCGTTCATTCGTGTCAAGATCAAAAAACGCCAGTGTCCAGTTATGGCCTCAACCTCACGTTATCGAAAGTAGTGTCCCAAAGCCTCCACCATATGCGCGGTGGCAAAGCTGTTGTTCAGGGTAAAGATGTGAATGCCGGGCACGTCATTTTCCAGGAGTTCTCCCGCTTGATCAATGGCCGCGGCGATCCCGGCCATTTGTTGATCGGGCGAGCCATCATCGTAGGCCAGCAACACCTTGGTCAAGTCCTTGGGTATCTTGGCCCCACATAGTTGGGTGATGCGGTGAATTTGAGAGTATTTGGTGATGGGCAATAAGCCGGGCACAATGGGCACGGTGATCCCGGCTTTGACGGCCATCTCCCGAAATCGGAAAAAATCCGCGTTGTCGTAAAAAAGTTGGGTGATCACCAGGTCCGCGCCCGCCTCCACTTTCATTTTCAGATGCTCGATGCTGGTGGCCAGATCGCGCGTTTCCACATGGCCTTCGGGATAGCCTGCCACAGCCAAAGAGAGTTTGTCGCCGTAGTGGGTTTTCAGAAAGGCCACCAACTGATACGCGTAGCGGAAGCCATCGGCCGCGGGGATGAATGTTTTTTGGCCCTTGGGCGGATCCCCGCGCAGGGCCACCATGTTTTCCGCGCCTTCCGCAATGGCCCGGTTCGCGAATTCGAGAATGGATGAACGGCTGGCGCCCACGCAGGTAAAATGGGGCACCGTGGTCACGCCGTATTGGTCCCGGATCTGTTTGGCCAGGCTTAGGGTGTTTTCTCGGGTGGAGCCTCCCGCGCCGTAGGTAACCGATACAAAGCCTACAGGATGTCGTAAAAGTTGGGCGATTTCCTTTTCCAGATGCGCCCGACCTTTTTCCGTTTTTGGGGGGAAGATCTCGATGGAAAGCACAGGGGATCGGGCTGTGCGATACAGGTCTTTGAATTGCATAGGTCAGGGATGAAAGGGGGTGGGAATGGGTTACAGCGCTTGCCGTTGGCGTACCGCCTCATAAAGGATGACCGCACCGGCCACAGCCACATTGAGGGATTCAACCCCTCGGGCCATGGGGATGGCGATGGGGGTGATTTGGGGCCACGAGTCCACGATACGGGCCCGTTGGGTTTCGCCCCCCAAAATCAACGCGGCAGGGGTTCGCCAATCGATTTGGGTATAGGGGGTGGGGGCGTGGGCATCCGCCAAAGTGATAGTGTACCCAGTTAACCAGGATTGCGCAACCTGGGCCGAAGGAGCCTGGCGAATCGCGATACGAAAATGCGCGCCCATCCCCGCGCGCAGAGCCTTGGGGGACCAGGGGTCCGTCACGCCGGGGAGGGTGATGATCCGGTCCACGTCCGCGGCCGCGGCCGTGCGAATCAGCGTGCCCAGGTTGCCCGGGTCCCGCACGCCGTCCAACACCAGGACCAGACCCTGATCCCCGGCCGGGACCTGAGGCATGGGCGTGATGGCCACCAGGCCCTGCGGGGTGACCGTATCCGCGATCTGGGTCAACAGAGGGGCAGGGACCCGCAACAATTGGGCTCCCGCGGCCTGGGCCCGGGCCAAAAGGGGGCTGTAACGCTGCTGGGCCTCCGGCGTAAAGAAAAAAAGCGCCGGAGGATATCCGGCGCTGAGGCTATCGGCGATGAGGCGTTCCCCTTCCAGGAGGATTTGCTGATGTTTGCGCCGGTTCCGCCGCTGGTGCAAAGCACGGGCCAGTTTCAGGCGGGGGTTGGTGGCGCTGGTGATATCAACGATAGGCATGGGGTTCAACTCAGGGCCTGTTTGGCGGTCTCCACCACCGCGGCAAAAGCCTGAGGATCATGGACGGCCAGATCGGCCAGGATTTTGCGATCCAATTCGACCTGCGCTTGCTTCAGGCCGTGCATCAGGGTGCTGTAGTTCAGGCCATGTTGACGGCTCGCCGCGTTGATACGGGTGATCCACAAACGGCGGAAGTCCCGTTTCCGGCGTCGGCGGTCGCGATACGCGTAAACCAACGCGTGGATCATGGACTCATTGGCCGTGCGGAAGAGACGATGACGGGCTCCGTAGTGGCCTTTGGTCAGCTTCAGGACTTTTTTATGTCGGGCGCGGGTGGTTACGCCACTGGTTGCGCGTGTCATGGAAACCTCACTTCTGTTTCTTGAGATAAGGGGCGAGTTGCTGGAGGCGACGCTTGTGGCTCAGGTTTTCGTCGGTGAGCAGTTTATCAAATTGGCGTTTGCTGCGTTTGGGGGTGCGGCGTTTGAGGTGCCCTTTCCCCTGTTTATGACGGCGCAATTTGCCGTTGGCAGAGAGACGAAAACGCTTGGCCGCGGCTTTGTAAGTCTTGATCTTAGGCATGATAAACGATCTCCTGACAAGGGAAAGAGGGAGCTTCTCTTAACGAGCAGCACCCTCTTGAAATCATGAGAGATGGATGTGCTGTTCCGTAAATAGGATCAGGATTAGGATTGAGGAGTGTTAGGCCGAGGTTAGGCGCGGGCACGAGTAATCAGTGATCAGTCATCAGTAATCAGTAATCAGTGTTCAGTGTTCAGTAGCGCCGAGGCTAGAAACAACGCCCCTGCGGGAGTAGCCGGAATTATCCGGCGCCGTTCTATAGCCCGGCGACTTCATCGCCGGGCGGGCGTGGTGGATGCCACTTCGCTCGGCTAAACCACGCCAAATGTCTGAGACGCACACCGTGACCACGTGCCACGTGCCACTTGCAAACCTGCAACCTGCGTTCCCATTTTCGTCGTTATATGGTGAGCTCTTGCTCAGGGCGACTGTTTGGTCTTGGAAGAGGTTTTCTTCGAGGATTTTTGGGAAATGGGCGCGAGGATCATGAGCAGGCTGCGGCCCTCCATGTTGGGACGTACCTCGACTTCGCCCACATCCGCCAGTTGGGCCGCGAAGTCCTGCATGATCTTCATGGCCACATCGGAATGCTGGATTTCTCGCCCGCGAAAACGCAGACGCACCTTGACCTTGGCTCCACTTTCCAGGAATTTCCGGGCCTGGCGAATCCGGACCTCGGTGTCGTGTTCGCTGGTCTTGGGGCGCAATCGCACCTCTTTGACCTCGACCTGTTTTTGGGCCTTGCGCGCCTGACGCTGCCGTTTGGTTTGCTCGTACTGGTATTTCCCGTAATCGATCAAACGGCAGACAGGGGGATCGGCCTTGGGCGCGACCTCCACCAGGTCCAGGTCTCGAGCCCGGGCCATGCGCAGAGCCTCGGCCGGGGTCATGATCCCCAATTGTTTGCCGGACTCATCCACCACCCGGATTTTGGGAGCTCTGATTTGTTCGTTGATACGAACCCGTGGGGTGCGGCTCGTACCTCGGCGGCTACTTCGTCGCTTGGCTATGGCGCCTTACTCCTATCGTAAAGGGGCATGCGGTGATTCGATAAAGAAAAGATTGCGAGGCGTAAGCATACCATAAAAGGGACGATTTGGTCAAATATACTCACTTAGGAAACCAGGTATTGAGCAGGTCAAAAACAAAGGTACGCAAATCGTCCCCTAAAATCAAAAGAATGGCCAGGACGACAATGGCAATCAACAGGAGAATCAGGGCGAATTCAATGATGCCCTGGCCGCTATCATGGGAAGGGCGAAGGGGTGATCGGATCATGGCGAGCAGGTGAGCTTATTCTGAACGGCTGGAAAGGGGTCTGGAAATGGGATCGGATGTGGAAAACACCAGACGGAACACCGTCCCGGCCGCGTGGAAGATCTCCTTTTGCGAAATCTTGGACGCGCCCCGTCGGCGATCTGTGAAGACAATGGGGGTTTCTGCGATGCTGAAGCCGGCCCGTTGCACCCGCCATAGCATCTCCAACAGATAGGAATACCCATCCGCCTGGATGCTATGGGGGTTAATGGCTTCCAGCACCGTGGCCCGGTAGCAACGAAAGCCCGCGGTGCAATCATGGGCCTGCAATCCCAACAGGGTCCGGGCAAAGAGATTGGCTCCCCGGCTGAGCACGCGACGGTGCCATCCCCATAATCGAACCCCACCCCCGGGCACGTAGCGGGACCCGATGGCCAGATCGTACGCTTCGGTCAGGCGCAGAAGAGCAGGGATATAGCGGGGGTTATGGGAAAAGTCCGCGTCCATGGTGAGGATGCGGTCGTAGCCTTGGTCCAGAGCTCGGATGAACCCTTCGGTGTAGGCGGTACCCAGCCCCAATTTGTGGGGGCGATGAATGACCTGCACCCGGGAGGTCGTTCGGGCCAGCTCATCAGCCACTTGCCCGGTCCCATCGGGCGAATTGTCATCCACGATCAACACATCCACTTTAACTTCCAGGCCCAGGATGCGTTCCACCAGGGAGGGGATGTTTTCGGCCTCGTTGTAGGTGGGGATAATAACCACCGCGCGTGGGAAATCGCTCATAGCTAGGCATTCTAGCACAGGGATGGGGTGCAAACAAAAACGCCCCCCGGCAAGGAGCTTGGGGGGGCGCTGCCAGTGGCGACGGGTGGACTCGAACCACCGACACAGCGATTATGAGCCGCTTGCTCTGCCTCCTGAGCTACGTCGCCATATGGAAGCCCCGGCCAAAGCCGGGGCCTTTTTTGGTAGCGGGGGCAGGATTCGAACCTGCGACCTTCGGGTTATGAGCCCGACGAGCTACCTCTGCTCCACCCCGCATCAGCAAGTATGTATTATAACCAGCCCCCCCTCATTTGTCAAGTATGGGAACGCTGATGATACAGGCGCCACGAGCGGCGGCTCGCCGATACCGAGGAAAACGCCTTGCGGCCAGGGCGGCGTGACTCCTATTCCGTATTGCGTATTGCGTAACGACTGGACGGAATACGGAATACGCAATACGAACCTTTGCCGACTCGCCCAACGTCGGCCTGGCGATCCTTCCGC
>JALWZT010000215.1 GCA_027002405.1 Anaerolineae bacterium | reverse complement strand
CCCCACGCCCGTGCCTCCCCCGCCCAACGCCGGGTTGACGCGCGTGGGCGATTTCGCCAGCGATCCGCTCCTGCCCCTCTCGGACCCTATAGCCGTCCAAGAGGACACCCTCTTCGTTGCCAGCGACCAGACCCTTTTCATTTACAACACCCACGCGCTGCCCCAACCCCCCAGGCTGGTAGCCACGCTCTCTCTGCCCGGCCCCATTACCTCTCTGGCCGTCCAGGACGATTACCTGTTCGCCCAGGCTCGCGGGCTGGCCGTGGTGGACCTCTCCAACATCCACGCCCCTCGCATGGTTGCCTATCTGGCTCATTTGGCCGCAGGCGATATCCACCTGGTCCGAGACCGGCTCTATCTTGTCGACCATGGAACCTGGACGGTCGTCAATATCCAGCGCCCTGCCACGCCCATGCTGCTGACGGTTCTCCATATGCCCTCGGGACGGGTCGCATTCGAATATTCCCGGGCCTATCTTCAGGAAAAAGGAAATGCTATTGCCATCTATGATTTGTATGATCTGACCCGAGTCGAGAAGAAGGCGGTTTACGCCTTGCCCCAGGACTACTACAATAGCCGCTCCATCACCGACTTCCTGGTGGACGGCCATCGGCTCTATCTTCTGACTTTTGAAAGCGACGCTGCCACCGGCCTGGGCGTCGATGTGGGGATTCAGGTGGTGGATGTAACGCCCACCCGGCCGCCCACTCTGCTCGGCACATATACCGAGGAGGGCTCGCTTCGGGGGACGAGTTATCGCTTCGACGGGATGGCTTTGATGGGCAAAACCCTCGTGGTGGGACATGCGAAGATCGAGCACGATTTTCACAGATATGAGTATGCCTTGATGAAGGTGGGCGTAAGCGATCCGAGCCATCCGGCGCCCACCCAGCAAGCCATCGTGGACAGCGCGTTCCATCCGTTCATCGCTACCGATTCCCGCATCTGGGGATGGTTTGGCTCCTACGCTGCCACGCCCGCGCGCCTCGCTGTTTTCACTTTCGACGATCTCGCGCCACTCACCATCACAGGCGACCTCCGGGTCCAAAGCGTCGGTGGCGGGGACGATCAGGCCTATGTGTGGGACGGGAAGCGGCTTCATTTCGTGGATAATAGCGACCCCAGCCATCCGGTTTCGCAGGATGTTTATCACCGCCCTGCGTTGACCGCGCGGTTGTTGAATCATCGGGCTTATCTCGGCCGACATGTGGGATGGCCTACCGACCCGCCGGTTCCCAATCAGATTTGCGTGGCCGATCTCACCCAGGGCCCCGATGCGCCCTGTCATGACATCCCCGTCGATTTGCAGCCGGCAGCCATTCCCGTGCTGCCCGATCCTTCGGATTATATGTTTCTCACCATCACCGATCCCTATCTGCCGAATCCAACCCCTCAAATGGTGATTGTGGACGCCCGGGACCCGGAGGCCATGGAGGTGGTGGGCCGTGCGGAGATGCAGGCACCTTTGGCCGCGGCGGTGTTACCCGGTTCACCAACCTATGCCATCCTGGCCGCATCCAGCAGTCCTTTCGACACTCGCATCCTGATCACCCACATCACCTCGCCCGAGAAAGTGGAAGCCGAGCTGACGGTGGATGGGATGGTTCGTGATCTGGCCCTGGAAGAGCGCACGCTCCTGATTCTCACAGACACCGCGTTGCACACGGTGGATTTGACCACGCCCACAGCGCCCCAGCCTTTGGGCGTGTTGACGCTGAGCGGGGCGCAGGGCCGGGCCCGTGACCTGAAGGTGTTGTACGGTCGGGCGTATGCAGCGATTGGAAAGCAGGTGCGTGTCATCGATGTGACGAACCCCGCCGCCCCACGCGAAGCAGGCCTCTACCATGCGCCCGACGAGGTGTGGGAGATCCACCTGCAACCGCGTCTGGTGCTGGTGGCCGCGGGAGGAGCGGGCATGATCAACTTGCAGGATGCGCTGATAGATATCCACTATCTGCCGCTCATCCATCATTGACTACCTGGGAAACGCAGCTTTGCACAGATGCTCCGCAGCGCAGATTTCCGCAGATGTTCGTCATGCTGAGCGACCGAAGGGAGCGAAGCATCTAGCGAGCGAAGCGAGCGCCATGCCGTGGTTTTTGCGCTTCGCTAGATTTCCTTCGACTGCGCTCAGGACATGCCTCGGTCACTTCGCTCCCTCGGAATGACGTCGCAAGGCTCTACTGAACACTGATTACTGATAACTGATTACTGATTACTCTATTTACGGCACAGTCACCACGAGCGATAGCTCACCGCATAACGACGAAAATGGGGCGCAAGTGGCAGGTGAGCATGAGACCTCGGAGGGTCTGCGCAGACCTCCGAGGTCTGCGGCCACCACGCCCGCCCGACGATGAAGTGATACTGTTGGCAAACTCCATACAGGCTGCTGGGCGCCTTGGCCCCGCCGACTCGAAGTCGGGGCTGGGGGCCTTTGGCCGCCTGTCTGCCTGCGCAGACAGGTCCAACCGGGCGGAAAACATGTCCCCGAAGGGGGACATGCGGCGGAACGCCCTCAGACCTGAATTTATTCGGCGTACTCGCGCAGTAAACCAACAGTATCATGAAGTCGCCGGGCTATAAAACGGCGCCGGATGATTCCGGCTAGCCCCGCAACTGATTACTGATGACTGATCACTGATTACTCGTGCTCGCGCCTAACTTCGGCCTAACAATCCTCAATCCTAATCCTGATCCTATTTACGGAACAGAACCTCATGATAAAGCGATACGCGCTTTTCCTTGCGTTGGGACCGGTATTGGCATGGATGCTGGTATGGACCGCTTTGGCCTATGAGCCGATCCAGCCCCTGCGCCCCGTGACAACCCTGGGACAATTGGGCGGCTCTGTCAAGCAGGTGGTCCTCCATGAGCATGCTGCCTACGCGGTGGTCGGCCCGCGTATCCTCACCTTCGACATCTCCGACCCCACATCGCCCGCGATGGTCGCCCAAACCCAGCCCCTGGACCAGATCCCCGACGATTTGCAGATCGATGGGGAGCGTTTGTATGCCTTTGCAAGGCAAACCTTGCTGGCCTTTGATATCCAATCCGACGGCTCCCTGGGTTCGCCCGTGCCCCTGGAACTCCCCGGCTATCCCCATCTGGTCCATGACGGCGTAGCATATCTTTTCGATCAGCCTGCCTCCACCTCTTCGTATCGCCTGACCTTTTGGGATGTCTCGGACCTTCAACACCCGCGATTCCTGGGGGACTATGAAAATGAGTGGAGCATTGACAGCGTCAAGGTGTTTGGCCAACGGATGTATCTTCACTTGAGGAGGAGGGGCACGGTAAGGGAATCCGTCCTGGCGATTTTCGATATCACCCACCCGGGGGCCCCGCGATATCTGAGCCAGCTTCCCCTTCCTGACAAGGAAGTCGGATTCCATGATTTGAATGTGCAAGGCCCACGGCTTTTCTATCTCGACTCCGAAAATCTGTCCATCTTCGACTTGTCGCAGGAGACGCAGCCCCGTCTTCTGGGCTGGATGCCGGTGAAGGCAGACTGGATCGCGGCCGGGGGCGATGGGGGACTGCTATTGGCGAGGCGATACCAGGAACGTTTGATTTCCATTGATGTGCGGAATCCGAATCAGCCGGAGCAGGTGTGGGAGGACACCCTACCCGGGCTTCTCGATAGCGATCAGGAGGGGGATCTGCTGGCCGTCGCTGCCCAAACCCACGGCCTGCAAACCCTGTCCCTGGCCGATATCCTCCATCCCCAACCTGTGGGCGAGTCCATGCCCGACCTCATCTGGCCTTTGGGGATGGCGACCCAAGGGGATGTCGCCTATGTGTTGGACGCGGACGCTCTGGCTGTCGTGGATATCTCCCATGCCCAACAGCCTCATGTCCGCCGGCGTCTTCCTCTAGCCGAGCCAGGCACTGCGATTCACTTGGGCGACCCCCGTCTCTATGTGGCCGCGGGCGAAAGTTTGCTCATTTACGGTATCCAATCCCCCCTCTCACCTCAATTGCTGCGCATGGTGACCTTTCCCCATACCATCGTCGATATCGCCAGTATGGGGGAACGTCTCTATGTGAGCACAGGGGAATATGGCAAAGGAGGGCTTTACGCGCTCGATCTGGCGGGATCGAGCTCCCCCAAGATGCTCATTGAAAAGTCCCTCCGTTTCATCGATGTGGCCGAGAGCCAGGGCAGGCGCTTCCTCTATGCCATAGGGTGGAGCAATGTGTATGTCTACGATATCACGGATGAAGATGCCCTCTATCTGGTTGGCGAAGCCTCTCTTGAACACCTCACCTACGAGCCCCAGGTCACCGATGTTCACGTCCGTGGCGGGCTGCTCTTCCTTTCCACGGGCGAAGTCGTGGATGTCTCGGATGCGGCTCATCCCACATTGATTCAGGGATCGAATTACGGGCGGTCTCCTGCCGCCTATCCTTATCATGGCCTGGGACAAACTGTCTTGTGGGGAAGTCGCCATTATCTGCTGAGCAAGGCCCTGAATGTGAGCGATCCCGCGCTCCTCTATGAGGAACAAAGTTATCCCTTTGCCCCATCCTCCATGGCCTCTCTGGTGATGAATGAGCGTGGGATTTTACTGGCCGCCGCGGGCGAGCAGGGGCTGTGGGTGCTCCAATCTTTGCCCGCGCGGCCGCAGAACCAGTTCTGGGAGGCGGAAGGAGGGCAGGTGACCCCGCCCATGCAGGTGGTAAGGGACGCGGGGGCCTGCGGCGGACACTATGTGGAAGCACCAACGTCCCAAGGGGGCGCGGTGGACTTCACCCTGGATATCGAGGAGGGCGATGATTACTACCTCTGGGCCCGGGTCATGGGCCAGGACTGGCATCGCAACTCCTTTTGGGTACGTTTCGACGACGGCGAGCCTTTCCAGTTCGAGATTCGCCCGCCCGATGGGCAGTGGCATTGGACCCGGGTCTATCCCGAACACGGCTCTCATGAACCGGTCTTCCTGGCCGCGGGCACGCACACGCTGCGCTTCGCGGGCCGCGAACCCAACAGCCGGGTCGATGCGCTCTTCCTCACGAACCATCCCGACCAGCATCCCCACGACGCCTTCCCCTGCCGGGCGCCTTTCACGCCCACGCCTACACCCTCCCCCACGCCCACTTCACC
>JALWZT010000214.1 GCA_027002405.1 Anaerolineae bacterium | reverse complement strand
GACTGAAGTCGAACACTTAAGGCCTACGGCCAGCCCCCCTCTTCATCTCCCCCGCAAGCGGGGGAGAACAGCGGAAGGGGATCAGATGACGGCCTCCGCCGTCCAAAACAGCGACAAAAGGGGTCGCCGAAGGGCGACCATTGGCGCGAAGCGCCTCCATAGGCACGAGTTTACTCGGCAAGGGTTGCGGCAAAAAAGGGAAGTTATTTCTGGACGCTCACTTAACGAGTACGGCGTAGGAGCCGTTGGTAGGCTTGCAGAAATTCCTCCCGCCATTGGGCGGGGCGGCCCGGCGCGAAGAGGGGCAAGAGTTCATCGGCCCATTGCTGGAACAACTGGGCTTCGAACTCCACGGGATCGAGTTTTCGATCCCAAATGCGTTTGACGAGCCGCGGGGTGTAGACAGGTTTGCCCTGCCGGGCGGCGATGAGTAGATGAAGCATGTACCATCCCTGGGCCCCGGTTCCGGAGAGGGTTTCCGATGGGGGGAAGGGTTGATCCGGTTCCCCTAAATAGGTGAGAAAACCTCCGTCGGAAAGTTCAAAAAGGAGACTGGCCTGAGGTCCACGATAAAGGGCCCGGCATTCGGGAGAGCGCCCCCCAGGTTCGCATTCGCATCTTTCCAGGCGAAAACCGTAAGTGGTCAACGCGTCATGAAAGGCCCGTTGGATGGGTTGGATGAATTCCGGAAGACAGGAGTCGTGATTCGACATGGTTTTGGTTCCTTACTCCATCATTATAACGCGGGGAGGATAAATCTGCGAACTAAAGAAAACTATCCGCATCGACGGGTATGGCTTTTTTGACAAAACTTGGTGTCTCTCGTTACAATTTCTCATCAAGTGGCTACGATGCTTGCCCGGCAAGGGTTGTAGCGCGTGTTGGTCTGACAACGACGTCAAAGCCATTTTACTCAGAGGAGCCGCACAATGAAACATCCCCGTCTTCCAGCACTCACGAAGTTTCTTATGGCTGTTTTTGTTTTGGGCTCGAGCATGCTGTTAGGTCCTACCCAGGCATGGGCCGCGGGCACGGCCGAATCGGCAGGACGAGCGCCCATCCCTTGGATCTGGTGGCTAGGGCCCGTCGGATCCCTGGTCGCTTTGGCCTTCGCGTTCTATTTCTATCAATCGGTCATGAAGTACAGCGAAGGGACAGACCGCATGGTGGAGATCGCCCAAGCTGTACGCGAAGGTGCCATGGCCTATCTTTCGCGGCAATACAAAGTGGTTGCGGCCGCGTTTATCGCCCTTTTTGTCATCTTTCTGGTCTTGGCCTATGGCTTTGGGGTTCAGAACAAGGTGATCCCCTTTGCCTTTCTTACAGGCGGGTTCTTCTCTGGGCTTTGTGGCTTCCTGGGCATGAAGACCGCAACGAACGCGTCGGCTCGGGCAGCCAACGCCGCGCGGAAGGGACTGAACGACGCCCTGACCATTGCGTTTCGCGCGGGCGCGGTCATGGGGTTGGTGGTGGTTGGCTTCGCCCTGTTGGATATCTCCGCCTGGTTTTTGATTCTCTATTATCTGTTCCCGCCCGAATTCTTCGGCGAAGCGGTGAGCCCACTGCCTCAAATCACCGTCATCATGTTGAGCTTTGGCATGGGGGCTTCGTTGCAAGCCCTGTTCGCCCGTGTGGGCGGCGGTATCTATACCAAAGCGGCTGATGTGGGCGCGGACCTGGTAGGCAAGGTGGAAGCAGGCATCCCCGAAGATGATCCCCGTAATCCCGCGACCATTGCGGACAACGTGGGGGATAACGTGGGGGATGTGGCCGGTATGGGCGCGGACCTCTATGAATCGTACGCTGGCTCCATCCTGGCCACGGCTGCCCTGGGCGTGGCCGCGGTGAGCGTGGCCAGTGCGGAATTCATGGGAAACGCCAGCCTGATCGAGATGCAGCTCCGCTACCTGGCCGCGCCGGTCGCCCTGGCTGGCATCGGTGTGCTGCTTTCCATCCTGGGGATTTTCGTGGTGCGCACGCGCGAGGGCGCAACCATGGCCGAGCTCATGGGCGCGTTGGGCAAAGGTGTCAATATCAGCTCGATAGGTATCGCCATCCTGGCCGGAATTGTGGTATATGTGCTGAAGCTGCCCAACTGGTGGCAGGTATGGGTGGCCATCGTCACCGGCTTGTTGGTGGGCATTATCATTGGTAAGGCTACCGAGTATTACACATCCCATGCCTATGGTCCCACCCGCGGTATCGCCAAATCGGCTCTCACCGGCCCGGCCACGGTGATCATCGAAGGGCTGGCTGTGGGCATGAATTCCACCATGATCCCTGTGCTGGCCATTGCCGTGGGCATCTTCATCAGCTTTTACATCGTCGGCGGCGCGTCCAATACCCTGATGGGGCTCTTTGGCGTGGGGATTGCCGCGGTGGGTATGCTTTCCACCCTGGGCATCACCCTGGCCACGGACGCGTATGGGCCCATTGCCGACAACGCGGGCGGCAATGCCGAAATGTCGAACCTGCCCCCGGAAGTGCGTCAACGCACCGACCAACTGGATGCCCTGGGCAATACCACCGCAGCCACCGGGAAAGGCTTTGCCATTGGCTCCGCAGCCCTGACCGCGCTGGCCTTGCTGGCAGCTTACTTGGAAGAGATCCGCTATGGTTTGGACCATCTGGCCAAGATTCACGAAGTCAATGTGGCCGGGCAGATGATTCCGGTGGCGGACCTCAGCATGAAGCAGTTCATGACCTACTACGAAGTAACGCTGCTGAATCCCGCGGTGCTCATTGGCATCTTCGTGGGCGCGGTCACCGCGTTCTTCTTCAGCGCGCTGACGATGAAAGCCGTGGGCCGGGCTGCCGGCGGGATGGTGGAAGAGGTCCGTCGCCAGTTCCGAGAGATGCCCGGGATCCTGGAAGGGAAAACCAAGCCCGATTACGCGCGCTGTGTGGAAATCAGCACTCAGGCCGCACAAAAAGAGATGATCATGCCCGCCTTGTTGGGGGTCATCGCCCCCCTGGCCGTGGGGATTTTGCTGGGCGTGCCGGGCGTTTTGGGGTTGCTTATCGGTGGCCTTACCGCAGGCTTTGCCCTGGCCATTATGATGGCCAACGCCGGTGGCGCCTGGGATAACGCGAAGAAATACATCGAAGAAGGGGAGTACGGCGGCAAAGGCTCGGAAGCTCACAAAGCGTCGGTGGTGGGCGACACCGTGGGCGATCCCTTCAAAGACACCTCCGGCCCCTCCTTGAACATCTTGATCAAGCTCATGTCCATGGTATCGGTGGTCTTTGCGGGCCTGGTGGCTTCTCTCTACGGTGGTTTTGGTCTTTTGGGCATGTTCATGCATTAACCCGACGTTCACAGGGTTCACAGCTCGTGGTCGAGCATGGCTTTGCTCACCATGGGCTGTGAGCCCTTTGTGAGCATCCAGGAATGGATGCACGGACGAAAATCTCACGCAAAGCTGCAAAGACCGCCAAGCAGGTTTGCAAGTGGCAAGTCGCAGGTGGTCACGGTGTGCGTCTCAGACATTTGGCGTCGTTTAGCCGATCGAAGGGGCGTCAGCCACGCCCGCCCGGCGATGAAGTCGCCGGGCTATAAAACGGCGCCGGATAATTCCGGCTAGCCCTGCGGCGCTGTTTCTTCTGCTCGGAGCTAAACCTCCGAGCTACGGATAGGAAGCCCTGCGGGCTTGGCCACGGGAGCCCCGAAGGGGCTTTGTACGCGTAGCCCGAGGGTTCAGCCTCGGGCGCCAAGGAACGGCGCCGGATGATTCCGGTTAGCCCCGCAACTGATTACTGATAACTGATCACTGATAACTGATTACTCTACCAGACCTCCGACCATGGACGTTTACGAAGCCATCCGCACCAAACGGGCCGTTCGTCAATTTGCGGATAAGCCCATCCCCCAGGAGGCCCTGTTGAAAATTCTGGATGCAGGGCGTCTGGCGGGGAGTTCGAAAAACATCCAGCCGTGGGATTTTATCGTGATTCGCGACCGGGCGCGGCTCAAGGCCCTGAGCGAATGTGGCCCCTGGGCCGGGCATCTGGCAGGAGCCGCGGTGGGCATCGCCCTGGTGACGGGGGACTGGCGGGAGCGCTGGCCCGTGGCCTTTGACCTGGGCCGTGCGGCCCAAAACATGATGCTCACGGCTCATGAAATGGGGATCGGTTCCGTCATGGCCAACATCTATGATATGGATAAAGCCCATGCCCTCCTGCAGCTCCCCGAGGATAAGATGTGCTACGCGGCCATCTCCTTTGGCTACCCTGCGGACCCCCAGAAATGGCAACGCCCGCCCCGTCGGGGCCGCAAACGGGCCCTGGCCGACGTGGTTCACTGGGAAACCTGGTAAGCAGGAAGGGGTCTCGGAGCTCGACTATTCGAGGTAATAAGCCATGTGTTGGAGCCGGGCCACGGGATCGATATCCTGCACCCGGACATCGGGGGGTGTTTTGAGGCGCGCAGGGGTGTAATTGAGAATGGCCCGGATGCCCGCCGCGATCAGCCGGTCGGCCACAGCTTGCGCGACGCGCGCGGGAACTGCCAAAATCGCGATCTGAATCCCTTTTTCGATGATGACCGCTTCCAGCCAGGCGACATCCTGCACGGTCAAACCGGCCAACGCCAACCCAATCTTTTGCGGGTCGTTGTCGAACACCGCGACGATCTCAAACCCATTTTCCCGAAATCCCGGGTAATCGGCCAAGGCCCGGCCCAAATTCCCTGCCCCTACCAAGACCACGGGCCAGACCCGGTTCAGATGCAGGATGCGTCGTAATTGCTCTCGCAGGTAGGCCACTTCGTAGCCCGCCCCATATTTGCCAAAGCCTCCAAAATGGGAAAGGTCTTTTCGGATTTGCGCGGCACTCAGCCCCAAACGTTCACCTAATTCCTGCGAATTGGTGGTGGTACGACCTTCTTCCCACAACTGATTCAGGACACGAAGATAAAGAGGCAATCGGCCGATGACGATATCAGGGGTCTTCTTTGCAGACATGCGGGGTGCTCCAATACAAAAATGTGCTTGTCAATTTCTTATCATGAATTTGATTTTCTGGCAAACATGAGGGGGGCCTAAATGCTCGGCGGCTTTCGCATCCTATTTTCACGGGCTTTCGCCCGTTTCGCCCGCTTTTCAATGCCCTTGCCCCCTACTCCTCTTCATGGCACAATACCATGCAGCATCACATTGGCCTTGCTTGCAAAGTCTTTGCCAGGCCAACGTTGGACGAGGCGGCAATGGGCGTGATGCGTGAAACGTGAAACGTGAGGACTTTACGCATCACGCATCACGCATTACTCGTCACGAATCCGGCTTCCCGCATCGCATATCCCCAATCCCAATTCTAATCCTAATCCCAATCCTAATCCCCACCATGCACCCCTGGCTCCCACACTACGACCCCGACGTTCCCCACCACATCGACTACCCCCGCATCCCCCTGCACCAGATTCTGGCAGAGGCCGCGGCCGAGGCGCCCGACCGCGTCTGCACCAACTTCTTTGGCCGCACCCTGACCTACGGTCAAATTCACGATGCGGCCCGACGTTTTGCCTGGGGCTTGCAGCAGCGCGGGCTGCAGCCGGGCGAGAGGGTGGGCCTGCTGCTGCCCAACCTGCCCCAATTCATCATCGCCTACTACGGCATCCTCATGGCGGGCGGCGTGGCCGCGCCCCTGAATCCCCTCTACACCGAGCACGAACTGGGCTTCCAGCTTTCGGACGCGGGCTCTCGGCTGCTGATCACCATCCCCATGTTCCTGGAAAAGGCCGTCAACCTGCTGCCCCAAACGCCCCTGGAAGGCGTTATCGTCACCGGCCTGAGCGAAGCCCTGCCCTTCCCCAAAAACTGGGCCATGGGCTTGAAGGAACGGCTGCAAACCCGCGGGGTGGGCTCATCCCGGGTGACGCGTTTCACTCAAATAACCGCGCAACCCCCGCCCGCGGACTGGCGGCCCCACCAGCCCGACCCCGAGGACCTGGCCGTGCTCATCTACAGCGGCGGCACCACGGGCGTGGCCAAGGGCATCATGCTCTCCCACTTCGCACTGGTAGCCAATGCTCATCAGATCCGGGCCTGGGGCAAACTCACGCCCGAGGATGGCATTCTGGCCGTGCTTCCCCTGTTCCACGGCTTCGGCATGAGCGTGACCATGAACGCGGCCATCCTTGCCCGCGGGCGTATCATCCTCCTACCCCGCTTCAAACGCCGCGAGGTGCTGGACGCCATCCAGACTCATCGCCCCACCTTCATGGTCGGCGTCCCTACCATGTTCGTGGCCTTCAACCACATGCCCGACATCGATAAGTACGACCTGACCAGCCTCAAAGCCATCTACGTGGGCGCGGCGCCCCTCACCAAGACCATCAAGACCACTTTCGAGGCCAAAACCGGCGCCCGCATGATCGAAGGCTACGGTCTCACCGAGGCGGTCACCGCCATCATGGCCAATCCGCAGGACGGCCTGCACAAGATCGGCAGCATTGGCATCCCCTTCCCCGACGTGGTGGCCAAGATCGTGGACCTGGACACGGGCGAAAGGGATTTGCCGCCGGGAGAGCAGGGGGAGATCGTCTTGCAGAGCCCCACCCTCATGCTGGGGTACTGGAACCGACCCGAAGCCACCGCGGACGCCGTTCGGAATGGATGGCTGTACACGGGCGATGTGGGCTACATGGACGAGGACGGCTATTTCTACATCACCGACCGCAAGAAGGACATCATCATCGTGGGCGGGTTCAACGTCTTCCCCCGGGAGATCGAGGAGGTGCTTTATCAGCATCCCAAGGTGAAGGAGGGCGTGGCCATCGGCGTGCCCGACGATTTCAGCGGCGAACGCATTAAGCTGTTCGTCGTGCTGAAGGAGGGCGAGACCGCGACCGAGGAGGAGCTCATCGCCTGGTTCCGCGAGCGCCTCGCGCCCTACAAAGTCCCGGCCGAAGTCGCATTCCGAACCGACCTGCCCAAGAGCGCCATCGGCAAAATCCTGCGCAAGGAACTGCGCCGAGAGGAGGCGAGCAAAGCGCAGGGCGCTTGATTTCCATGAATCGCTCTGCTACAATGATCCCGAATCGTTACCTTTGTTCTCCATCCCCGAAATGAGTGAGATACGTCCTATGACCGTTGCCAAGAAAAAACTCCAACATGAGATTGAAGAACTTTCGCCAGAGTCTCTGTTGGAGTTAAAACAGTTTGTCCAGTATCTGAAATTCAAGGAAAAGAAACAAGCAAAGGAAGCATCCCCACCCGCCAGGTTCGAGCCCGAACAAGACCCCATCTTTCAAATCATTGGCATGGCCGAAGCAGAGCCTTTTGCTGATGAAATCGATGAGATTTTGTATGGCGGGAAGGAATAATGCTGTTTATCGACACATGGGGCTGGATATGCCTTTTCAATCGGCGAGAGAGACGCCCCAGAGATGTTCGCGAGCACTATCAAAACGCTCGGAAGCAAGGGAAGGAGATTTTCACAACAGATTATGTGCTGGATGAAGTCAATGCGCTGCTTTTCAAGCGTGTTGACTTTGAAATCGCGTCGATTGCTTTCGCAACGATTTTCAAATCGATCGATGAAGGGTATCTGCAACTTAACACTGATTACTGATAACTTGCCTTCTACCACGCTTCCTTCTTTTCTCACACATCCAACTTCCTTCATCTACCCAATCCCATGACTCAACACCACGGCGGCGAGCTCATCGCCCGAGTCCTCAAAAATCAAGGCGTTCCCTACCTTTTCACCCTCATCGGCGGGCATATCTCCCCCATCCTGGTGGGAGCCCGCCAACAGGGCATCGATATTATCGACGTGCGGCACGAGGCCACCGCGGTCTTCGCGGCAGACGCCACGGCCCGGCTTACGGGCATCCCCGGCGTGGCCGTGGTCACCGCGGGCCCGGGCGTGACCAACACCATCACCGCGATTAAAAACGCCCAGGTAGCTCAATCCCCTGTGGTGCTTATCGGCGGGGCCGCGCCCACGGTGCTACGAGGCCGGGGCGCGTTGCAAGACGTGGCGCAAATCCCCATCCTCAAATCCACGGTCAAGTGGGCGACCTCAGTCAAACGAGTGCGGGATTTGATCCCCGCCATGGAGGAGGCTTTCCGCCGGGCCCAGGAAGGCGTGCCCGGCCCGGTCTTCGTCGAAACCCCCGCGGATTTGCTCTATCCTGAAAAAACCGTGCGGGAGCTTTACAGCCTGGGCGAGGCCAAAAGCCTGGGCCAGAAAGCGGTCCATGCTTACCTGAACTGGCATGTCAACCGCATCTTTGCGGACTCAACCCAGGTCCAGCCGGGCCCGGCCATCCACATCCCGCCGCCCGAACCCCATCCCGGGAAGACAGCCACCATTGCCAGGCATCTCAAAGAAGCCCGCGCGCCCCTGTTCATCATCGGCAGCCAGGCCCTGTTGGATATCCCCCATATCCCGGAAGTCGTCGCGGCCATCGAACGCATCGGCGCGCCTGTCTATCTTTCGGGCATGGCCCGAGGCATGCTGGGCCGGGATCATCCCCTCCAGATGCGCCATAAACGCCGCATGGCCCTGAAAGAAGCCGATTTCGTCCTCCTGGCCGGAGTCCCCTGCGACTTCCGTCTGGATTATGGTCGTCATTTCCGGCGCAGTGCCTTCTACGCGGCCGCGAATCGCAGCCAACACGACCTGACCATGAACCGCAAACCCCGCGTAGGGGTGCTGGGCGACCCCGGCGCGTTTCTGCGCCTGTTGGCCACGCACTTCCAGCCCGATCCCAATCGCTGGGCCGATTGGATCAACCATTTGCGGGAGCGGGATGAAACCCGAAACGATGAGATCCGACGTCAGGCTTTGGAACCCACCGACGGCATCAATCCCCTCCATCTCCTTCTGGAGCTGGATCAGCTCATCGGTCCGGACACGGTTTTGATCGCGGACGGCGGCGATTTCGTGGCCACCGCAGCCTACATCCTTCAACCTCCCGGCCCCCTGCGCTGGCTGGATCCCGGGCCCTTCGGCACCCTGGGCGCGGGCGCGGGCTTTGCCCTGGCCGCCAAACTCCACCGCCTGGAAGCCGATGTGTGGATCATCTACGGCGACGGCTCCTTTGGCTATTCCCTGGCCGAATTCGACACCTTCTATCGCCACGGCCTGGCCGTGACCGCGCTGGTGGGCAATGACGCCAGTTGGGCTCAGATCGCGCGGGAACAGGTCCCCCTATTTGGGGATGAGGTGGGTACCAGGCTGCGGCATGCGGATTATCATCTGGCGGCCGCGGGCCTGGGCGCCGCGGGCCTGAAGCTGGAAGACCCGGAACTGGCCGAGGATGTGTTGCGCGAGGCCCTGGCAAGCACCCATCGAGGTCAATCCGCGGTGGTCAACGCCATCCTGGGCCAAAGCGACTTTCGCAAGGGGTCCATTGCCATGTGACAGGATGTTGAATTTGCCAGCTTCCCGGGTTCGCTCTATAATTCCCTTTGGCCGCTGAGGCATGGACATCTCGTCCACCAGCGGTCTTTTCTTTCCATCTCATCCCCCTAACCCCTTACGCCAACACCCTTTCCAAGGACTCATTGCCACCATGCTGAAATCCATCAACTGCGGCGCGCTGCGCCTCGAACACGTGGGCCAAACCGTCACCCTGGCGGGATGGGTTCATCGCCGGCGAGACCACGGAGGGCTCATTTTCTTTGATCTACGAGACCGGTCCGGCCTGGTACAGGTGGTGTTCAACGCGGATATCTCGGCCAAGGCCCATGCCCTGGCCGAAAGCGTGCGGCCTGAATTTGTGATCCAGGTCCAGGGCGTGGTCGCGGCCCGGCCCGAAGGCCTGATCAACCCCAACCTGGCCACGGGCGAGATCGAGGTCGAGGCCCATCAGCTCACCATCCTCAACCCGGCCAAAACCCCACCCTTCCCCATCAACGAAAACACGCCGGTGCGGGACGAGGTGCGGCTGAAGTATCGCTATCTCGACCTGCGGCGGGCTTCGATGCAGCAAAACCTGATCCTCCGCCATCAGGTCACCACCTTCATCCGCCAATATCTCAACAACCAGGACTTCCTGGAGATCGAAACCCCCATCCTGCTGAAAAGCACGCCCGAAGGCGCGCGAGATTACGTGGTGCCCAGCCGCATCCACCCTGGCAAATTCTACGCCCTGCCCCAATCTCCCCAGCAGATGAAACAATTGCTCATGGTCGCGGGGTATGAGCGCTATTATCAAATCGCCCGCTGCTTTCGGGACGAGGACCTGCGGGCCGACCGCCAGCCCGAATTCACCCAACTGGACCTGGAGATGTCCTTTGTGGAAAGCCAGGATGTGCGGGATCTGATCGAAGCCATGCTCATCGAGCTGGTGGAGTCGGTGAGTGACATGCAGATTCAACAGAAGCCCTTCCCGGTCCTCACCTATCACGAAGCCATGGAACGCTACGGCAGCGACCGGCCCGACCTGCGCTATGGGATGCCTCTCGTGGACCTGACCGATCTGGTGCGCCATAGCCGCTTTGGCGTTTTTGCCAACACCGTGGCCGCGGGAGGACGGGTCAAGGCCCTGCGGGTGCCAGGGGCCGCGTCCTTTTCGCGTAAACGGATCGACCAACTGACCGACGAGGTCAAAGCACGAGGGGCCAAAGGCCTGGTATGGCTCAAGGCAGAACGGGATGGCTTGCGTTCTTCCATTGCCAAATTCCTTTCCGAAGAGGAAAAGGATGGCATCATCCAGCGTACCGCCGCGGAAGAGGGGGATTTGATCCTGGCCGTGGCTGATACGGCCGCGGTGGTCCATGAAACCCTGGGCTGGTTGCGCACCCATCTGGCCGCGGAGCTGAATCTGGCCGACCCCAATACCCTGGCCTTCTGTTGGGTGGTGGACTTCCCCCTGCTGGAATGGGATGAGGAAGAAAAGCGCTGGGTGGCGGTGCATCATCCCTTCACCAGCGCCAAGCCCGAGCATTGGGCCCTGTTGGAAACCGATCCGGGCAAGGCTCTGGCCAACGCCTACGACGTGGTGTGCAATGGCATGGAAGTGGGGGGCGGCAGCATCCGTATCCACGATGCCGGGCATCAGCAGCAGGTCTTCCGAGCCCTGGGGATTTCGGAAGAAGAAGCCTGGAGCCAGTTTGGGCACCTGTTGGAGGCCTTCAGCTACGGTGCGCCCCCTCATGGTGGTATTGCCCTGGGCCTGGACCGCCTGGTCGCGATCCTGGCCCGAGAAGAGAGCATCCGGGAGGTCATTGCCTTCCCCAAGACCGCGTCGGCCATGGACCTGATGCTGCAAAGCCCCAGCCCCATCTCGCCGCAGCAACTGGCCGAGCTGCATCTGCGCATCGTGCCCCCAGAAAAATGACATCCCCCACCGTCACTGGCATCATTCTGGCGGGGGGAGCCAGCCGCCGCATGGGGCGGAACAAAGCCCTTATCTCCCTGGCAGGGCAGCCCCTGGTCTCGCGCGTGGTCGAGGCCCTGCAGCCCCTGACTTCCGAGATTCTGCTGGTGACCAACGACCCCGCGGCCTATCGCTTTTTGAACCTGCCCATGGTGCCCGATGAGGAGCCGGGCCAGGGCCCGCTGATGGGGCTTTATTCGGGGTTGCGCGCGGCCCCGGGGGACCTGGCCCTGGCCATAGCCGTAGACATGCCCTTTCTCAGCCCCGACATTTTGGGGCTGTTGCTTTCTCTGGCTTCGGATGTGGATGTGGTTATCCCCCGGGCTTTCGGGCGTCTTCATCCCTTATGCGCGGTCTATCGCCGGGCCACCTGCCTTCCGGCCATCGAAACCGCGCTGCGGCAAGGGCAGCGGCGGCTCATTGCCTTCCATCCTCTGGTGAAAGTCCGGGTGGTGGAAGAACCCCTGCTGCGAGAAATGTCGCCCGATTTGCGGGCTCTGATGAATGTCAACACTCCGGAGGAACTGGCCCGGGCCCGGGCTTTACTGCGTCCCTAGCGCCGACGCTGCTTGGCCCCCACCCCTGCCCCTCCTCCGCAAGCAGGGGAGGGATGATCACCTGGACCGGAACGGCGCCGGATAATTCCGGCTAGCCCCGCAACTGATTACTGATAACTGATCACTGATTACTCGATTTACGGAGCAGCTTACCTGCGATACAACTCCCGCAGCTCCTGTGGGCTCTGGACCGTGCGGATGGCTTTTTCCAGGATGCGCAAGATGCCCAGATCGGTAATGGCTTCAATCTCGGGCATGAGCTTCAACCCCTCCACCCCGAATTTCAACTCCAGGCCCAGGGCGATGGCTTCCAATACGCCCTCGCGATAGCCTTGCTCACGTCCCCGTTCCATGCCCTCTTCCCGCCCGCGCGCCAGGCCTTCTTCCAGGCCCTCCTGGAAACCTTGCTTAAAGCCTTCCTTCAGGCCCTTCTCCAGGCCCTCTTTCAGGCCCTCTTCCAGGCCTTCCTGCTTGATCAGTTCATAGCCAAAGGATTGTATCATCAGGTCCCTCCGTCTTTTCAAGAGGTGCCGGGCCAGGTCCCTGGACACCAGCCCCGCCATGAGAGTCATATTCGTCAACATGTCCGCCTTGACCTCCTCCGCCAAGTCACTGTCCACAATGGCCCGCTCCGCCTCCACGGCCACATCCACGCCCCCTTGCATCAGCGGCGTCAGGGGCATGAGACACACCCTGTTCTCCCGGAGGACCTCGGCCGCATCCAGCTCATACGGTTTCACCAGGCGGAAGCGGTAGTCCACCTCCCGGTCCTGGTAGTGGTCCGTGGCCGAGGGGGAGGGCCGGAGGAGCATGACCACGGTGATGGCGTCCAGCTCCTCCCGCAGGACGTGCCGGGCCCGATACTCCAGCAGGCGTTGGGGCACGTTCCTCTGCCAGTAGGTCTGGAACTCGATGAGGACGAGGAATTCTTCGCCATCCTCCTGCACGACGCGCAACAGGAAATCACTGGTGCGCACGCTGGTGGTTTCCCGCGGGCGTTCCTCCATGAGGGTGCTGCTGGTCACAGGAATGCCCAGCAGGTCGCGCAGGATGGCGGCGTGACAGTGGCGGAGAAGTTCCTTGAGCGCGGCGTCGTACTTCATGAACTATGAGAGGAGCAAGGGAATTGTAGGATCATTGTAGCACAGAGCGGCGGGTTGGGCAATGGCCTGTCTGGGTTAGGATCAGAGTTAGGATTAGGATTGAGGATTGTCGGGCCGAGGTTAGACGCGAGCATGAGTAATCAGTGATCAGTAATCAGTAATCAGTGTTCAGTGTTCTAGCTACCTGACAGTTTTGTGAGCGTCCATAAATAACTTCCCTTTTTTGCCGCGACACTGACCGAGTAAACTCGAGCTCTTTAGGCGCTTCGCGCCGATGGTCGACCTTCGTCGACCAGAAAAATGGACGGCGGAGGCCGTCCACTGGCCGCAGGCCTTAAGTGTCCGACTTCAGTCGGTGAGTACAGCCTCAACCGAAATAGGACGCACCCAAATCAAAAAACGCCAGTGTCCAGTAAGACATATTCGTCGCGTCCACCTCGCCCGCCCGGCGATGAAGTGATACTGTTGGTTTACTGCGCGAGTACGCCGAATAAATTCAGGTCTGAGGGCGTTCCGCCGCATGTCCCCCTTCGGGGACATGTTTTCCGCCCGGTTGGACCTGTCTGCGCAGGCAGACAGGCGGCCAAAGGCCCCCAGCCCCGACTTCGAGTCGGCGGGGCCAAGGCGCCCAGCAGCCTGCATGGAGTTTGCCAACAGTATCATGAAGTCGCCGGGCTACAGAACGGCGCCGGATGAATCCGGCTAGCCCCGCAACTGATTGCTGGACACCAGCCCCGCCATTATGGGAACACAGATACACGCCGATTTATTTTTCTCTGTGTCCTCCGTGTCTCCGTGTTGAAAAGCCTTCTTGCAGTGCATCCAGTTAGAGGCTGTTATGCATTTTGCTTCCCTCAAAGCTCAGGATCGCCGCATCGGAGGTTGGAATTGGCCGCGGATAACGCGGATAAAGCAGATTTTCGCGGATTTTTCAAACAGATACCATGCTTTTTCCAAAAAATCCGTGTCGATCCGTCGCATCAGCGTCATCCGTGGCGAATTGAAACGCCCGCCATCCACAAAATCGCGTGAAACTGACGATAAGTTCATAACAGGTTCTAGCCCCCGAAAAGCGCCTCGATTTCCCTGAGGGTGTCTTTCAGGGTGAGGATGCGTTCGTAAAGATCAAAGATGTCCTGCTTGAGATCGTAGGAAATATAAACGCCGGCCTCCTCCAGCTCGTCTCGCTCCTCTTCCTTTTGGGCCAAACGGGCTTGCAATCGCCCCAGCTCCTGGCAATGCTCGAAGGCGCGCCAGCGCAGCACCTCGGCCAGGGCATCCAATTCCCGCTCCAATTTATCCCGATTTCTTTCATAACGCCGCAGACGCCAGGCCTCCTGGCCCGTGGGCGTGGTGCTCAATGCATCAATCTGGGTAAAGATCCGCTGCAAACGTCCCGAAAGCAGGTGATACCGGTCAATCAAGGTGGTGGTGGCTATGTTGCGATAGCGATAAAGCAAGGCTTCGGGAGGAGGAGAGGGCTCCCGGCAAGGCAGGTCTTCCTCCGCGGCCCCCGCGGTCATCTTGAAGATGACACCGTCAGGAGCACGGAGGTAGAGCACAGGGGTGGCGAAGCCCCGATCATCGGGGAAGGCTAAAAGACACGCGTTACGGGCCAGGGTCACCGCGATATCCACATGGCCCGCCCAACGGCTGGAGACCAGACGCCGATAAAAGGTTTCGGCAAAGAGGATGGCCACATCATCCCGGATGGGATATTGCATGGCCACCACCGCGGGCACCCCCGCGCGCAAGAGCGCGGGCACCACCCCAAAGAATCCCTGACCATGAGTCCGGGCCGCGACCTCCCCTACCTCGCAACCGTTCAGGGTCACCAACTTCAGATGCTGATGATTGCCCAATAAGCTCTGGAGTTCCACCTCGGAAATCCAATCCTCATCCCCCTCCGGCCCATCTTCTGGCCCGTTCAGACGCAACCGCCCCCGCACCTGCCCCTGCTCATCCTCCTCCACCGCGCCATGACCAATGAAATGCAACATCGCGTAGGGTTTTTGCGCCAAGGCCTCATCCAAACGCTGACGGGTCACCCGGCCTTTCAACACCTCGTAAGGGATGCGCGCGGTTTCTAAAGCCTGGGTGATGGCCTTTTCTTCCCGGGAAACATCCAGGTTGGCCACCTGAGGGATGACAATAAGCACTCGGGGACGGCCCTTCACCTCCAAGGGCTCCATGGGCCCGTATTCCAGGTCCAGCAATTGCCGGGTCACCAGGGTGCGGATTTGCGTGGCCAGGAACACATCCTGATGATAGAGGAACTCCCAGGGCAATTGGGCCACGGCCAAGGCCCGGGCATCGATGTGAAGCCGCAAGCGTAAGCTGACCTCCTCTTCAGCCTGAACGCGCTGGGTGTAAAGAGCAAAGAAGAGATGGTACACGTCCTCGCGGAATAGGGCTCGAAAGAGGGTTTCGCCGATCTCCTGGAACAGGGCCTGTTGGGTGGTGAAAGGCTCCTCCCGCACCTGGCGGAGTTTGGCCTGAAAAGCCTCGGCCTGCAACAAATCCATGTCCAACAGGGTTTGCGCCAGGCCCGAATCGGGAGCCTGCGCGGTGACCTGATACCCTGCTTCGGCCGGGAGGATGCGGATGTCGAAGTTGATGATGGTGGGGGACGTCGCCATGATCGGTTTGGGGAAGGGGGAAAGATTGGGTTAAAATGCAGGCATGACGCTTTATCGAAACCACATCAGTGTGGCGGTATGGATGACGGTGGCTTCCCTGTTGTTGGGACAGATGATGCATCTGCCCCCCCGGGAATTCACGTGGCAGGCTTTGGGCTCGCCCATCGTCGTGCCCTTTTCAGGAGCTTTTCTGGCGGGGATGATCGCGCTGGCCATCACCTGGGCCGGGCTGGAGGCTGCGCTGCGTACCCACCCCCAAAAAGAAAGTTTGCGTCACACCTACCGTTTTTGGGGGCTGCCTTCGGCCATCACATTGGCCGGCGCGGCCTTATTGCCCACCGCACCCACCACAACGTTGCGGGTTCTGGTGCTGATAGGATTGGCCGCGAGCCTGGCAGCCAGCATGGCCGGTGAATATCATACCATCGATGCATCGCAAAGGGCATATGCACGGGCCCGATTATTCTTGAATGTCCTGGCTTATACCCTGGCTGCGTTGATCTTTGTCCTTGTTTACCTTTCTCGCGCCCGTTCTTTGGTGGTGGCCAGCCTCATCGGCTTGATGGCCGGGCTTTTGGCCATGGACCTGCTGCGCACCCCGGGCAGACCTTCCCGAGACATCTTCCTGCACAGCTTTTTTATCGGTTTGATCATGGCCCAAAGCGCGGTGGTTCTCAACTACTGGGCCTTTCCATCCATTCGCGTGGGGTTGATGCTGCTGGTGGGGTATTATCTCCTGGTTGAATTGAACCAATGGTATTTGCGAGGGCAACTCACCAGGCGGCGGGTGGGGGAATACCTGCTCATCACCGCGGTGAGTCTTTTGGTGATTCTTTTCTTCCCGGGGCTGCTCCGTAAATAGGATCAGGATTAGGATTGAGGATTGTTAGGCCGAGGCCAGGCGCGAGCAGGAGTAATCAGTGATCAGTCATCAGTAATCAGTGTTCAGTGTTCAGTCGCGCCGAGGCTAGAAGCCGCGCTCCTGAGGGCTAGCCGGAATTATCCGGCGCCGTTTTATAGCCCGACGACTTCATGAACCTGTTGGTTTACTATGGGTACGCTGAGAATACCTCCTCTCGACCGCTTCTGCAGGAGGGGATGAGTCTTACGTAGCCCCTCCGATCCGGGCGATCACCCCTCCCCCGCAAGCGGGGGAGGGGCAGGGGGTGGGGGCCGAACGG
>JALWZT010000213.1 GCA_027002405.1 Anaerolineae bacterium | reverse complement strand
CGGGAGAATTATCCCCCACCGCTAGCGGCTGCCCCTCGCATCGCCACCCGCGGGGCCAACGCCAGCCCCAGACCTTGAAGCGTCTCCCAGACCTTCAAGGTCTTTGACGCCCGCCCGGCGATGAAGTGATACTGTTGGCAAACTCCATACAGGCTGCTGGGCGCCTTGGCCCCGCCGACTCGAAGTCGGGGCTGGGGGCCTTTGGCCGCCTGTCTGCCTGCGCAGACAGGTCCAACCGGGCGGAAAACATGTCCCCGAAGGGGGACATGCGGCGGAACGCCCTCAGACCTGAATTTATTCGGCGTACTCGCGCAGTAAACCAACAGTATCATGAAGTCGCCGGGCTATAAAACGGCGCCGGATGATTCCGGCTAAGCCCCGCAGGGGCGCTGTTTCGAGCCGGGAGAATTATCCCCCACCGCTAGCGGCTGCCCCTCGCATCGCCACCCGCGGGGCCAACGCCAGCCCCAGACCTTGAAGCGTCTCCCAGACCTTCAAGGTCTTTGACGCCCGCCCGGCGATGAAGTGATACTGTTGGCAAACTCCATACAGGCTGCTGGGCGCCTTGGCCCCGCCGACTCGAAGTCGGGGCTGGGGGCCTTTGGCCGCCTGTCTGCCTGCGCAGACAGGTCCAACCGGGCGGAAAACATGTCCCCGAAGGGGGACATGCGGCGGAACGCCCTCAGACCTGAATTTATTCGGCGTACTCGCGCAGTAAACCAACAGTATCATGAAGTCGCCGGGCTATAAAACGGCGCCGGATGATTCCGGCTACTCCCGCAGGGGCGTTGTTTCTAGCCTCGGCGCTACTGAACACTGAAGACTGAACACTGATTACTGATAACTGATCACTGATGACTCATCCTCGCGCCTAACCTCGACCTGATAATCCTCAATCCTAATCCTGATCCTATTTACGGAACAGCACCCTCGTATCATCCCTCTCTCAACTTGTCTTCAGGTTTGACAGATTGGCCGTGAGGGGTTAAGATTATTGCTTGCAAATCTCGCCCGGGAGTTCGTGTGCGCATGAGCATCAGGAACGGCCTGGACATATCCCGGAAGGATTCAAAAATCAACATCCAAGGAGCTTATTCACGTGTCTGATCAATCCCCATCCCCTCAGAATGAACCCCAAATCAAAGTCCTGCCCAAAAAACGCATCGTGCGTAAATTAGCGGTGGGGCAAGAGGTGCAAGGCCGCGTCAAGCGCCTCACCGATTTTGGCGCGTTCATCGATATCGGCGTGGGCACCGACGCGCTGGTTCATGTTTCGGAAATGAGCCAACGGCGTATTAAGTCCCCCAAGGATGTGCTGAAGGTAGGGCAGGAAGTCACCGCCTGGATCAAGGCTTTGGATAAGGCCCACAACCGCATCAGCCTCACCTTGTTGCCCCCCGGAACCCGCACCATCCGAGATCTGGAGGTGGGGGAAGTGCTGACGGGCACGGTCACCCGCATTACCAACTATGGTGCGTTCGTCGATATCGGCGTCGGCTATGATGGCATGGTTCACGTCAAAGAAATGGCCCACGGCTATGTGCGGCATCCCAGCGATGTGGTTCAGGAAGGTCAGGAGGTCCAGGTCGAAGTCATCAAGGTGAACCGCCGCCGCGGGCAGATCGATCTTTCCATGAAAAACCTGCTCCCCGAGCCCGAACCGGAAGAGCCGGAAGAGCCCGAAGAACCCGAGATGGAAGAAGAAGTGGAAACAGAGGATGAGATGGTGCTTTCGCCTTTTGAATTGGCTTTGATGAGGGCCCAGGAAAAGAAATCCCGACGGAAAAATAAAAAGCGCCGCAAGAAAACCTGGTACGAGGAGGATGAAGATGATGAGATCATCCGCCGTACCTTGCAATTGGCCGATGGCGACTGACCCCATGCCCGCGTGATGGCTCCTGATCGATGGCTTTTTCAAGCCCGGCGAAGTTTACCAGCCGGGCTTTTTTATAGAACCATGACCTCTTTCTCGGTGTTGCGTCCTCTCCTCCTCCTTCTCCTCCTGTTGGGGGGCCTCCTTTTAAGCGGTTGCAGTCAAACCGCGAATTACCTGGACCCCAACGGCCCGCGCTACACAGGACAATTCGCCACCACCCCACCTCAGGATGATGGCCTCTTCCGTGGAGCCACCTGGAACATTCAATACGGCCAGAACATCCCGCAGGCTATCACCGTGCTCCAACAAAGCCCGGACCTGCAAAACCTGGACGTGCTTCTGTTGCAGGAGATGGACTCAGAAGGGACCGCCTCCATTGCCCAAGCCCTGGGCATGAACTTCGTTTACTATCCTGCTTCGATCCATCCCAAACATCGACGGGATTTTGGGGAAGCGATCCTCAGCCCCTGGCCCTTAAAGCAGGATCAGAAACTTTTGTTGCCCCATTACAGCCCTCGCAACGGTCAGGTGCGTATCGCGGTCGTGGCCCAGGTGCAGACCCCCACCCCGGTATGGGTCTACAACACCCATCTGGAAACCTCGTTGATGGACCCCAAGCAGCGTCTGGAGCAGCTCGAAACCATCTTACAGGATGCCGAAACCCGAACCGGCCCGATCCTCCTGGGTGGGGACTTCAACACCCTGACCCCTTTGGAGCGAGAAGCCCTGGTGGCCCACGTGCGCAAGGCGGGGTTTGTCTGGGCCACCTCGCAGGTGGAGGGCACAGTCCCCTCGGCCGAAGGGCTGATCACCCTGGATTATCTCTTCGCCCGAGGATTCACGCCGGTGGATGCGGGCGTGGTGACCCGCACGCCCGTGAGCGATCATTGGCCCTTGTGGGCGACATTGCGAGTCGAACGTTGATCAAGTGACCTGATTTTTTTGGTGATTGCCCCTGCCCGGAGTATGATAAAACGTATGTTGCTTGGCATCGGCTACCTTCCCCGCCAAACCGGCCCGCGGTTGTGGCGCGCGTTTGACCACGCGGAAATCCGGGAGGACCTGGCCCACATCGCCGCATTGGGGCTGCAAGCTGTGCGCGTCCCCCTGTTCTGGGCCGATTTTCAGCCCGGTCCCCAACGCCTCGCGACCCCGATCCTGGATCGCTTCGGCAAGTTCCTGGACCTGGCCCACGACGCGGGGCTGCAGGTGGTGGCCGGGATATGGACGGGGTTTTGGGATGGCGCGTTGTGGTGGCCCGATTGGGGGATCACCCCCAGCCCTTTGCCTCCCCACTGGCCTCTGCTGATTCATGAAAGCTGGCTCACCTGGGGGCGGATGCGTTCCCCATTCCTGGATGCCCGCATGCTTTCCGGGCAAACGTATCTGCTCCGGGAGCTGGGGGGCTATTATGCCGAACACCCTGCGCTTTTGGGATGGGAACCCCTGCCCGGGTTTGGCCGTCTCTCGGCCGCACACCCCCGGCAGGCGGTCCTGCCCTGGCTGGAGGAAACCCTCGCCCGGATCGGGGAGCAGGCTCCGGGAACCTCTCATTTTCTCATCGCGTTTGATGCGCTGGAAAACCCCCAGGGCATCCGGCTGACCGATATCCAACAGGCCGGAGGCGAACCGGGCCTGAGCATCGCCACCTTTGCCAGCGACCGCCGTCGCCTGCCCTTGAGTGTGCCCTGGATCGCGTTTGCCCTGCGCCTGGCCACCGGCTTGCTGGGAGGCCATCCGCCCGCCCTGTTCCTGGCCGGATTCCCCACCGTGCCCCCCGGGCAACGGGGGATGGCCCGCGAAGGCGTCTACTATGCCAGCGAAGAGGAGATCGAAGAGCACCTGAGCCAGGTGGTCGCCCTGGCTCGCGCCGCGGAGGTCCCCGCCTTGTGGCTGTGGCGCTGGGCCGACATCCCCGAAGACCAATGGCATGCCCCACCCTATGACCGGTTCGCCTGGCGCCGTCACACCGGGCTTATACGAGCCGATGGCCACGAAAAAACATGGGTTCGAGCCTTGCACGCATCGGAACCCACCCCTTCATTCCCTTCCCTCAACCTCGACCCAGACGCCTACTACCATCACCCCCAGCGCACTATCAACGCGCTGTGGCGAGCATTTCAAACATCCTTATGACCCAAGGCATCATTGCAGCCGGCAGCCCCTATACCGCGGAGGCAGGGGCCAAGATGTTACGTGCGGGTGGCAACGCGGTCGACGCGGCCGTCGCGGCTACGTTCGCCAGCTTTATGGCCGAACCGACCCTCACCTCCCCCGGCGGGGGCGGTTTTGCGCTGGTCTTCCAGCATGAAAGCGCCCAAACATGGCTCTACGACTTTTTTGTGGACTTCCCCGGCAAAGGGATGTCCCCAGACCAATGGCCACAGCCTCCGGACTTCTACGCCATCACCGTCAACTACGGCCCCACCCATCAACACTTCCACATCGGCCGGGCCAGCGTAGCCACCCCGGGCCTTATCGCGGGGCTTTGTCGTTTGCAAGAGGACCTGGGACGCTTTCCCCTGGCCACGGTGTTGGAACCGGCCATCCAATACGCCCGGGAAGGCCTCCCTTTGGGCTCCTTT
Source organism: Anaerolineae bacterium (assembly GCA_027002405.1). Lineage (GTDB taxonomy): Bacteria > Chloroflexota > Anaerolineae > J102 > J102 > M2005. The sequence goes on along the minus strand of JALWZT010000213.1, from coordinate 12,498 downwards.
GGCGCGTATGTGGGCGAGCTGCTCTACGACATCCTCGCCGCGGACGAAGCTTTGGCCCGGCTTTTCGGAGCTCCGGACACCTTCCTGAAACCCGACTTCGTCTACAAAAACCCGGACCTGGCGCGCGTGCTGGAACGGCTGGGAGAGGAAGGGGCGGATCTTTTTTATCGGGGTGAGGTGGCCCAGGCCATCCTGGCGGACCAACGGGCCCATGGAGGGCTGCTCACCGCCCAGGACCTGGCCGAATATCAGGTGGTGGTGCGGCAACCCCTGCATCAACGCTATCGTCAATACGAACTTTTCACCAACCCCCCGCCTTCCCGCGGCGGTGCGCTCATCGCCTTTTCCCTGGCTTTGCTACAAGATTATGCGTTGAATCGCGTCCCCTTTGGTAGCGCTACCCATCTGGAACTCCTTACCGAGGTGATGCGCCAAACCAACCTGGCCCGCCCAACCTTCGAAGCCTCTCGAGATGCCACGGCCCTCCTGGCGCCGGAACACATCGAAGCCCACGCCGGTGATCTGGCCCGTCGGCTTCGCGCCCATGCCTTTGCCCACCCTGCGGATCCCCCTCCTCCCCGGGAACACAACAACACCACCCACATCAGCGTCCTGGATGGGGATGGCAACCTCATTGCCCTCACCACCACCGCGGGGGAAGGGCCTGGGTTTGTGGTGCCGGGCACAGGCCTGATCCTCAATAACATTCTGGGCGAAGCCGATCTCCATCCCCATGGATTTTTGCAGGGGGAACCGGGCCAACGGGTCGGGTCCATGATGGCCCCAACCCTGGTGCTCAAACACCAGGAGCCGGTGCTGGCCGTGGGCTCGGGCGGGGCCAACCGCATCCGCTCGGCCATCCTCCAAGTCGTGCTCAATTACACCGACTTCCACATGGACCTCTATCATGCAGTGGAAGCCCCCCGCATTCATTTTGAACAAAGCCAACTGCAAATGGAGCCCGGTTTTGCGCCGGAAGTGCTGGAAAAACTGCGGCGATGGGGATACGAACTGAATCTTTGGCCCGCGCGCCACATGTTCTTTGGCGGTGCTCACGCGGTGGGCCGTAGCATCGCAGGGTATTTTGAAGGCGCGGGAGACCCCAGACGGGCGGGCGCGGTCGTGCAGGTGGTGTGATCATGAGTACCGAACCCACCGCGGTTCAGTTTTCCCGCGCGCAGCAACGTTTTCGCGACGCGCACATGCAAGCCTTTTTGCAGGATTGGCTGAAACGGATCCGGGGGCAAAGTTCCGAGCTCCTCAGTTATGACCAGGTGCGCCAAATCCTGCATACGCGAGAAATCGGGGTTCACCCCCAGTTGCAGGAAGTCCCTTTGGATAAAATCGTGGGCAGTGTGGGGCGCTATCGGGACTTCAACAGTGCGTTCCTGCCCAAAAATGAGGCCCTGCAGGAACGTTGGGCCCGGGTGGACGCGGCCCGCGAGACCCTGACCGGCCTGCCGCCGGTGGATTTGATCCAGGTGGGAGATTTGTACTTTGTGCGAGATGGCAATCACCGGGTCTCGGTGGCTCGGGCCCACGGCGAAAAGACCATCGAAGCTTATGTCACCCCCGTGGAAACGTCCATCCCGGTGGAAGCCAAGACCGCGGAGGAACTGCGGCAATGGCTGGTGGAAGCCAGTCGTTTGCAATTTTTGCGGCGCACGGGCCTGGATAAGGTCGATCCCAATGCCCCGATTCGGCTGACCGAACCGGGCCGGTATCGCGATCTGTATGAGCAAATCGATGTGCATCGCTGGTATATGGGGGAAGCCCGGGGGGAAGACGTGCCCTACGAAGAGGCCGCGCGGAGCTGGTATGAACATGTGTATTTGCCTCTGGCTCGGGAGATTGAAAAAAGCGGCCTCCTCAAAGAATTCCCCCACCGCACCGTCACGGACCTTTACCTGTGGTTATGCAAGCACCGAGAAGCCTTGAAAGCCCAGTATCATCTCAACCTGGACGAAAAGGCCGCGGTCGCCACCTTTGCCAGCGTCTATAGCGGTAAATTTTTGCCAAGGCTTCTGAAAAAACTGCGGCTCAAACTGGCCCGCCTCCTGGGCGGCGAGACCGTGATTCTGGGGTTGCCCGATCAATCCGCGACCAGGAAAAAGGAGGAGCGATAATCGGCCGCAGTCGCAGTATGGACATCATGACAAAATAGAACGCAGATTTTCGCAGATGCGACGCAGATTTCCACTGATTACTGATAACTGATTACTGATAACTGATAACCGCCCCCCATGTCCCGTCGCCAACGTATGCAACTTCTTTGGAACCACCTGCGAGGGCGCACCTGCCATACCTGCGCGTTCCTGGATGTTTTTTGGAGCAGCGGGGATGGTCAGGTGAGCAAGCGCCATGCCTTTTGCCGTCACCCCCAAAGTCCTTACGCCAATCGTCCCATTCCGCCAGAGGCCTGGTGCCCCTTTTGGCAAAATCGTAAGTAACGCTTGCGTCAACACCTCACACAAAATCCTCACCTTGGGCCTTTTCCCTTGCCCATGCTATAAATACAGGCATGTCCGAAAACAACACCTCATCACCTTCTCAGCGGGTTTGGGTCATTGGCCTGGATGGCGTGCCCTGGACCCTGTTGCAACCCTGGATCGATCAGGGGTATCTTCCCACGCTGGCCCGTTTGCAGGCCGGAGGGGCTTCGGGTGGGTTGCGTTCCACCATTCAGTTCCTCACCGCGGTGGCCTGGACCAGCTTTCTCACCGGGCTCAACCCCGGCAAACATGGCATCTTTGACTTCGCCCGCCGCATCCCAGGCACCTATAAACAAGAACTGACCAATGCCTCCTTGCGTTCCGGGCGCAGCTTATGGCGCATCCTCTCCGACGCGGGCCGTCGGGTGGGGGTGGTCAATGTGCCCATGACCTTCCCGCCCGAGGAGGTCAATGGCTTTTTGATTTCCGGCCTGGATACCCCCGGGCTCGATTCAGCCTATACCTACCCGCCCGAGCTGAAATCCGAAGTCAAGGATATCCACTTCATCGCGGTCAGCACCGTGGGCAAATCCCACGCCCAATATCTGAAGGAGACTCTGGAAGGGGTGGATAAACGCTTCGAGCTGCTGTGGCGTACGCTGCATCGGGAACCCCTGGATTTCTACATGTGGGTGGAGATGGAAACCGACGCCATCCAACATTGTTCCTGGCACCTGATGGCCGACCCCTCCCAGCCCAATCATGATGCCATCCTCCAGGTCTATCGCCGTATTGATCAGCATCTGGCCCGGTTGGTGGACACCTTGCCCCAGGACGTGACCCTGATCGTCATGTCCGATCACGGCGCGGGGCCCATCGTCAAGACGGTGTATCTGGACCGCTGGCTGGCCCAGCAGGGTTGGCTACACTATAAACAGGGGGATGAGCTCACCCTGAGCGACCGGGCGCGGCGTTTGGCCCGCAAAACTGTGAAAAATAGCTTCTATCTGGCCCAGCGCTACCTGCCTGTGGGGGTCAAGGGCTTTCTCAAGCGTTTCACCGGTGCTCATGCCGCGGTGGAAACCTTCATGGAACAGGCGGAGATCGATTGGAGTCGGACCCTGGCCTACGCGGTGGGCAACCTGGGCAACATCAACCTCAACATCCAGGGCCGAGACCCGGAAGGGGTGATTCCTCCCGACCAGGTGGACGCGTTTATCGAAGAACTCACCCAGGCCCTCTACGCCCTGCGGGACCCCGATACCGGTGAACCCATGGTGGCGCAGGTGATGCGCCGGGAGGAGATCTACACGGGCCCCATGGTGGACCGGGCCCCCGATCTGCTGATCCGCTGGGTGGATGACAAATACCTGGCCGTGAAGGATTACGATGTGCGGCCCGATGGCCCCATCTTCGGCACCAAGCAGAAATTCGGACGTCATGGCGCGGCCTACGCCCTGGACCAGACAGGCACCCACATCATCGAAGGCATTGTCATCTTCTACGGCCACGGCGTGCGGCCCGGGGTCCGACTGGAAGGCGCCGAACTCATCGATCTCGCGCCCACCATCCTTCATTTGTTGGATGTCCCCATCCCCCGGGAAATGGATGGCAAACCCTTGTTGGAAGCTTTCCAACCCCCGATCGCACAAAAACCTGTGGTGTACGAAGAGGGTGATGGCGACTTGACTTCGGGCTCGGGGCAAACGTTGACGGAAGAGGAAGAACGAGCCATCCGCGAACGCTTGCAAGGTTTGGGATACATCGCTTAACCATGGCTGCCGTCCAAGCCCGCCCTCGCTCCTCCTTACCCGCGGCACCCGCGGCGCCGGCGCCCGCGACCGTGCAGCTTTCGGTGATCATCGTCAATTGGAACGCGGCCGCCTACCTGCCCGCGGCCCTGGATAGCCTTTTCGCGGCCCAGGGGGACCTCCGGATGGAGGTTTTTCTGGTAGACAACGCGTCCAGCGATGGCTCTCTGGAGCTGGTCCGGACGCGATACCCGCAAGTGACTATCATCGCCAACCGGGTGAATCGAGGCTTTGCCGCGGGCAACAACCAGGGCATCCGTCGGGCCGGAGGGCGTTACATCCTGCTCCTGAACCCGGATACCGAGCTCCCCCCCCATGCCCTCACCGAGATGGTCGAATTCATGGAGGCCCATCCAGAAGTGGGAGTGGTGGGGCCTCGCTTGCAAGGGGCCAAGGGCAAAGTGCAGGGGGGCGCGGCCGGGTATGATCCTTCGCTCACCACCATCTTCAACTTCGCGACCTTTCTCTACCGTCTGGCGCCGGGCCATTTTCGGGGCCTGTGGTTACCCCGTTCTTTGTATGAGCAAACCTCCCCCATTGCTGTGGACTGGGTTTCGGGTGCGGCCATGCTTCTACGCCGCGAAGCGCTGGATGCAGCGGGGCTTATGGACGAGCGGTATTTTATGTATTCCGAGGATGTGGAGCTGTGTCGCCGCATTCGGGGCCAGGGCTATGGCGTCATGTGTCTGCCCTCCGTGCATGTGACGCACCACATCGGGGGCAGCTCCCGGCAATTGGGGCCCGCGTTTTACGCCCATAACGTCGATTCCCTGGACCTGGACCTGCGGGCCCGTTATCACCCGGCCCTGGTGGCGTTGATGCATCTTCTGGCCGCCTTTGGCTATCTGTTGCGCACCCTCTACTATCAACTTCATTATTGGCGCGGGGGACAACCGGTTTTCCGAGAACTGCGGGACCTGTGGGCCGCCTGCCTGAAAACCAGCCTCGCCCGTACCCTTCGTCCTGCCAAACGCTTCACCCAGGAGGATGGGGCGTCGATCCCCTCCCACCCCCAAACCTCATGAGCTCCCAGGCCTCTCAACCGCTGGTGTATCGTCCCCAGCAGGTGGAGGAAGCCCTGGCCTTACTGGCTCGCCCCATGCGCTGGCAACTGACCGCGGGCATGCCCCCGCCCCGGCCCGATCCTCATGCGGCCATTCTGGATATCAGCCGCATCACAGCCACGGGAGGCTTGATGCGGGCGGGTGGGGAGCTTCTTTTGGGAGTAGGGCTGGCCTATCATGCGCTGATCCCTTCGCGACTGCCTGTCCCCGCGGCCGCGGCGCTCATCGATGCGTGCCGTTGGTGGGAGGAGCGCGAACCAGGCCGGGCTTTGGTCCATGATCTGCAAGCTCCTGGCGGCGAGAATCCCGTGATTTTGGCCCTGGCTTTGTTGGGTGCCCGGGCCGATGTGGCCTCGCTGGGCCATGGGGGTGTGGAAACAACCACCATACCTTTGCAGCAAGCCCTGCACGAAGAGACCGACTCCCCGCGGCTGATCCTGCGAGTCCGCGTCCCCAGCGGTCCTCAAGGGGCCAGCAGCGCGTTGGTGATCCATCCCCCGCGGCCTCCTTTGCAGCCCGATGTGCGGATGGCTGCGGCATGGCTGGTGCTGGACCCGTCAACGGGGTTGATACGTCGGATGCGATGGGCCGTGGTCCCATCCGCGGCCTGGCCATCGGTCTATGGGGAGGCGCTTTTTGCTCCGCTGCAGGGTCGGCGGCCGGACGCGGCGACGATTGAGGCCGCGGTTCGTCTTGTCCAACAAAATGCCCCGCGGGCTGAGGGCTCGTCCCCGCTTTTTGCATTCGCGCTTTGGCCCCAACTGGTTCGCGAGACCCTGAATCTCGCCATCGCCCGGGGCATGGCCTCGTGAGACTGAACACCAGTTACTGATGACTGATTACTCGTGCTCGCGCCTGGCCTCGGCCTAACAATCCTCAATCCTAATCCTAATCCTAATCCTATTTACGGAACAAGGACCTCCTCGGTCCTCCTTTCCAATAACCTCCTCAACAGGGATGATTGCTGGAAAGCTCGGGTCACCTGCTCCTGAGGCGATGCTAAAGGCCGAAACGCCAGACTATCAGCAAAAGCTGCTATCAGACGAAAGAGCTTGATAACCCCTTCCCTTTTGAGTGAAGCGGGGGTCCATAACAGGCTGAAACGTCGCGCCAAAACCCCTTCTTCCAGGCGCACAGCGTGCAACTGACCGCTGGCTATCTCCTTTTCCACCGAGAAACAAGGCAACAACGCGATGCCGATATTGGCCATAACCGCCCGCTTGATGGCAGCAGGCGCGGTGAATTCAGCCACTGCCCGGGGATGCGCACCAAACTCCGCCAGGGTTTGTAACTCCCATGCCCGGGCGAGAGAGCTCTCCTCACGCATGACAAAATCCTCATTGGACAGGGCCTCCGCGGGGATATGTGAGCGTCCCCACCAACGATGCCCGCGACCGACAATGATCGCGGCCTCCTCCTCCCATAAGGGCGTCATCTCCACAATCCCTTTGGTCAGGGGATCACCGGTCACGGCAAAGGCAAGAAAATGCCCTGCCACCTGATGGACCAGATTCGGGGTGGAGGCGATACGAATCGAGAGAGAAATCGATTCATCATAGCGATAGAACAACTCGGTCCATTTGGGGACCAGGCAGGAGCCAATACCCGGGCTCGCTCCCACATGGACTTGATGAATCCGATGATCCCCCTTGAGAGCCGCTTTTTTCACTTCCCTTCGGGCTTCTTGCGAAAGTTGAATCAGGGTTTGGGCGTACTCCAGGAGGACCTCGCCCGCGCGCGTGAGCTGCACCCCCTTGCGCCCACGACGAAACAGTTTGACTCCCAAATCTTGCTCCAGCGCCTTAATATGCTGACTCACTGCCGGTTGAGACATAAATAACACATCGGCCGCCCGGCTGATATTTTTTTCCGAGGCAACGGTTTGAAAAATCAGCAATTGATGAGGGTTTAACACGGCGATCATCCTTGAGCGAGGCAGGGGACATTGGACACGACCATTGTACCCCAGTAAGCCACATTACCAAAATCCAACCGGGAAACATAAGCAAATGCTTATGATGCCAATAAAAATTTCGCAATGGATCATTGGGCTGGAATTTGCTATAGTTAAATAGTAAGCTTTCTTTCATTTCCCTTCTTCATTCTCACTTCACATTTTCGGGAGGTATGACAATGGCTGTCTTCGAAAATCGAAACAGCAGTTCATGGCTTAAAAAACAATGGCCATGGTGGACCGCGGGCTTGCTGACGGCTACCGCAGAAATCATCAATTACACCTTACTTCCATTGGGACATCCCAAACACAAATTCATTGGCGTGACCAGCGGTATGGCCCGCATGCTCGCGGGCGTTGAATCGACTCTGTTCGGATTCTCCTTCATTGCTACCAAGCCAGATTATCAGCCATCTATTCAGTGGGTTATCATCGGTGCAATGATAGCGGCCTTTGTCCTGGCCTGGTTGGAAGGAGAATTCCGCAGTTGGGTACGCTATCCCAAAGGCACCCTCATCGCTACTGCGTTTGGCGCGTTCTTCTTCGCCTGGGGGACTCGCGTGGCTGGTGGCTGTACCCTGCATCACCTGTTGGGCGGTTGGGCCGCCATGAATATCAAAAGCTGGGTGGTCATGATTATGGCCACGGTGGGTGCGCTGATCGCCTTCCTCCTGCTTCGGAAACTGAATCTATCCCAATACTTCAAGAGCCAGGAAACGCAATGGTATGTCGAGCAAGCCAAGGCCCGGGGCTGGGCTGACGGTCTGACCCTGGGAGAAAGCACCAAACCCACGCTGCTTTCCTGGATTCTGTACGTGGTGCTCGTGATTATCCTGGCAGTGGTCATCTACATGGCCTTTGCCGGCAACAATTACGCCATCGTCATGGGTTGGGCCGAGACCCTGACCAAGACCAAGATGGCCGGCGTCATGCTCACCGGCAAAAACCTGCCCAATATCCTGATGCTCATGATCGTGGGTGCGTTGCTGGGCATCTCGGTGGCCAAGACCGGCTTCGGCACCGAATGCGGCATCATCAACTTCGAGCTGGGCCGCGAGATGGAGAAAGGAGAGGATGTGGCTGCGCAGCGTTGGGGCATGCCCTTCTCCCTGCGCACCGTCATGATCTCCTATCAGCCTCTGGCCGCACTGGGCCTGCATATCGGCCTGGTGGCGTTGGTGATGGCTATTGGATTTGCCTTCTTCAACATCATGGAAGGGCATCATTGGGCCACGGAAGCCTTCGCCGCCAAGTATGTGGGACCTGAATTCCACAAAGTCGGTCCGGGGCACATTCGCGAACAGACCACCCTCCCCATGGACCTGTTTGGCGGGTTCCTGCTGGGCTTTGGCACCGTGTTGATGCTGGGGTGCGAATTCCGCAACTATGGCCGCACCGGTCTGCTTTATGTCACCGGCCTGCTCATTTGGCCCTTCTTCTATGTGGGGTACCTGCCTTACACCCTGGCCCGCGACTTCTGGGATGGGCTCATGGCCTCCATGCCCTACACCCCCACCACCTTCTTCCCCGCGCTCATCGCCCCTGGCAGCAAGATGATCCAGGCGCTCATCTGGTTCCTGTGGGCCATCTTATGGCTGTGGATCTTCTGGTGGGCCATGCGCCGTGGTGCCCGCAACATCGGCGTCCAGCCGGGTGATCTCTTGCGCATGAACTCGGAGGATATGTACATCGCTCGCTTGGAGAAAATGGAGAAAGAGGGTAAACTGGAACATATCGATGAACTGGAACGCGATCTCCTCAATCAGGCCAAAAAGGTATAACTCGGCGTTCTAGGAGGCATTCCTGGACGGGCGCTCTAGCCGCTTTTGGTGGAGCGCCCGTCTTTTGTCATCTCGCGCGAGGCCATTATGTCGAAGAAAAAGAAAACATCCCGTACCACGTCAGCAAAATCCATCCCAATCCAGGAAACAAAAGCCCGATGGTGTGTGCGCTGGTTAAACGCCAGCCTGGCGCTAGGATTCATCTATGCTTTGGCTTTGGTGTTCACCATCTCCCTCGGCCTGGCCGTCCCCGATTTTCAATTCCCCGACGTCCTTCAAGCCATCATTCTCCTGATCTGGGCTTTGGCCAAGATCGGCTTCGCCTTCTCTTTGGTCTGTCTTTACCAGGCAACAGGTTATGTCAAATGGGCTATTGCCGCTCTCATCCTGGCTTCCAGTGCCTTGCTACCCTATGTCCTCCACAATCCCGAATCGCAAATCTTCGTCATTGGCATGGAGGCGTTAGCCGTGACCGGCTTGAGTCTCTCCTTATTTGACCTGGGAAAAGCCACTCGCCGAGATATGGGCATCCCTGCCGGCATCATCTTTTTGGGCGTCATTCTTCAAATTTTACAGAACCAGCTCATGTCTTTTGTGGGCATTTTGTTCCTGGCCATGGGCTTTTACCTTAGCCTCCGGCAATTGACCCGGGCATGACACAGGTCCCAGAATCCTTGCAGGAAAGGACGCCTCCCCATTGTGGGCGTCCTTTTTTGTTCATTCTGGCAGAATATGGCGAGTGTTCACCATCTCGTAGTTAAAATGCAGCGAGATCGATAGGAAAAACATCCTCAGAAAAATCCTTTCTTATCTTCTTGACCTCGGCGATGGCTATCGTTGTGTCATGCACTTCCGCAGTGTATTGCAATAAGACCCCAGTTTCCTGATCGATCCAAAGATGGTATCGCTCTGCACCGCTCCAAAACCACTCGTCAAAACAACATATGTCCTCTATCCCGCTACCGAGGCTTTGTGCTTCTACATGAAAAGCAGGCCTTCCCAATTTAACGGCCATATTTCTCCATGTTATTTGATGACTGACAAGGAGGCATCTCGGCCTTAATAACGTATGTCTTGCAATCCAATCCTCCATTCGTGATTTTTCAGGGTGAGGATGCGTCCACGGCTCGTTCGTTTCGTTAATCAGGTATTCCAGCGTTCTTCCATCATTGAAAACAAGAAAGCCTGTCTGACGGTCGCTCACTTCCTCTCGATAAAGGTGAGATGCCTCATACCAAATTTCCCATTGGGTTGTACGCCATGGAGAGCTTCTCCATTCTTGCTCTCGATCCAAATTTTTCCCGCGCATTAACATATCCATTGCGATTTCATTGCAACGATATTCCCATATGATATGGAGCTGTTCCGCGCGAGGAGCCAGGTATACCATATAAAGGGCCTTTTGTAATTCTGTTTCCATGGTGGGAGCTCTCGTGAATGAAAAGGGGAAAAACGCGTTCAGCCATCGGGCTTGCCAGCGTTGGCGATACGTTCATAACAGGAACGCTTCAAGTTTCGCTCAGAGGGCGATATGGCTCTTCTCTCAACAAATGGCTGATCAGTAATTTCAGATAGAAGAACGGCAAGAACCATTCCAGCCCAACGGTGGGCGCAAAACCATAGATGCTTATCAACAAGGCAATGGCATAGAGCAGATACGCCAACGGCCGCTGCAAATAGAGGGGTGCCTTGAGTATGATGATAGAGGCCACGAGAAGATAGGAGCTTGTCACCCCGAAGAAACCCCAGTCAAGGGCACGGAAAAGCCATGCCACGATGAAAAGATGAATGACGTGTACCGCCGTAAAAATAAGATGGTGCCAAAAACCCTGCCCTTCACGATGATACCAGCGCTTGGCCGTTGATGTGGCATTGGTAACAATGCCACCTGTCATGTCAAAAGCGAACAGCCCGGCAAGCACCAGTTGAGCGGTGTTCCAGTGGACCCCCTTCAAGATAGCGTAAACTGGGGCACCTATGCCCGCCAACACGGCAGGCACAATCTGAAGCCATATCTCAGCCCGTGTAGCGCCTGGGCCGATAAATTTGTCGAGCGCCCCCAGGAGACCTTTTCGGGGCAGTGGATATTGCCAGTGGATGTTTATTTTCTCCAAGATTGCACCGCCTTTTTTAGTGTACTGCGGGCTCACAACCGAGGTCAGCGATGGCGGGCTGAGTGCAACGAGGCGAGGCCGCCCACCATAGGGCCGCAGGCAGCGCGTCCGGTTTTTGCATGACCGCGTCGGGTTATCTCCGGGATAGAGCCAGGCGTGGTTCAATCGCTTTCAACTGCTTTGCTTCTTTCTGCACATTCTACAACGCCCGGTCCGCCCGCGCAACCCGCCCGGGGGCCAACGCCCGCGCCAGACCTTGAAGGGTCTCCCAGACCTTCAAGGTCTTTGACGCCCGGCGCTGACAGCGCCCAGCCAACGGGCCGAGGCCGGGCGTTGCGGGGCACCCGCCGACCGCAATCAGGCGGGCCGCTGCGTATCGATGTCAACGACGTGGGGTGATACATACCTTATGACACCAGGCTGTTGTGAAGAATGTCCACAACCGCCTCAATCACCTCCTTGAACGACTCTGCATTTAGCTTCCCCACCTGCGTTACTATCAGCTCACGATTGGCGGTGAATAGCTTCCCCGGTCGGGCATAACTCGTGACACGCAGTGAACCCGAAGCAAAACTGGCATCAACCAGCCGAATGGCCCGATCATCTCCATACGGATTGCTGGTGATCTGGCACAGAATCCAATCGCCTCGACCGACATCCGCCAGCACCACCGCAGGCCGTAGCTTCGCCTGCGATAAGTCAGAGAACGGAAATGGCACTAAGACGACACTACCCGCTGCAAGTGTGACCACGCCGCGTCCTCCTCGGGCCGATTCCAATCCTCCGCCAGAGCCGGTTCACTCAATAACGCCGTCTCAGAAACAATATCTACCGGTTCCTGCTCCAGGATAGTCACAAGGGCCCGCCGCACCGCGGATAGACGGACGGTCTCCAGCAGCCGGACATTGCCTTGTTCATCTATGATGGCTTCAACAGTTCGAAACATAGCTTACCTCCATCCACATTTTACACGAGATGTCTGTGCCCGCCAACTATTTATTGGCCGGGGATATGGCCAGGCATCACGCTCGTTAATGGAGCTTATCCCATTCTACCACGCTTTTCCAACACACAGAAACGACCTCCGAACACCGGGTGCGTCCCAGAAATCTGGCGCCTGCCCTGCCCGCCCGGCGATGAATGAGGTTGTTGGCAAACATCAAGCAGGTTGCCGAGCAATCCGGTAGGGGCGGTGATCCGGCCGATGGGCCCCCACCCCTGCCCCCTCACAAGGGTAGGTTTACATTAAGGGGGAAACGCAGTATAGTATAGGGGTAGGAGGGAAAACAAACCATGAAAGAACAACAGTCTCAAACAGGTCTTCCAAAACCACTCCAACAGT
>JALWZT010000212.1 GCA_027002405.1 Anaerolineae bacterium | reverse complement strand
CACTCACCTGGTCAGTATGGACGAAAAAACGGGTATCCAGGCCCTGGAACGAAAGCACCCGACACGTCCTCTCAAACCCGGCCAGGTGGAATTGCGCGAGTTCGAGTACAAGCGGCATGGAACCTTGCTAGTTCTGACGGATTCTGTGGAGGGGGGTCATCCCTGCACAGGAAGTCGAAATGAGGAGGTTATGTAGCCAATTTTCATGATAGACAAAGCCATTGAGTTTGTGAGCAGGCGAAGATGCTTCCTGCTGGCGTCGTGCTCGCGGAGAATAAGGGCCGAAGTTATGGAGGATGGCCCATGCGCGGATCTGTAACTCGGCTGCGGCCCAATGGCCATGAAAGAATCGCGTGCTGGCAACCCAGCGAGCCATCGGTTCCATATGACGATCGATCATGTTACTCGTGCGATAGGCGTCAGGGAAATCAAAGGCCAGGAGGAAGAGGTCTGTTTTGGCATAGAGCTTTTGCACCGCAGCCAAAGCATCTCCCGTCAGGTGTTGTTGGGACCAAGTCCAGAAGTCGGTCGCTCGCTGGCGGAATAAATCCGGCGTTTCGGCATGGTAGATGGCCCAAACCTGTTGGACGATTTGAGGATAGAGCTCTTTGAATCGCTTGGTGCGATTGCGGATTTTCAAAAAGGCATGCAAGAAGCAATGAATGATAACAATCATGGGAAAGAGGTTGCGCCACGCCTTCTGCGTGGCGGCCCACCCATCTGTATTGACAGTTTTAGGCTGATAATCTGCTTGTAACGGCTTGGTCTCGGCCTGGAAAACACCATAAGCCGTAGTCAAGGTCTCCTCATCAGCATTCAAAGCCAACGAAGCGCCGAGAACGCAATCCTCACCGACGGTGGTGGCGATATAAACTTTTTCGCCATTGAGTCCTGTATGCTTCTCATCGGCCAGGAGATGCTCAGGTAGCTTCTCCTTATCTTTGATGGTCGTGCCCACGATGCTGTAACGTCCTAGGCTGCCGACCAGACGATACCAATAGTTTTCATCTCGACCAAACACATGTGCCAGGGCCCAGAAAGGCACGCCGAATCGACGGAGAAATAAAGCTTTCTCCACCTCATCAGTCAAGCCTCTCATGTAAGGGATCACATCACTGGATGCAATGGTGAGAATGATGTTGTTGCCTTCCGCATCCTTCTCCTTCAACTTGATGCGACGGAAGCGCACCTCCGGCATTTTGGTGGATGCAGGCAAGATGTCATGGAGTACATAGCCCCCCGTGATGCATTCCGGAAACAACTCGGGGTGGCTCGCTATCATATCATCCAGTTTCTCTCGGAAACGCTTGCTATCTGAGATGAGCTGCTTGTATTCATCCAAAGGGATAGGCAAAATAACCCGCTTATTGATTTTCATGACCTGATGGCGTTCTGTGCTATGATTTCGTTGAGGCATGACTGGCAGTCCTCCTGGTTTGGTCCTGGTGATTTTCTGCCAATTTTGCCTCATTTTGCCTCGATCCACATAATCCGTCAGAGCCAGCTTCGTACGATGAGCCTTTGTTCCTTCGGCTGCGCTCAGGACAGGCATAGGCGTCCTCTCGGGGGGCAGGCTGCAGACCGAGACCTTGAAGGTCTGGGAGACGCTTCAAGGTCAGGAGCGGGCGTTGGCCCTGCTGGCCACCGTTGTCTTTTCACCCCGGCATAGCTAACAGCGGCGTCCAGGCGGACGGCTTCGCCTCGCTGCGCTCGGCTCGCCGTTAGCGTAATGAAATGGCCGATAGAAGGGATTTCAGGGAGCCATGGCTTGCATAGGGGGCTTGCATTTTGCCCCGTGATAATGTAAACTGAGACCCTGATACAGGAAGATTCCGTAGTCTGGAGAAAATAAAATGCCAGCACTAGAAGCCCTGCAATCCGTCCAATATGTGACGGTCAAAGGTAAACGTTTCGCAGTTCTTGATGCGGAAGATTGGGAGACGTTGATTGAGTGGTTGGAGACACTGGAAGATCTGGACATCGCCAGGCAGGCGCTTGCGGTGCTTCGGAAAGCAGATGGAGATCGAGAAAAGGCAGGATGGCTGCGGTGGGAAGAAATCAGGGGAGAGTTGGAGTGAAATACAAGGTTTATGTTCTTCCGCAAGCGTGGAAGGAGATCAAGCGATTGCCGGGGAATGTGCGTCAGCGGGTAAAACGAGCAATAGATGGGTTGGGAAACAATCCGCGGCCGCCGAGAAGCATAGAATTGGACACATCAGGGTTGCCGGAGACAGGTGTGGAGTTGAGACGGCTGCGGATAGAGCGATGGCGGATCGTTTATGCGATTACAGAAACGGAGTTGTACGTCGATGTGCTGGCTGTGCGCAAGCGTCCGCCATACGATTACGGCGATTTGGAACGATTGCTGGAAGAATTGGAATAACGAGGGCCGCCCAATTGCGGTCGGCGGGGGCCTCACAACCCTAAGTGATCGTCCAGAAATAACTTCCCTTTTTTGCCGCAACACTTGCCGAGTAAACTCGTGCCTATGGAGGCGCTTCGCGCCAATGGTCGCCCTTCGGCGACCCCTTTTGTCGCCGTTTTGGACGGCGGAGGCCGTCATCTGATCCCCTTCCGCTGTTCTCCCCCGCTTGCGGGGGAGATGAAGAGGGGGTCTGGCCGTAGGCCTTAAGTGTTCGACTTCAGTCGATGAGCACAAAAACGGAAACTAATTTTTAGACGGTTACTAAGCGTCGGCCCGTGGCCGCGGGTTGTTCGTGTCGGGAGCCCGCCGACTGGAAGCTCGGAGCACAACCTCCGAGCTACAAATGCGAAGCCCTCCGGGCTGGCCCTGGGAGCCCCGCAGGGGCTTTGTACGCGTAGCCCGAGGGTTCAGCCTCGGGCCCTCCAGGGCGGGCCGCACGAAGAACGCACGCAAAGTCGCCAAGGGCGCAAAGAGGACATGGACGCAGGCCCGGCGGGCGGTGGTGCGTTGGTCCGCAGCGTGGTAGAATGCCGTGGAAGTACAGGCCCGGCGTCGGCCCGTTGGCCTCAGGCTGCTCGTGTCGGGCGGGCGTGGGAGACCTTGAAGGTCTGGGAGACGCTTCAAGGTCTGGACGGGCTCCCGCCCGCGGTTCTAGCCCGCGATTTCGGATATGGCGGCGGCTCGGGCCTCGGACGGAAGCAGGGACACGCCGCCCGCCCCTGACGCCAGTCGTTAGCGCGCCTTTTCGGATAGGGCGCTTGTGAATGGACAGAGAGACAAGATGCTTCCTGTGAGTGGTGTGCAAGGATGGTTTTTGTGTGGTGGAAAAGTATGGTAGAATGCGATAAGCAACCCATTGGCAAGTGTGATGCAAGGCGCCCCAATGCACATTTCATTGTAGATGATATGGGATGTAAAGTATATCTCGACAATTGTTGTTTCAATCGTCCATTTGATGATCAGAGCCAACTACGCATTCGGCTGGAAGCGGAAGCGAAACTGATGATCCAGGAAGAGATCCGAAATGGCGCCATTCAACTCGTGTGGTCATACATTCTGGATTATGAAAACGACAAGAATCCGTTTCGTGAGAGAAGGATACAAATCCGAGCATGGCGAATGTATGCTCAGGAAGACGTGGTGGAAGGAGAAGAACTACTCGCCATTGCCGAAAAGATACGGAAACTCGGCCTTAAGAAAATGGACGCGCTTCATATTGCCAGTGCGATCGTTTCAAAGGCTGATTACTTTTTGACCACGGATGACGGTATTTTGAAGAGGAGAGAATTGATTTCAGAGATCCGGATTACGGATCCTATTGGATTTATCAAAGAGGTTTTGTCATGATTACCGATACGGAAATCAAGATAAAGGGTCTGCAAATTCTTACACGCTACCTTGGTGAGGTGGAAGCGGAGCGTTTTATCTCTCTCATTCAACGAGAACGGTTTGATTATACGCGTTGGCGACAGCATCAGGACTTGGATGAGGCGTTCACTCTGGAAGAAATCAGCCGTAAGGCTATGCAATTGAGAGAGCAAAAGGCCGGGTAGATGAAGATTTTGGGCTCATGACTTGTAGCATTTGCAGCTCAGTTCGAAGACCGGTATTTCTGACGTTATACTCTTCCCACCGATGTTCTTCCAACCCCGGCAAGGCCAATTGCGGTTGGCAAAAGGCCTCGCGACTCCCAGCGTCGGCCCGTGGCCGCGGGTTGTTCGTATCGGGCGGGTGTGGGAGACCTTGAAGGTCTGAGGCGCCGTTGGCCCGGCGGGCGGTGGCGGACTCGCTGGCAGCGTGGTAAAATTCAGGAAGGCCGCCCAGCGATGAAGTCGCCGGGCACCAGAACGGCACTGGATGATTCCCGCACCCTCCGCAGGAGTGCTGTTTCTAATCCGGAAACTTAATCCCCCGATGCTGGCTCGGCAAATCCCTGCCAAAGAGGAATGTACAATGAGCACAACGGTGATCGACGAGATAATTGAACGGCTCAGAGCCTTGCCCCATGAGTCGCGGTGGCGGGTACTGGAGTTCACTCGTACTTTAGGGCTGTCTGCGCCCCATGGTGTTCCGGGGCGTCAACTTTTGCGCTTTGCGGGTGCCATCCCTTTAGAGGATGTGAAACAGATGCGCCAAGCGATAGAGCAGGGATGCGAACAGATTGATGTCAATGAATGGTAGATATCTGTTAGACACCCGTGTCATTATTGCTCTGTTCGCCGCTGACGCTGCGGTGATGGAAAAGCTGGAGCAAGCAAGCGAAATTTTTATCCCCTGCATGGCTATTGGTGAACTTTACTACGGGGCATGGAAGTTCAGCCTCGGGCCCACTTGCGTCATAGAGAGTGGCAAGGATAATGGCCGAGCTGCTGGTAGATACCGATATTCTGATTGATGTGGCCCGGGGCATCGCAGAAGCCTGTCAGGCCTTGGAAGTTCTGTAAAATGCATGCATGATTAAAGAAGTGGTAAAGGTCGATGTTGACGTTATCGGTTCTTCAAGAAAAGCTCGGCATATGTCGTCTCGAGAGCTCCGCTGGGATCCCAGCTTGGGCGAAAGAAAGTGACTTTTTCTCTATTACGAGGACGCCAGAGGAGTTGTCTATCGTATGTTCTGCCGCGTGTATACCGAGGGAGGTGCGTGCAGAGAGGGGATGGCGAGGTTTGAAGGTGGAGGGACCTTTGGACTTTGAAGAGACGGGGGTGCTTTTGTCGCTGGCAGAGCCTCTGGCAAGGGCGGGGGTAAGCATCTTTGTCGTGTCCACATACGAGACAGACTATCTGTTGGTGAGGGAGAGGGATTTGGAGACAGCCGTGGAGGTGCTTCGAATAGCGGGCCATAAGGTGGATATGGAATTGAAATGCTCGTCATCCACAAAATCGCGTCAAATTGGCGATAAGTTCATAACGGATTCTAGATTGGCCTTCCAGGAAGAAGATGTTATAATACTCGCAACAACCTTTCCTTCTATCCCTCCTGGAGGCGATTCTCATGCAACTCGGACCCCTTGAACTCGGTTTGATTCTGGTTATTGTCTTGCTCATCTTTGGCGCGGGGAAACTCCCCGAGGTGTTCCGTTCCATGGGCGAAGGCATTCGCGAATTTCGCGAGGCCGCCAGCACGGATGATGCCAAGGAGAAAACCCCCAAAGATTCCACCAACACCCCGCAAGCCAGCTAATTCGGTGCACCTTGCGGTTGCGATCGTTGCTTCCGATCCCGCCGAAGCCCTGGATAAAGCTCGTGATCTTCCGTCAGAGGTGACTCTGGCGGAATTTCGTTTGGATTGGATGACGCGGGTGGATGTGCCGCGCCTGGCCCGGGAAACCCCCATCCCTGCCATTTTCACATGCCGCCCCTCCTGGGAAGGAGGCCATTTTCAAGGTTCCGAAAGGGAGCGGCTGGAGATTTTGCGTCAGGCCTTGCAAACGTCCCATTGGGTGGATATCGAGTTGACAACCTGGGAAAAACACCCCTCGCTCAGGGATGCAAGGGCCCGGATCATCCTTTCTAAACACGATTTTCAAGGCATGTTGAGGGATTGGCCCGGTTGGGAAAGGCGCATGCGCCACCTGGGCGCAGGAGTGGCCAAACTGGTGGGGATGGCCCATGAAGTTCGGGATGTTTTGCCGCCCTTGACCTGGTTGCATCAGGCCCAAGGTCCGGCCATTGCCATTGCCATGGGCGAAGCCGGGGTGGCAACTCGTTTGCTCGCGCCCCGCTTTGGCCGCGCTTTCCTCACCTTTGCTTCCCTGGACCAGGCTTCCGCGCCCGGACAAATCTCGGTGGCAGACTGGGTGCAACGCTATGGGTTTCGTCAAACTCTAACCGCCACCTCATTCTTTGTGGTTTTCACCCCGCCGCCCATCCCCTGGGACAAAATCCAGGCCTTACGTCAAGAGCTGGCGGCCCGTCATCCACTGGAACGCACCTGGGTCCTTCCCATCCCGGCCTCACCGACCCCAGAACTGCGCCAGGCTTTGCAACTGGCTGCCGCGACAGAAGTTTCCCTATGACCCGACGGATCCTCCTGGTAACCGGCGAGTATCCCCCCATGCAAGGGGGCGTGGCGGATTACACCCGGGCCCTGGCGCGGGCCCTGGTCGATTTGAATCAAGAGGTCGGGATTTTAACATCCATCCACGCGGCCCAGGCCCCTGTGGACGAAGGGATTCAGGTGTTCCCTTGGGTAGAAGGTTGGGGATGGGGCCTGTGGGATGTGTTGGATGCATTCACCGCCGACTGGCAGCCCGACGTGGTGCATATCCAATACCAGACCGCGGCCTTTGCCATGCATCCTGCCATCAATTTATGGGCCTGGCGCCCCTGGTCTCAACGGCCCCGGGCCCTCACCGCGGTGACATTCCACGATCTTCTGGTGCCGTATCTTTTCCCCAAGGCCCATTGGTTTGGGCTCAGGCGATGGGTGACATACACCCTGGCCCGAACCCTGGATCTGGCCATCACCACCAATCCCGAAGATACCCTCCAACTTCGATCCATCCGACCGGATGGGATCGAGATCCCCATTGGCAGCAACATTCCCGACGCGCCTCCCGCAGATTTTGAAAGAGCTGCCTGGCGAACCCGCTGGGGGATCCCCCCCGAGGCGGTGGTGGTCTGTTATTTTGGTTTTCTCAACGCCAGCAAAGGGGGAGAAAAGCTAGTGGAGGTATTGGCCCAATTGGTAGCCCGAGGTTTGAACGCACATTTGCTGATGATCGGGGGCCGGGTGGGGGCCTCGGATGCCACCAATCACGCGTATTTGCAAAAAGTAGAAGCCCGGATCGCCGAAGCGCAATTGGGAGCCCGGGTGCATTGGACCGGGCATATGCCGAAGGAGCAGGTTTCGGCCGCGTTTCATAGCGCGGATGTGTGCCTGCTGCCCTATCAGGATGGGGCATCCTATCGCCGTGGGAGTTTTATGGCCGCGCTGGAACACGGCATGGCCATTGTCACCACCCCACCCGCGGTTCCCTACCCGGACCTGGTAGATGGCGAGACCCTGCTTCTGGCCCCAGCCCAGGACGCCCAGGCCATGGCAGGTGCGGTCGAACGGCTCCTAAAGGATGCCCCCCTGCGACATCGATTGGGCGCCCGGGCCAAGGCCCTGGCCCGCAAATTCCAATGGGACGCGATTGCCGAGGCCCATCTGCACGCGTATGCCGGCCAACCCCCTACGGCAAGATAGCCACCACCCGGGCCGGGCCCGCACTGCCTCCGCGAATTTTTAACGGGAAACAGGCAACCTTGAACCCCAAAGGGGGAAGTTGGTGGAGGTTGACCAGGCGTTCGATCTGAGCGTAAGGGAGGTCCACCTGATGGGCAGCCCAGAAGATGCCCGGCTTGCCGCCCGCTTCTAACGCGCGTTGGGCCTGGATATTGAGCGGCTGATCCCAGCCCCAGGCATCAATCCCCATGACCCGCACACCCTGCTCATAGAGCCAACGGGTGGCTTCGGGGGTGACGCCCGGGCCGCGGAAAAGATAATCGGGCTGGTTGTAGAATTGATCCCGTCCCGTGTGCATCAGCACAATATCCAGGGGTTTCAGCGTGTAATCCATGGCTTGGAGCTGGGCCTGGATTTCCTCCACGGTAATGGCATCACCGTCCGCTTTGTGGGTGAAGTCAAAGACCACGCCATCGGAGAAGAACCATTCCAACGGGAGCTGGTCGATGGTAGGGGCAGGCTGGCCCTGGATCTCCCGATTGTAATGCCAGGGGGCATCCACATGGGTGGTGTCGTGAGTACCCAGACGGGTGATGGTTTCCGTGGCCCAGCCTTCCCCCCGGCGGAAGACCTGGGGAGGGACCTTGAGCAGGGCCTGGGCCTGAGCCGCGCCTTGGGCGTGATCATGATATGCGATCTCGACGCGCAGGAAGGGAGGCGTGCCCTCCGGGCTGGGAGCAATGGGGGCGGAAAGATCAATGAATGGCATGGAAGGGACTCCTGTTTTGAAAATAGGATTCGGATCAGGATTAGGATTAGGATTAGGATTAGGATTAAGATCGCCAGGCCCACGTTGGGCGAGGCACCAACGGGCGTGATGCGTGAAACGTAAAACGTGAGCTCATTACGCATTACGTATTACGCATCACGAACTCGGCTTCCCGCGCCAGCCTGGCCGCGAGACGTTTTCATTCGTATCGGCGAACTGCCGTTCGTGAAGACTGTTTTGAAAGCAGAGACGTTCCCCATGGATTATACACGCTTTTCGAGCTTGCGAGAAAAAGGTCTCTCCACACCTCATTGCCCGGGGCTCATGCAAACCCGGATATTTGCTCTGGCCCGCAGATACGGCTACAATCCCAAACTATGAAACTCATCGCCGACCTCCACATTCATTCCCACTTTTCCCGGGCCACCAGCAAAACGTTGGATATCCCCCACCTGGCCATCTGGGCCCGCCGCAAAGGCATCCACATTGTGGGCACCGGGGATATCGCACATCCTGGCTGGCTGGCCGAAATGCAAGAAAGCCTGGAACCCGCCGAAGAGGGGCTCTATCAACTCAAGCCCGAGGTCGAAAAGGCCATTCGGGACCAGGTGCCGCCCGCATGTCAAGACCACCCTGTGCGTTTTCTCCTGGCCGGGGAGATCAGCAACATCTACAAACGCGGGGGAAAGGTGCGCAAAATCCACAATGTCATTTTCGCGCCCGATTTCGAAACCGTGGCCCGCATCCAGGCTGAGCTGGAAAAAATCGGCAACATCCGCTCTGATGGCCGGCCCATCCTAGGCCTGGATTCCCGAGACCTTCTGGAGATCATCCTCGAAATCAGCCCTCGCAACCACCTGATCCCCGCCCATATCTGGACCCCCTGGTTTGCCCTTTTGGGCTCTAAATCGGGCTTTGATAGCGTGGAAGAAGCCTTTGCGGACCTGACTCCCCACATCTTTGCCCTGGAAACCGGGCTTTCTTCCGATCCGCCCATGAATTGGCGGGTGTCCAGCCTGGACCGCTACGCGCTCATTTCCAGCTCCGATGCCCATTCCCCGGCCAAACTGGCCCGAGAAGCCACCCTCTTCGATATCGAACTTGGATACGATCCCCTCTTCGACGCCCTGCGTACCCACGACCCGAACCGCTATCTGGGCACCCTGGAATTCTTCCCCGAGGAAGGGAAATATCATTACGACGGGCACCGCAAATGCGGGGTGGTCTGGGACCCTCAAACCACCCTGGCCCACCAGGGGATTTGTCCGGTGTGTGGCAAACCGGTCACGGTGGGGGTCATGCATCGGGTCGAATCCCTGGCCGATAGGCCCGCGGGGGAACCCAAACCCAACGCGGCCCCTTACTACAGCCTCATCCCCCTGCCCGAGATCCTTTCAGAAATCCAGGGAGTAGGCCCCCACAGCAAGCGAGTGAAAAGGGAATACGACCGGATACTGGGGGTCCTGGGGCCCGAGCTCCAGATTTTATTCGACCTCCCCCTGGAAGACATTGCCCGAGTTGGAGGCGCACGTTTGGCAGAGGGCATCGACCGCATGCGGCGGAGGGACATCATCGCTCAGCCGGGCTACGATGGCGAATATGGGGTGATTCGAGTCTTCCCTCCCGAGGAGCAGGCCCACGAACAGGCCGCTTTGTTTGAAACGCCTTCTCAAGCTGCGCCCGAACCCACCCTGTTCGATATCCTGGAGCCCGAACCCGTGGTCCAGCAAGCACCAACCCCGGTGCCCGCCATGACCGTGGCTCCCACACCTGCCCCCACGCCATCCCCCAGCCCTGCCGCTCCCTCTCTCCTGGCCGGTCTCAACCCCGCCCAAAGGGAAGCCGTTCTCACCGTGGACCGCCCATTGATCATTGTCGCCGGTCCCGGCGCGGGCAAAACCCGCACCCTCACCACCCGCATCGCCTACCTCATCCTCCATCGCCACGTCCCACCGGAATCCATCCTGGCCATCACCTTCACCAACAAAGCCGCGGAGGAAATGCGCGAACGCTTGCAAGCCCTGGTGGGCGACGCCATCGCGTCCCGGATCACCATCCGCACCTTTCATGCCTTGGGTGCTCAGATCCTACGGGAACATGGGGACGCAAACCTGGCCATCCTGGATGAGACCTCGCGCGAACAACTGGTCCGCAGCATCTTCTTAAGCCCCGGTAAGAGGGACTTACGTCGCTTTCTCAACCATCTTTCTCGGGCCAAGCAGCATCTTCTTACCCCCGACTCCCCGGGCCTGGCCGAGCTCTTCCCCAACGACCCCGACTTTCCCATCCGTTATCAAGCCTATCAGGACGCACTGGCCCGGGACCATTTGCTGGATTTCGATGACCTCATCTTCCGCACCGTGCGCCTGCTGGAAACGCGCCCCGACATCCTGAACCAATTACAGGCCCGCTATCGCTGGATTTCGGTGGACGAATATCAGGATGTGAACCTGGGCCAGTACCGCTTGTTGCGCTTGTTGGCGGATGGTGGCGCCAATGTGTGCGTGATCGGGGACCCCGACCAGGCCATCTATGGCTTCCGTGGTGCGGATTATCGCTTTTTCCTCCACTTCCAGGATGATTTCCCCAACGCCCGCAAAATCGCGCTTCAGATGAACTATCGTTCCGCGGCCAGCATCCTGGAAGCCGCGCAACAGGTGATCGCGAAAAATCCAGACCGGGAGGCCCTGCGCCTTATCGCGCATTTCGCGGAACAAGTCAAAATCGATATCCACGAGGCGCCCACCGATAAAGCCGAGGCCGAGTATGTGGTGCAGCAAATCGAATCCATGATGGGGGGTGTCAGTTACTTTTCCCTGGATTCGGGCCGGGTGGAGGATGAAACCCGAGAGAGTGAGCTTTCTTTTGGCGACTTCGCAGTCCTTTACCGCTTGAATGCCCAAAGCAGCGTTTTAGTCGAGGCCTTTCAGCGCCTGGGGATCCCCTATCAGACCGTAGGCCAGCGGCCTTTCACGGCTCGCCCCACCGTACGCCTCCTGTTGGCGGGCCTGCACCTCATCCTCAATCCCTCCAGCCAGCTCCACCGCCAACAGCTTAAGCAGGTTCCCCTGGAGATCGAGACCTGGCATCATCACGTGGGCGATGTGCCTGTGGTCCAATTGCTGGACAGGTTGACCCAGGTGTTGCCCCTGGAGAAGGAAGAGGATGCTTCCAAATTACGACGCCTGGCCCGTCCCTTTGGCTCGGACCTCCAGGGATTCCTCGCCCATATGGCTTTGCAAACGGAGACCGATATCTACGATCCTCGGGCGGATCGGGTGGCGTTGATGACCCTGCACGCGGCCAAGGGCCTGGAGTTCCCCGTGGTGTTCATTGTGGGCTGCGAGGAGGGCCTATTGCCCTGGTATGGGGGGAGGGAAGAGGTGGATGTGGAGGAGGAACGACGGCTTTTCTACGTGGGGATGACCCGGGCCCAACGCAAACTCATCCTCACCCACGCGCGCAAACGCTTCCTCCTGGGCCGGGAAATGACCAACTCCCGATCGCATTTTGTAGACGATATCGAAAGCGCGCTTTTGGAAGCCAAACGCATGCAAGCAATAAAAAAGAAACGAAAACCCAAAGATACCCCCGAGCAACTGAGTTTATTTTGAGGAGGTTTTCCCATGGATACGCTTGTATGGTTGTTCTGGAATCGCGAGGAGCGTCGATTACGTTTCCTGTGGCGATTTCTCGTGTTCGTTCTGATTTTTGTCCCCATCATGGCGGGGACGCAAACCCTTCTTTATGTGCTAGCTCCGGGTCTTATCCAGGCATTGAAAACCAATGAGGGGGCGCAATTCATCAAAGGTTGGGCTTTAAGCGAATGGTTGCAGCTCATCGCCCTGTTCATCACACTGGTGTTGGTGGCCCGCTGGGTGGACCGTCGCCCGTTCAGGGATTATGGATTTGCCCTGGATAGGGCCTGGTGGGTGGATTTCCTGTTTGGCCTGCTTTTAGGCGCGGTGTTGATGACCGGGATTTTCAGCGTCGAATATCTGGCGGGCTGGGTGAAGGTGGTTGGCACCCAGCAGGTACCCACGGGCATGTCTTTTAGCGCCGGGATTTTCTGGGCGGCTGTGCTTTTCCTGGCCGTAGGTCTCTTCGAAGAATTGCTTTCCCGGGGGTATTTGCTCCACAACCTGGCCGAAGGTCTCAACTTTTCCTTCTGGTCCCCTGCCGTGGCCCTGGTCCTGGCCTGGGTACTTTCTTCGCTGGTGTTTGGCCTGGGACATCTGGGGAACCCCAACGCGACCTGGGTAAGCACGGCGAACCTGGTGGTGGCCGGGCTTTTTCTGGGGTTGGGGTATGTGCTCACAGGCGAGCTGGCGATCCCCATTGGGCTGCATATCACCTGGAATTTCTTCCAGGGGAATGTGTTTGGTTTTCCTGTCAGTGGCACCGCGTCCAACAGTGTTTCCTTTCTGGCCATCGAACAGCAAGGCCCTGATCTGTGGACAGGGGGGCGCTTCGGGCCTGAAGCGGGTCTGATAGGACTTCTCGCCGTGCTCATCGGCGCGATCCTGGTACTCGTTTGGGTGCGCTGGCATTATGGGGCCCTCGCCCTACAGGAACGCATTCCGCTTCCCCCTACGACGGCCGCGGGCCAACAGAATCCCACCCCAATCGAGCAGGAAACAATAGAGCCGGGGGAGGCCTGATCCCCCGGCTTCTCTTTCGCGTTTAGAATAATCTAATAAGCCAACAATTGGAGCATGCCCTCGCGGATGCGGCTGATGCTGGGCACAACCCCTTCCATCAGTTTTTGACTGTAAGGGGTCATGACCTGTGGGGCACCAATGCGCATCACGGGGCCATCCAGGAACTCAAAGGCTTCTTCTGCGATGAAGGCCGCGATTTCCGCGCCAAAGCCTCCGAACACCACATCCTCGTGCACGATGAGGCATTTGCCGGTTTTGGCGATGGAGGCCAACACGGTTTCGTGATCCCAGGGCTGCAAGGTGCGCAGATCGATAATTTCGACACCATCCAGGTCTTGGGCTGCGAAATCGCAACGTTCTACCATGGCTCCCCAGGTGACCACGGTCAGTTCATCTCCTGGCCGGATAATCCGGGCCCGCCCAAAGGGAATCATGTAGTGATCCCCAGGGTAAGGGCGTCGGGCCCACGCGGCATCGTACATGGCCCGATGCTCGAAGAAAATCACCGGATCATCCCCTCGCAGCGCGGTGCGCAACAGGCCTACGGCATCTTCGGCGTTGGAGGGCACCGCCACCTTCCATCCCACCGCATGTACGTAGGTGATCTCTTCAGTCACACTGTGCCAGGGGTCGCCGATTTTGCGATACCCGCCCGACATGCGGACCACCACAGGCGCGGCAAAGCGATTGGCCGTGCGCCAACGGACCGTGCCACAGTTGTGAATTTGTTCCATGGCCGGATCCGCGTATTTGCGATATTGGATTTCGGGGATCGGTGTGAGTCCGGCAATGACCATGCCCACCGATCGCCCCATAATGCCTTCTTCGGAAAGACTGGTGTCAAAAACCCGGCCCTCGCCGTACTTGGCTTGCAGGCCCAGGGTCGCTGTGTGCACCCCACCTTTGCGTCCGACATCCTCACCAAAAACCAGGGCCCGAGGATTCACAGCCAGTTCCACATCCAGGGTACGGCGGATGGCCTCGACCATGTTGATGCGGGTGGGCTCAGGCGGTTGAGGCGTGGAAGAGCCGGGAGGGAAAGTGAGTCCGCTGGGAGTGGGGCCCCCTTGCTGCGCGGGATGGGCGGGATCATGCCAGACGTGGCGGGTGACCGAGGTCACTTCCGGTTCGGGACGGGCCAGGGCCGCGGCCAAGGCGTCTTGCACCGCTTGCTGGGCCTGGGCTTGCAATTGATCCCAGGCTTCCTGACTCATGAATGCAGGCACGAGATACGCCCGGAGCCAGGGGATGGGGTCTCGCTCTGCGTCCCGGGCCAGGTCCTCCGCGGTTTTGTAGGCCTGGTTGTCCACCGAAGAATGCCCGGAAATTCGCGGGACCACCAGGTGGACCAGTCCCGGCCCCGCGCCCGAGCGCACATGCTGCACAGCCTCGGTCAGAATGGCTGCGGCCTCTTCGGGCACGTAGCCCCGGCCATCCCATACCCGCAGGTTTTGGAACGAAGTCAGGTTGCGGGCGATGTTGCCTCCGGGCGTCTGTAGGGCACCTTGCACCGAAATCGCCAGCTCATTATCTTCGACCACAAAGAGCGCGGGTAACTTCAGCGTGGTGGTGATGGTGAGCGCGGACCAAAAGCCATTGGACGCGACCGAACCATCCCCCCCGAAAATCACAGCCATCGCCCCCTCCCAGCTTTCATCCTTGAGAACCTCGACATAATAGCGAATGGCCTGAGCCCATCCCGCGCCTGGGGTGTACTGGGACCCCACATCCGCGGCGTTGGGCAGCACGGTGACACCGCCTTGAGAGGGCATATTGAAGACGACGCCCACATCCCGGCCGTCACTCAGCCCCCCGGCCCGGGTCATCCCTGCGGCCAAAGCATCTACCAAATCCAGCCCCACCCCCAGCATAAAAGGCCGCGTGCGATAATACACACTGGCCCCGTCATGAGGATGGGTCACCAATTGGCTGAGAAGTACCTGTCCCAGTTCATGCCCCCGGGCCGAAAACTGGTATTTCACCAGGCCTTTGGGCGTCAGTTCCTTCTCTTCCAATTCGTCCAACGCACGTGAGAGCAACACCAGATAGGCTACTCGATGCCAATCGAAAGCAGGATGCAAGGGAGTTTGAGTTGTCATAAGCAAAACCGTGTCCTATGAGTACGCGATGTATGGAACAGTGGAGAGTACATTATACCCATACTCTTGATTGCATTCCAAGCTTTAGCTTGCTTAGGCTAAGGTTTTCGAGTTATCATACAAATCCACACCCTTTTTTCTCAAGGAGGTTCATTGTGATCACCCAAACGCAAGTCCTTAAAGCCTTGGCCCATGTGTATGATCCCGAATTCACTCTGGATATTGTCACATTGAACATGGTCAAGGACGTCCGCATTCGGGGGAAGCGCGTGGAAGTGGATTTGGTGCTCACCACTCCCTTTTGTCCTTTGGCTCCTATGATCACCCTCAAGGTAGAGCATGCCCTCAAGGGTGCTTTGCCCCAAGTGGAAGAAGTCCACACCACGATTTTACAAGAAAAGTGGGAGCCCCCTGCCATTTTAGGGGCCATGGAGATCATTTATCCCGAGTTTGTACACGTAACCGAGCCACCAGCCACTGTTTAAGATTACTTGGCTCTCGTAAAAATCAGCAACTATTCTTGGATGCACTGCAAAAAGGTTTTTCAACACGGAGACACGGAGGACACAGAGAAAAAATAAGGGGGTTCACGGAGAAAATTCTCTCCAAACCTTAATCTTTTACCTTCTCCGTGCTCTCTGTGTCTCCGTGGTTAAGGTTTTTTCAGGACATCCATTCTTTCTCATTGAGGTGTTCCATTGAAGCTATTAGGTTCTGTTTCCGTTTTCCCATCTCTTCCCCAGCCTTTAGCCCGGCTAAATGAGCTGGTCTATAATTTATGGTGGTCCTGGTCTCCTCAGGCGCTACGTATGTTCGAGACGATCGACCCGCTACTATGGGAGGAGGTCAATCATAACCCGGTGAAATTGTTGCGAATGGTCTCGTCAAAGCGCCTGGAGGCCTTGGCCCGCGATAGGGATTTTCTGGAATTGTATCAGGATGTCATGGATGCGTTTGATAGGTATATGCATCCGCAAAGCACCTGGTTCAGCCGGACTTATCCCCAATTTCAGGATAAAACCATTGCCTATTTCTCCGCGGAATTCGGGCTGCATGAATCGTTGCCTATCTATTCAGGGGGGTTAGGGATTCTTTCGGGAGATCACTGCAAATCCGCCAGTGATTTAGGGCTTCCCTTTGTGGGGGTCGGATTTCTCTACCCCCAGGGGTATTTCACCCAACATATCAAGGATGATGGCACCCAGGAAGCGATCTATGAACACCTGGATTTTTCGGACGCGCCGGTGCAGGCCGCGACCGATGCCCAGGGCAAGGAGGTTATCATCAGTGTGGAGCTGCCCGGGCGCAATGTGTATGCCCGGGTGTGGCGCATTCAGGTCGGGCGCATTCCCCTTTTCTTGCTGGACACCAATGTGGAAATGAATGCTGAACCGGATCGAGAATTGGCGGCCCGGCTCTATGGTGGGGATCATGAAATCCGTATCGCGCAAGAGATTGTCTTGGGCATCGGAGGGGTGCGTGCGTTAAGGGCCTTGGGCATTCGGCCCGCGATTTTTCATATGAATGAAGGACATTCCGCATTCCTGAGCCTGGAGCGGGTGCGAGAGCTGGTGCAGGAGCATCATTTAAGTTTTTTCCAGGCCCAACAAGTGGTCATGGCGAGTTCGGTGTTTACCACCCATACCCCGGTGCCCGCGGGCAACGACGCGTTCACCTTTGATTTGGTCGACAAGTACTTCCGCACCTATTGGGGGCAGATGGGGTTGGACCGCATTGGGTTCATGAACCTGGCCCGCTGGCAAACTCCATGGGGCGAGATGTTTAGCATGACGGTGCTGGCCCTGCGTTTCGCGGCGTATGCCAATGGCGTCAGCAGGTTACACGGGCACGTGGCGCGAAAGATGTGGGCGGGCCTGTGGCCGGGGCTGCCGGTGGAAGAGGTCCCCATTACCCACGTCACCAATGGCGTGCATACGGGGACATGGCTCTCGCCGGAACTGGCCGAGCTTTATGATGAATATCTTGGGGCCGAAAACTGGCGGGAAGAGCCGGATCAGATCAATGCCTGGGATAAAATCGAGGACATCCCGGATGAAGTTCTATGGAAGAAGCATCAAAAGCTGCGGCATCTCGCGTTGGACTTTTTGCGAGACCGGGTAGCTCAACAACGCCGGCGTTACGGCGATTCACCGGCCCGGGTGGAGGCTGCGTATAAGCTTTTCAACCCCGATGCCTTGACCATCGGTTTTGCCCGGCGTTTTGCCACGTATAAACGAGCTACCCTCATCTTCCACGACCTGGAACGCATTCGCCGCATCCTCAACGATTCCGAACGCCCGGTCCAAATCATCTTTTCGGGCAAAGCGCATCCGGCTGATGAACCAGGCAAAGCCCTCATTAAGCAAATCCACCAGCTTTCCAACCATCCCGATTTTGAAGGCAAGGTGATTTTCATTGAAAACTATGACATGAACATCGCCCGCCACTTGGTGCAGAGCGTGGACCTATGGCTCAACAATCCTCGAAGGCCCAATGAAGCCAGTGGCACCAGCGGGCAAAAGGCCGCGCTCAACGCGATCCCCAATTTTTCCGTACTGGATGGCTGGTGGGCCGAAGGGTATACGGGCGAAAATGGCTGGGTCATTGGCGAAGCACGGGAATACAAGAGCCCCGAGGTGCAAGACGAGGCCGATGCCCAATCCCTATACAATACCCTGGAACGAGACATCATCCCCACTTTCTTTAACCGGGACACTGCAGGGGTTCCGCGGGAATGGGTGCGCCGCATGAAGGCCGCCATTCGTCATGACGCCCCGCGCTTTTCCATGAGCCGACAGGTGAAGGAGTACATGACCAAGCTCTATTTGCCAGCTATTCAAGCAGGGGAGCGCATGCAGGCGGACGATTTCGCCGCGGCGAAAGCCTTGGCCGCATGGAAGGAGCACATTTATCGCTCATGGGGCCAGGTTCACATCATGGCCGAATCGCCTCGGGTGGACCGATTAACCATGGGGGATTGCCTTGACTTAACCGCGCACGTGTATTTAGGCGCGATCTCCCCCGAAGATATCCTTGTGGAGATGATATGGGGCGAACGCAACGGCGAAGGGGATGAACTCCGGGATCTTCACGTGCTGCCCATGAAACAGACCGGGGTCCGGCCCGACGGCGGGCTCACATACACGGGCCATCTTTGCTTCGATACCAATGGAAAATTCGGCTACGCCATCCGCGTGATCCCGGTTCACCCACACTTGAACAACAAATTTGAAATGGCCTTGATAAAGTGGGCGTAATCAAAGGTCGCGCCGTCGTTTATGCCGCCTGATCCTCATCCCAGCCCCAACCCGGATAAGCCGGAACCCAAAAGTGCAGAGAAAGTAATCAGTTATCAGTGATCAGTAATCAGTGGGAATCTGCGTTCTCTTCACCAGTCACCTGCAACTTGCCACCTATGAACTTCTCTGTGCCCTCCGTGTCTCCGTGTTGAAAAACCTTTTTGCCGTGGAGCCAGCCCTTGGCAGCGATGACGCGTCCGTCCATCCCCCACCCAATCCCAATCCTAATCCTGCTCCTACTCCTTTAACTGGTCCTGGCCCGGAGACAACACCTGCTCTGGATGTGAGGGCAATGTACTCATGAGAGTCTTTTTTTCACTCCGCCGGGGGCGGTGGGGGTAAAGGCAAAGGAGGCTCGTCTTCCAGGCTGAACCCCAATTCTTGTTCTAATTCCTGGCGACGAGCCTCCATGGCTCGACGTCCTTCCTCCAAAGCAAAGCGGACTCGTTCTTTGATGTGGTGAACAACGCCCTGTTCATCATCGGAAGTTACCACAAAATAGATACCTGCCCCCACGGCTGCGCCCAGGAGGACGCCACCGAAGAATTTCAATGCAGAAGAAGCGGGACTGGCCATGTATATCCTCCGAAGTCAGGAGAGGTAATCTCGCAGTTTACGGCTGCGGCTGGGATGGCGCAAACGGCCCAGAGCTTGGGCCTCGATCTGGCGAATGCGTTCACGCGTCACGCCAAATTTGCGCCCGACCTCTTCCAGGGTGTAGTTGTAGCCATCCACCAACCCGAATCGCAATTGCAGGATGCGTACTTCACGCGGGGAGAGGGAGGCGAAGATTTCATCAATAACCTCACGCAGGAGCTGGCGGGAGGCCTCGTCGGTGGGGGATTGGGCATCTTCATCGGGGATAAAGTCGCCCAGATAGCTATCCTCCTCTTCGCCCACGGGCATTTCCAAGGAGAGGGGGCGTTGGCTGACGCGGATGACCTGTTCCACCTTCTTGGGAGAAACCCCCAGGGCTTCCGCGATCTCTTCGGTAGTGGGTTCACGCCCCAGCTCCTGCACCAATTGACGGCTGGTACGGGTCAGGCGATTGATCTGCTCGTACATGTGCACAGGCACACGAATGGTGCGGCCCTGGTCTGCAATCGCCCGGGTGACGGCCTGGCGGATCCACCAGGTGGCGTACGTGCTGAATTTGTAACCGCGGCGGTAATCGAACTTATTGACGGCCCGGATCAAGCCGATGTTTCCTTCCTGGATCAGGTCCAGGAAAGGCACGCCGCGGCCCACATATTTCTTTGCCACGCTCACTACGAGACGGGAGTTGGCCTTGATGAGGTGTTCCTGGGCACGTTCACCGTCTCTGACCACCCAGAGGAGATATTCTCGCTCGATGGGGTCCTCCACACCCTCTTCCAGGCGTTGTTTGGCCAGATGTCCGCGCTCCATGCGTTTAGCCAGCTCGACCTCTTCTTCTGCGGTCAGCAGGGGGACGCGTCCGATCTCCTTCAAATAAAGGCTGATGGAGTCATCCATTTCGATTTGGCTGAGGTCGATGCTGGGGGGGATTTCGGGAGCTTCGGCCTTCACTACCTCTTCTTCCTCGACATCGCCTTCATCTCCTTCCAAATCCAGCTCTACCAGAGCCTCTGGCGTTCCACTATTCTCATCGCGTGCATCGCGCACTTCGATCCCATGATCGAAGAGGGTCAGGAAGACATCCTCGAGGAGCTCCATATTGGACTCAACCTCAGGGATCGCGGCCAGGATTTCATCATAGGTGACGGAGCCATTTTCTTTACCCGCTCGTAGCAGCCGATCCAGAGGCTTTTCTTCGGCGGGCATTTCAGCCCCATTCACAAGATTGGCGCTGATTTCAGGCATTTGCATCTCGTTCATCATCATTTTTGGGGACATATTTCACATATTTTGAGTCTCGAGTTTTTGGGGGTACAGCCCCCTTAGGAACCATCTAAAAATCAGGTCCCGTTTCTGAACACTGGCATTTTCGGTTCTAAGCCAAAGGCATTTTCAGACGCCACTATACAGGCATTCTACAAAACGTTCTGCCACGAAGGCTCGAAGAAACGAAGACAATACAGGTTTGCAAGTCGCAAGCGGCAAGTCCTTCTAGCGACGGCGTTTTTCATCTGCCACTTTTCTCTTCGTGCTTTCGTGTTGTCGTGCCCTCGTGGTTTTTGCCTTATCATGAGAGGGAACGCGCATAGCTACAAACCTTGGCTTTAACACTGCCTTGCGTTTAGGATGACAAAAAAGGCAAAAAGGTTTCTTTTCCGTAAATAGGATCAGGATTAGGATTAGGATTAGGATTAGGATTGAGGATTGTCAGGTCGAGGTTTGGCGCAAGCACGAGTAATCAGTGATCAGCGATCAGTAATCAGTGGAAATCTGCGTCGCACCTGCGCAAATCTGCGTTCCCTTTTCCTCGGCATCGGCGAGCTGCCGTGCGCGGCGCCCGTTTCACGTGAAACTTCTCAAGGGGCATCCTCCGGTCGAGGATAGCGGAAATCAAAAATCCCATCACGGATGGGCCACGACCGCCCGCATTCCTGACATGTGTGCTGAGAGCCGTCAGCGACCAATCTTTGAGAGCCGCAAGCAGGGCAACGCAGAAAACCAGCCGGGCTTGTCGGGGGTTTCAGAGCCACATTTTTGGTCAACACACTGGGGCTTAATTTCAACCACGCCCCAGGGCCAGCCAAAGCGTTGTCCAAACGGGCCAGCCATTGGGGAGGAATACGACGCTTGAGAGCAGGCAGACGAAAATGCGAGATGGCCAACTCGCGTTCCACACGGAATCCAGCCGCCATCAATTGCTGACGCATCCACGAGGGATGAAAATCAAAATTCAGGGGGACAAACTCATAAGGGAAGGGGTCAAAGGGACTCCACGGCTGCTTACCCAGGGCATACCGAACAATGGCTTTGAGATGACGCTTGTTGGCGAACTCCATAATGAATGGGCGCCCGCCCTGCATCACCCGGTAAATCTCCGC
This sequence comes from Anaerolineae bacterium, assembly GCA_027002405.1. Classification (GTDB taxonomy): domain Bacteria; phylum Chloroflexota; class Anaerolineae; order J102; family J102; genus M2005. The sequence continues at coordinate 33,084 of JALWZT010000212.1, read as the reverse complement.
CAAGGCCAAATCCACAGCAGCCAAATGGTGAGCCACCCGAATCATCACCACAACATCCGCCACATGATCCACAAAGGGCAAATGATACACGTTTGCGGCCACATACATATAACGAGCATCATGGCCCAGATGTTCCCGGGCCTCGGATAACAATGTGGTGGAATAATCCACCAAAATAACCCGCTGATAACCTTGATAAAGATCAGCCAGGCGCCCGAAACCTGCTCCAACCTCGATCAAGGTGTGGCCCGAGGCAGGTAACAACTGACGCAGAGCCAGACGCTCCGTACGATCCTCGAACTCTCGCCCTTGTCCTTCCCAAAAATCGGTTTTGTATGTACTCCCTTCATAGCTGATAATTTTGACAGGATGCGGTGATGATGTCAATGGCACCTCGTGGAAACAGAGATTTGTCTCCCCCCAGCGACTCAACCATGTTTCACATGAAACATAGTTTGAGACACCGGAACGGAAACTTAACATATTGTAGCAGAAAAAACACCATTTGACAACCCCTTTTTGGAAAAAAGATGAATTTTTTTCAAATTTTCACCCCCAATAACAACGCCTCGCAGCCAGGTTGGTGAGCCGCGAAACGTAATGCGTAATGCGTGATGCGTGAGGTTCTCACGTTTCATGTTTCACGCATCACGCCCGTTGTCGCCTCGCTCAACGTCGGCCTGACGACCTCAATCCTAATCCTGATCCGAATCCTATTTACATAGCAGCTTATTCCCCGTCAACCAACGGCCCCTCTCTACGCCCGAGATGACACCGACAGTTATGCCCGGTGATGACCGCACAGCGCTGCGACCAATAAGGCTCGGGCTCCAAGCCGACTCGCCGGAGCAAATCCGCAGCAACTCCCAAAGGGAGCCCCATGATGCTGGCAAAACAGCCCTCCCATCGGGCCACTGGCCGAAAGCGAGGATCCTGAATGGCATACGCCCCGGCCTTGTCCATCGGCTCACCAGAATCCACATACGCGTTGATTTCTTTGTCGGAGTACGACCGCATCACCACGCGAGAAAGCTCCAAACCTGTGTGCAAATCCCCCTCATGGGCCACGGCCACCGCGGTCATCACATGATGCGACGCCCCGCGCAGACGGCGTAACATGGTCCGAGCCTCTTCAGAGCTGGAAGGCTTCCCCAAAACCTCCCCGCGATGCACCACAATGGTGTCCGCAGCCAGAATGATGGCATGGGGATGTTTCCGAGCCGCGGCCTGCGCCTTGGCCCGAGCCAGACGTAAGACATAGGCCAGGGGCGATTCGCCGGGAAGCTGTCCCTCATCGATATCCACCGCATCGACGCGAAAGGGCAATCCCAGCGCAACCAAAAGTTGGCGGCGACGAGGGGAAGCAGAGGCTAAAATGAGCACGGGAACAGATGACATGGGGATTTCCAGGTCTTGGGCCTCGACAGCATCCAGGGCCTAGGGAACAGCAGCATTTGTTATTATGAGCTTGCCAAGGTGCGAATGTAAGCTTGCAGAGGAGTGGGAGGGCGCCCCAAGAGCCATTGCAGCACATTGGGATTGCCGGTCAGACCATACTGATCGTAATACTGGAACATTTTGAGCAAAGTCTCCCGGGCATAAGGGCTTAACCCTTGGGCTCGTCGGGACCAGGTGTCCAGGTCTAATCGTTCTGAGCGAACAGGACGCCCCAACACCCGGGCGAACACGGCCGCGACGTCATGCTGAGAAAGAGGCGGCGTGCCCACGAGCTCGTAGATAGCGAAATCATGGCCTGGCTCCAGCAGCACCCGGACCGCGGCCTCCGCGACATCAGCCAGGTGGACAAGGCTGATGCGAGATTCGGGCGAGTAGGGCTGCCGCAGCACCCCTTGATCCCGGATCGCGGGCCAGGCCGCGGCCAGATTCTGCATGTAAGCCGTGGGTTGGAGAATCGTATAAGCCAGTCTGGAGGCAAAGAGGCGCTCTTCCACCCGCATTTTGTGCCAATGGTGGGGCATGGCCTCTGCTTGAGGGTGAAGCACCGAATGATAGACAAAACGGCTCACCCCCGCGCGTGCCGCTGAAGCTATAGCCAATTCGCCCAGAGCCTCTTCATGGGAGAACATGTTGGGTGGGATATGGTAAACCGCGTCCACCCCAGCTAGGGCCCGAACCCAGAGCTCGGGTTCCATCAGGTCCCCCGCAAAAATATCGACCTGATGCGCGGGCCAGGTGGGAGCCTTTGAGGGATTATGAACCCAGGCCCGCACCCGTACCCCGCGGGCGATGAGGGCAGCGATGACATGCCGACCGGTCTTACCGCCCGCCCCCGTGACAAGGATATAAGATGGAGAAGCTTGAGACATGATGAGGGATCCTGACGTTCTTGATCAAAACCTCAAGCGAAATTGTACAATCAGCGCTTTCTATGCTGAAATAGGGAGGTTAGCCGCGATAAAAAACCACACAGACGTGATGAGACAGATCATATCATGACCGATGCCCTTTCGCCTCGCGATGCCGCTCGCCTGGTCGCGGCCTTGCGCAAACATCGTGAACTCAGTCATCAACGAGTAGAAGGAGGCCAACTGCCGCCTGAATTGGCCTTGCTGCGAGCCTGGCAGGCCCAGCGGTTGGCCCGCACATACGCAGATTTTCTGGCCGATCCTCGCTATGCGCCTGCGTGCCGCTTTTTCCTGGAAAACATTTACGCGCCCAAGGATTTCTCTCAACGCAATCAAGATATCTTACGAGTCCATGAGTTTATGTCGCGTTTCATTCCAGCCCGGGCGCTAAGAACCTTGACCAAAGCCATCGAATTAAATAATTTAACCGAAGAACTGGACGCAAAGTTGTTGGATGTGCTTGTGCATCAAATCGGCATCACCAACAGTATCAGCGAAGAACAGTATGCCGAGGCCTATCGGTTATGCGACAACTACGACGAACGCGTCAAACAGATCGAGATGGTGGTTGAGATTGGACGGGATTTGGAAAAACTGGTTCGACACCGGCTTATTGGCTGGACACTGCGCATGGCCCGAGGGCCAGCCTATCATGCAGGGTGGAAAGAGTTGCAAGATTTTCTGGAAGAAGGATATAACGCGTTCCGCCATATGGGCAAAGCGGATAAATTTCTCAATGCCATCCAGGATCGGGAGACGCGTATCCTGGATAACATCTACCAGGGCAAACCCCATCCTTTTGATTTGGACAGCAGTCACTAAATCCGGCGTGGTTCACACGGACGCTTTGTAGCTTGACAAATTAGAGGCATGGATACTGGATATTGGATATTTTTCCCTGTTCTGGGATGATTTGAATACCCAATATCAAATACCCAATATCGACTATCTTGCTACGAAAGACCTGGCAGCATTTGTCAAGTTTCCTGGAGTCGAAAATGCATCATGCCCTAAATCCTACCCCTAATCCTGATCCTCCCTTAAGCCGATAAGCACCCCGGCCGGATCCCTCACCTCCCAGCCTTGCTGGGCCCGCTGAGGGGGAAATCCCGCTTCGCGGAGGCGTTTTAGGACCGATGGAAGGTCTGGCAAGGCGAAGATGGGTAGGGTGCCATGGCGCTGCGCGGGCGCCTTGCAGCGCCAACGGGTGGTACGCAGGACCACAGCCACATTCTCCGCAGCCAAATGGACGTGAGCGAAATAAGAAAGCCCTACCGGCAGGCCCAAGAGGTCTCGATAAAAATGCACGCTGGCGGTGACCTCGTGGGTGTAAATGGTCAGTTCGGCCACGCCATGCAAGGGGATAGGGTCGGGCCTGGCCGCGTCCTGACGCCTTCGAGTGCGTAGAGCTTTACGCTGACGGATATCCCATTGATCAGGGTCGGTTTCCTGGGCCAATTCAAAAGGATTGTGGGCAGGGTCCAGAAAAATGAGGAGATTCAGCCCGGGCACCATTTCTTCGAACACGATGGGGATCCCGGCAGCGATAAGATGCCCGCGCGCATGGCCGAAATCATCAATTGCCAACGCAGGGAGTGCACCATGAGGCCCACGCACTCCACAAAATCGCCCCCCCGCAATCTGCTCCCAAACCACATCCCCCAAGCGGGCTTGTAAAACATCCCCTTTTTCCTGAAAATCCAGAAGGAAATGGCGTCGCCAAAACGCATGAACGACCTCGAGATCGTCCACATAGGTTCTCAAACCCACCAGACGAGGTAGCGAGGAAAGGGCCATGGTTTGCCAAACTAGCGATACGTAGGTTGATCAGGCAGATGATACACGCCGGGCTCCCGCCCCTCCGCCACATCCAAAGCCGTCAACACATCCTCAAACCGATGGGCCAGGTCCGCTTCCAGGAGCATGCTGAGCACCCGGTCTTCATGAAGAATAAAGGCCGCGTGGGTGCGGAATCGACGTTCCGCAACTTGCTTAATGGGAATCCCCACCTCCGCGCTAAAGAGGCCTTGCGCATCGCTGAGATAGGGGATCTCGAGCCCAAGAAGCTCGGTCCAACTTGCTAACTTGGGCAAGGGCAACCCACTGATCACGAAAAGATCGATGCCCCGATCCTCCAACATGGCCAACCGGCTTGGATAATCCATCCCCGGAGGGGGAAGGGGGAAAGGATTCACCCGGGCCGGGTTATAGATGCAAACGCCCAACGCGCCCGGCTCCACCATGTCAATCGGCGCCAGTTCCATGCCTTCGGAACTGGGCAATAGTATGCGGGGAAGAAAGGAACCGATGCTGATATTGAGCCCGGGGAGCTTGGGGGTGTCAAATGCAGTGGTAGTCATAAGTTTAGTTTACCCTAACCTCGGGAACATGGAGAAATTATGGGGGAGGGAGGGCGTGGCAAACGCCAAATTTCTGGGATGCCATCATCCCCTGTCCAAGGCTGGCGGAGCTGCTACCGAGTCTGTGCTATAATGAGACCATGGCCAAAAAGAAAAAAACCGCCAAACCCCTCGTCTTACGCCTGCTGGAAAGCAAAAAGATCCCCCATACGTATCACACGTATGATCCCGACGTTTTCGTCTCCGCGCCCGAGGTGGCAGCAGGAATCGGCATGCCCGCGCACCAGGTTTTTAAGACCCTGGTTACGTTGCCCGACAAAACCAAACCCACCCTGGCCGTGCTCCCCGCGGATAGAGAGCTCGATTTGAAAGCGCTGGCCCGGGCCGTGGGAGCCAAAAAGGCGCGCATGGCCCCTTTGGCCGAAGCCGAAAAAATGACCGGGCTCAAAAAAGGGGGTATCAGCGCCCTGGCCTTGCTCAACAAGGGCTTTCATGTCATCCTGGATACCAGCGCATTGGAATTTGAGCAGATTGCCATGAGCGCGGGCATACGAGGCATGCAGGTTGTCTTGGCCCCACAAGACTTCATCCAGCTCACCGGGGCCCGGGTGGCCCCCATCGCCCGGCAGGAGATAGCCTGAACTTTTGCCACGAACGCCTGTTCGTCGATACAGAGGAAAACACCTCGCGGCCAGGCTGGCGCGGGAAGCCGAGCCCGGGATGCGTAATGCGTGATGCGTAAGGTTCTCACGTTTCACGTTTCACGCATCACGCCCGTTGCTCTCCAGCCCAACGTAGTCCTGACGATCTTCAATCCGAATCCTAATCCCGATCCTAATCCTGATCCGAATCCTATTTACAAAGCAGGAGGCCCATCATTCACCGTTTCTCCACACACCGCACCATCGCCATCCTGATCGCCCTGGCAGCAGCCTGGGCAGCCACCCTGGGCAGTCTTTATTTAAGCGAAGGACTCCATTTTATCCCGTGTAGCCTGTGCTGGTACCAACGGATACTCATGTATCCCCTCGCGCTCATCCTGCTTATCGGGCTGCTACGTAGAGACCAGGGTGTTTTCCATTATGTCTTGCCCTTCACCATCCTGGGAACACTGGTATCCAGTTACCATTATCTGCTCCAGAAAACCCCTCTCTTTTCCCACAGCGCGGTCTGCGACACAGGCATCCCCTGTACCACCACCTGGGTGAACCTGGCAGGGTTCATCACCATTCCTTTCATGGCCCTCACCGCCTTTCTCATCATTTTCTTTGCGGGCATCTTCTTTCTTATGGATGAAGAGGATGAGCGCGAAATCTGAGCGGGCGCCACGATCCATGGCTCGCTGATACCGATGAAAATGAGGACGCAGATTTTCGCAGATGCTTCGCAGTGCAGATTTTCGCAGATATTCGTCATGCTGAGCGACCGGAGGGAGCGAAGCATCTAGCGAACGAAGCGAGCGCCATGCGGTGGTTCTTGCGCTTCGCTAGATTTCCTTCGGCTGCGCTCAGGACATGCCTCGGTCGCTTCGCTCCCTCGGAATGACGTCGCGAGGCTCTACTGATTACTGATAACTGATCACTGATTACTCTATTTACAAAGCAGTCCCATGGACGAAAAAACAACCCCACCCACCTCATCCCCAACCGAGGATGTAGAAGTAACGGTCGGACCGGTGAACACGACCTTCGCCCCGCTCTCTCCGGAGGAAATCCATCCCGAAGCGCCCGAGCCATCCTCCGATAAACCTGAAGAGGAAGCAGGTCCGCCTCCGCTTCAGCCTCCGACGCCAGGGCCGCTGTGGACACCCTGGGGCTGTTTGCGCGATGTACTCATTGTGTTGCTCAGCATGGTATTGGCTACCGTGTTCGTGTTCCTCCTGCTCTTTGCCCTGAATGGCACGTTGCTCCTCAATGATCGGGATAAAACCATCCAGCTTGCCCTGGCCCAAGAGCGCGTGGAGGAACAAATCCAAAAACTAATGGAGCAAGCGGAACATCAGAACCAAGCGGTGAAGGAGCTCAATGCCCGTGTGGAGACCCTTCAAAACCAATTGGATACCCTCGCGCAGGAGATGGCGCAGCAACAAAAAGCCCAAGAAGCCATCAACAGCCGCCTTGCAGACCAAAAAGAAACCCTGACGCAAACCCAGGAGGACGTGCAAGAACTCCAAGCCCGCCAGGATGAGCTGGAAACCACCCTGCACGATTTGGAAACCCAGCTTCAAGAAACGCGAGACGCAGTTAACAACTTCCAGCAAGATGCGGACTTTCTCCATCGTTTTGTCCAAGACCTGGCTCAAGTCCTCAGCCATTTGAATCAGCCCCCCACGACGACTCCAGAGGCTACCCCTTCCCCAACGCCCGGCCTCACCCCCGAATCGACAGGAACACCTTCCTCTGCCGAACCGCGCGCCCTCTTCCCTCCGGCCTCCTCCTGGCCCACGCCCACGGCCCAACGGGGACTCATTTTCGGCCTGGTGTGGCAGGATACCAACCAGGATGGCCAGCCTCAGGCCCACGAAACCCCCATCCCGGGGATACGGGTGGCGCTCCAAAATGCCGAGGGCAAGGCGCTTTTGACCGTGGTCACCGACCAGAATGGATGGTATGCGTTCATTGATGTGCCTCCGGGCGAATACAGGATAACCATCCTCCCCACCAGGGACCAGACCTATGCTGCGCCCGAACCACAAACCGTTGTCGTGCAGCCCGGCCATCAGGTCGAAGCAGATGTCGGTCTGACCATCCCCTGAATGTCCATGCAGTCTTGTGGCGGAATAAACCATTGATTGATGTAACTATACACGTACCCTCTCATAGCAAGGCAAAAACCACTAAGGACACTAAGGCACAAAGGGAAAAATAAAAAATTTCTTCGTGTCTTTGTCGGCGAATCCTCGCCTCAAATTACCTCTTGACAAAATTTAGAATATCTTTGTGACTTTGTGCCTTCGTGGTAAAAACGTCTTGCAGAAGGAGCTGTATAGTTACTGATTGATTTGGTTTTCACCTTTGTCAGCCCCCGTCGCCAGTGCTAAAATGATCCCAGATGCCATCTGTATGAGAATAAAGACATGAGCTACTCAAGTCACTTCACACGAAAAAAAGCCCACGAGGCCATCGACGCCTTACCGCCTGAAAGCCTGGAAGAACTCTCCAGGTTTCTTGAGTTCCTTAGATTCAGACAACACGCCCCGGAAAATCCAGTGAATGTGCAATTGGAAGGTTTGTGGCAAGATAAACAGTTGTTCGATGTGACTGATGATGATATTCGAGCCTTGCGCCAGCAAGCGAAATGACAGAGGGGAGCATGGCGGATTTCGCGACCGAGGCAGCTTATCTCTTGCGCCCGATTTTTCAAAAATACCGGGTTCAACGAGCCATTTTGTTTGGCTCTATGGCCACCGGCGATGCTTCGCGGCGTAGCGATGTCGATCTTGTGCTGATTATGGAGACGAACAAGCGTTTTATCGACCGTTACCAGGGGATTTTGCAAGAGATTACCCTGGCTATTCCCGGAAGAAGCGTTGATTTGCTCATTTACACTCCTGATGAACTCGAAGCGATAAAAGATCGCGCCTTTATTCGTCGCATCCTGGCGGAGGGAATCGTCGTTTATGAGTCAGCAAAAGAACCGTTGGCAGGCTGAACGCTGGCTGACAACAGCACACGAGGACTTGCAAGCCGCCCGAGTTCTGGCAGCGGAAGGTCTCTTCGCCGCGGCCTGCTTTCATGCTGAACAATGTGGCGAAAAAGCAGTCAAGGCCATCTGGTATCTGGAAGATATCGATCCATGGGGACACTCCATTCTCAAACTGCTGCAAGATTTCCCTTATCGTGACGAGCTTCCTGATTCGGATCGATGGATGAGAGACGCTGGGCTCCTGGATCAATTTTACGTGCCCACCCGCTACCCAAACGGTCTGCCGGACCTGACGCCCGGGCAGATTTTCACGGACGAAGATGCACAACGGGCATTGCGCGCCGCCGAGAATCTCTTGCATCAATGCCGCGCCTGGTTCGAGGAACGTGGATAAGAGGACGGTGAGCGGTATAATAGACATGTTCGTTTTCTGAACACAAAGTTTCCAAAGGTGCGCCTTATGCCCACAATCACCCTTGATCAAAACGTCTACAAACGATTGAAAGAAGCGGCCGAAGAACATGAAACGACCGCCGATGCATTGCTGGAAGACGCGGCTCGTCAATACCTGTGGGAGCTGGAACGTCAGAAAATATCCGAGGAAAGCGAGCTGTTTCGGCAACAATATCCTGAATTGAAGCAGAAGTATTTGGGGCGATACATCGCTATGCACCAGGGGAAAGTGGTGGATCATGATGTCGATGAAGATGCTCTGTGGCAACGCGTGCGTGAGCGATATGGACGCACGCCTGTGTTGATCGTTCGGGTGAGAGAAACACCCCATCGCACATTTACCCGACTTGGATTTCGGTACGAATGATGGCCTCCTCTCGTTTTGCCTACGATAAAACGTACGATCCCCCAATCCCGGCACTGCCTGTTATCGTATACAATAGCGATGCGGAGCTGCGGACATCTTCGTTAGTTGCCCTCGTCGATACCGGAGCCGACGGCACGCTGATTCCCATCTCTTACCTCCGGTCAGTTCAGGCATATCCAGTGGCCGAGGCCTTCTTGCGAAGTCATTGGGGCGAAAGACGGCGCGTGCATCTCTTTCGCGTTGATTTGCGTATCAATGAAATCTCTCTGCCGGGCGTCACCGTGATCGGAGATGATCAGGGACAAGAGATCGTTCTAGGCAGAGACGTCTTGAATAAGCTCAGGCTGTTTCTCAACGGCCCGCTCAACGAAATCGAGGTGCGGGAATAAACAGTGAATAAACTGCGCGTCTTCCTCGACATGATCAAATTCGAGCACACGATTTTCGCGCTGCCCTTCGCGTACATCGGCATGGTGCTGGCGTGGGCGCAGAGCGGGATGCTGGCCACGCCCATCGATTGGGGGAGGCTTTTCTGGCAGTTCGTGTGGATCACTGGGGCCATGGCTTCGGCCCGCACCGCGGCCATGGCTTTTAACCGAGCCATCGATGCAGAGATCGACGCTCGCAATCCCCGCACTGCCAGCCGCCCCATCCAGACGGGCAAGATCAGCAAGAACGCGGTGTGGCTGGCGGGGGTCATCAGCCTGGGCGTGTTCCTATTTGCCGCCTGGATGCTGAACACCTTTGTGCTCATGCTGGCGCCCCTTGCCATGATCGGGCTGGTGGGCTACGCCTACACCAAGCGTTTCACCTGGCTCTGTCACCTCTGGTTGGGCATTGTGGATGGCGCGGCCGCGGCCGGTGCCTGGGCCGCGGTGACCGCCAGCCTGAGCCACCCCATCCCCTGGCTGCTGTGGGCCGCGGTGGCCGTGTGGATCGCGGGCTTCGACCTCATCTACGCCTGTCAGGATGTGGAGGTGGACCGTCGCGAGGGGCTCTACAGCATCCCCGCCCGCTTCGGCATCCCCGCAGCCTTGCGCCTGGCCCAGGCCTTCCACGTGCTCACGGTGCTTCTGCTGGCCGCGGTGGGGCTGGTTGCGGGCCTGGGCTGGCTCTATTGGCTGGGCCTGATCATCGTGGCCGGGCTGCTCATCTACGAACACAGCCTGGTCAAGCCCGATGATCTGAGCAAAGTGGATATCGCCTTCTTCACCATGAACGGGTACATCAGCATCATCACCCTACTGGCCGTGATGGGAGGGCTGTGGATGTGAGGTTGCGAAGCAGGCCACACAAGCGGCGGTTTACCGATACGAATGAAAACGCCTCGCAGCCAGGCTGACGGACCGTAAAACGTGATGCGTGATGCCGTAATGCGTAAGATTCTCACGTTTCACGTTTCACGCATCACGCCCGTTGCAGCCTCGCCCAACGTGGGCCTGACGATCCTAATCCTGATCCTAATCCTGCTCCGAATCCTATTTTCATAGCAGTCCAACGGCTGGCTCGCCCGCGCCGATACCGACGAAAATGCCTCGCGGCCAGGGCGGCGTGACTCGTATTCCGTATTGCGTATTGCGTAACGACTGGACGGAATACGGAATACGCAATACGAACCTTTGCCGACTCGCCCAACGTCGGCCTGGCGATCCTTCCGCAACCGACGATCATGCTATTTTCAAAGCAGCATTCGCATGGAGAACACCGGTACATCTTGGCATTGGCGAGGGGCTTTCATAGCTCTCGTGCTCACGCTTCCCGCGCTTCACATCCTCTCACGCCCCGGCTTCTTCGTTTCCGACGATGGCCGCTTCCATGTCTATCGTGTCGCGGCTCTGGCCCGGGCCTGGCAGGCGGGCGTGCTCCATCCCCGTCTTTTCCCCGAATTCGGCTTCGGCTATGGGCAGGCCGTGCTCAATTTTTACGCGCCCCTCAGCTATTGGCCCGGCGCCCTGCTCGCGGTCCTGCATCTAAACCCCGCCACCGCGGCCGAATTCACCATCGCCCTGGGATTGCTGTTGGCCGCGCTGGCCATGTTCTTCTTCGTGCGAGACCTGTGGGGGACGGCCGCGGGCGTGCTGGCCGCGGTCCTCTACACCTACTTTCCCTATCACCTCATCGACGCTTACGTGCGTGGGGCCATCCCCGAACTGATCGCGTTCATCTTCCCTCCCCTCATCCTGTGGCAGACCACCCGCGCTATACAAGCGGATATAAGGCGGGAAACATCTCAGGCGCTGCTATGGAGCGTCCTGGCCTGGACAGGGTTGGTTCTCACCCATAACCTCTCGGCCTTGCTCATGACCCTGGTCATCACCCCCTACGCCCTGATGCTGGCCTGGTGCACGGGCCGTTGGCGACGTTTGTTGGGGCTGGGGGCATCGCTGGCTCTGAGCCTGGCCCTCACTGCGGTCTATTGGCTGCCTGTGTTGTCGGAAAGTCCGGCCATGGGACTGGGGGTAGGTCCTTCGCGCGGGTATGAAAATCACATGCTGGCTCTATCCCAGGTCATCGCCCGCACATTCATCTATGATTATCGCTCCGATTACCAGGGCCCGGTCGTCCACCCCCAGAACTGGTTGACCATCGCCATCCTTCTGCTGATCATGGGGCTGCTGGTGTGGCGATGGTGGCAGCGCCGCCCGCCCGCTCACACCGCCATCCTCAGCTTTCACCTCATCCTGGCCGCGGGCGCCATCTTCATGACCACAACCCTCTCCCTGCCCATCTGGCATCCCCTCACGCCCCTGCTCGGCTTTCTGCAATATCCCTGGCGGTTTCTTTCTCTGGCCGCGGTGGGGGTGGCGGTGAGTGGTGGGGCGTTGATTCCGTTGGCGGTCGAGATGAGGCGAGGCGATCAGGATTCAGGGTTTCGTGTTCAGTGGGGGATGGTGGGGATGGTGTTCGTGCTGGCCATGCTCACCAGCCTGCCCAAACTGCCCTATGAACCATTGCCTCTTACCCCGGCCGACACCTGGTTCCCCGAACGCATGTGGCGGGAGGATGCGGACGCGGGCCAGGTAGGCGCGACCTGGACCGGGGAATTTTTGCCCCGGGCGGTGACAGAACAACGTTGGGCCCTGGGCCGCCCGCGCGAGGGCGCCACAGACACACCGCCGCTACCTGGCCCCCCGCGAGTCGCTCTCACCTCGGTGCAGCATCTGGGCTTGACCCTGACCTTGGACACCCCTGCAACGATGCCCGTGCTACTGCATCAGTTCCAGGCCCCTGGCTGGAACGTGACCGTGGATGGCGCCCCCGCGGACATGCGTGCCTCGAGTGAGCTGGGGCTGGTGACCGTGGATGTGTATCCCGAGGGGAAGCATGATGTGGCCTTCGCGTTTGGCTACACGCCGGAGCGGGTGCTGGGCGCGTGGCTTTCGGCCCTGGCCGCTTTGTTGTGGTCGGCCTGGGCCTGGCGAACGGGCAAAATCGGACGATGGCTGCGTCCGGCCGCGATGGGCATGGTGGCACTAACGACCATCCTCATGCTGAACAGCGGCGGCGTGGGACGGGCCTCGCACACGCCCGCGCCCGTGCAAGTCCAGGTGGGCGACGTAGCCCAGATCGTCGCCGCAGATGTCGCCTTGTCTCCGTTGGTACCAGGCTACGTCAATGTCACCATCTATTGGCTGGCGCTCAAGGAGAACGCCACCGATTATCACGTCTTTGTGCATGTGCTGGATGGCGCCGGCCAGGTGGTAGCTCAACACGACGGCTTCCCCGTGGGAGGCTTCACCCCCACCACCCGCTGGCGCCCGGGGGAGATCATCCAGGACGTCTATCATATCCCGATCCCTTCCAACTTGCTACCCGGCACCTACACCGTGAAAGCGGGCATGTACGCTTTCGCCGAAGTCATCCACAACCTCCCCACCACGCCCCCCCAGCCCGATGATCGCGTCGAATTAGGACATTTTGAGATTCCAAACGGTTGGACCAAGTAACGGCTTACCAATGCGAACAAAAATGGGAACGCAGATTTACACAGATGCTTCGCAACGCTGATTCCGACGGATGACTGATTACTGATGACTCTCTTCGCGCCTTCGCCTGTGACCTATTGAGTCCAGCAGAGCATCATCCCCCAATGAACGATCCCTTGACCTTCGAAAAATTGCGGCGCCAGGGCTGGATCACCCCTGGGATCGTAACATGCTCCACCTTTTTGATTTATTGGCGCACCCTGGCCCCGGACGTTTTCGTCTCGGATTTCGCTGAATTTCAATATCTCCCCTCTTTGCTGGGCCTCCCCCATCCCAACGGCTTCCCTGCGTACATGCTGTTGGGCTGGCTATGGCAAAAACTCCCCCTGGGGGAGCCGGCATGGGAGATGAACCTGCTCTCGGCCCTGGCTGGGGCTCTGGCCGCGGGGATCCTGGCCGCGCTGGTTTGGCGCATGACCCGCAACCATACCTCTGCCTTTCTTGCGGGCATGATCTTGGCCCTGATGCCCACCTTTTGGCAATTCAGCATCGTGGCCGAACGCTACACGCTCAACCTGGCCCTCATGATCGGAGCCTGGTGGGCAGCCTGGGAGGCCCGACGCTTCGCCTCATGGTCCCAAAAGCGATGGCGCCTGGCCCTGGCTGGCGGCATGTTGGGCATCAGCCTCACGCTGCATCCCACGGCCGCGTTGATGGCCCCCTTTTGGTTCATTCTGATGGTTTCGGGCACGGGGGCGCATGGCCACCAACGCCTCCGCCGCGCCCTTTGGTGGCTGATCCCCTTGGGACTTCCGCTGGTGTTCTATCTCTACGTGCCATGGCGCTGGAAAACCTTTTCATCCTGGCCGCTATTGCCTGGGATTGCTCGTTCCGCAGCCGTCTACAAGGGGCTGGTTCACGTCTGGTATGTGCCCCATGGTGATGGGGCTTTGATTTTCCATTACATCGCCGGGTTGCAGGGCTATATCTGGCAATTCCTTGGGGGTGGGTGGATTCAGGCCGTCCATAATTTGCCGGGCCTGATCCCCTTCTTCCAGCAGGATGCCCCCTGGTGGTTGCTGGTCATGGCGGGCATAGGATTTATCTATCTTCTCCGCAGAGAGCCCTTGTTTACACTTCTGATTTTTGGGTTTGCCTTATTCCTCACGCTCATGGTCGCTTACATCCGGCAGGGAAAAAACGATGCCTATCTGATGCCCGTCTTTGGCATTATCGCCTTCTTTGCTGCCTTCGCACCCCTGCTCCCAAGCAGCCTTGCATCGGGAGCGAGGCAAACAAGAACCGTACGGGCTCTGCAAGGCGTGTTTGCGCTCAGCGTGTTCCTGATCCTACTCACCTCCAACTGGGACCAGCGGGACTTCAGTCGCCGAATCGACATCCGCGCTGGCTGGGAAGCCATCCTGGCCCAGCCCATCGAAGAACAGGCGGGGTTATTGGGAAACTGGAGTGACTTCACCCCCCTGTGGTACCTGCAACATATCCAAAACCTGCGCACGGACCTGTGGGGATTATTCCCTCCCGCCCCAAAAGCTGTTATCGATCCCTGGCTGGAGCACGGCCTTCCCCTTTATGTAGCAGCGCCTCTTCCTCCATCCCAGATGTCCTCGTGGCCGGAGGATTACGCCTTCATTCCCTGGGGACATCTTGTGCGTGTGCTTCCCAAAGGACAAACACTTTCCTGCTCCCAGACCTTAGACTTGCCCCTCGCGTCTTACGGCCCCATTGCCTTGGGGATTGGACAACTCCCCCGAACCCTGCCCCCCTATGAAACCCTTTCCCTTTCGGTCTGTTGGCACGCCCAAGATGCCTTGCCCAAGCGCACCTTCCTGGGCATCCGACTCACATCTCCAGAACCGCATCAGCCCCCCATTGAATTTCATGCATTACTGGCCTCTCAATGGTACCCTGGCGATGTCATCCCTCAGGGCACCGAAGGCTTGACCGCTATCCCCTTGCAGCTCCCGCTGGGAGCCCTGCCCGGCGACTATCAAGCCGAGCTGCTCATGTTCTATTTTTCGGACGATGACCAATTGTATCGCTTTCCCAGATACGATCCCATCCCCTTAGGCCAGGTGCATGTCGAGACCACCTCAACCTTCCGCCGGGCCTACCTTGCCCCGAGCTTTGTTCCGCCTATTGCCCCTCGCATGGGCCCCCTGGCCCTAAAAGCCTGGGCCGTTTCTCCGGGCCCAGTTCGGCCGGGTGACCCCATAAGGGTAGATACCTACTGGCAGGTGCGACGCCCCCTTCACCGTGTCCCCTCCATACGAATACGATTCCGAGGGAAAGCCATTCGCCACACCCGGCCTCCAGATCAGCCGCTCATGACCCCCTCCACCTTTGAGTTACTCAAGCCTGGTGCTATCATTCATACCCAGCATAACGTCCGGGCCCCCATTACCCTGGGAGATCACCGCTACCTGGTCGATCTTCGCTTGATTTTCGAGGACCATCCAGCGCCTCTTCCATTCCCTATAGGAACATTGACCGTCCAAGATCGTCCACATCTCTGGTCCCCACCTGCGGATTTCATACCAGTTTCAGCTCAGATAGGAAGCATTGCCGAGTTGGCCGGGTATGCGCTTCATCCCGAAAAGGGCGTTCCCGGACAGCCCCTCACCCTCGAGCTCCTCTGGCGAGCGCAAGCCCCTGACGACATCTCGTACAAAGTTTTTGTTCATCTCCTCGATGCAGAGGGGCGCATTGTCGCGCAGCACGACGGCATCCCCGCACAAGGACAACTCCCCACCGACATCTGGTTCCCCCAGGAATACATTCGCGATGTCCACATCCTCTCTATTCCTTCCAACCTTCCCCCAGGTCGATACGACTTACGCGTGGGCATGTATGATCCCCACACAGGCGCACGTCTCCATGTGACCAGCGAGCTTCCTGTCTTCGATGACGCTTTGGAATTGACTCCATTGCCCCTGTTGCCAAAAACATCATCAGTGATCAGTCACCCTGAGCGATAGCTCACCGATACGGATGAAAAGGGAACGCAGATTTGCACAGATGCTTCGCAACGCTGATTTGCGCAGATGATTTTTATTTTGATTTTTTGTCTGCGTGAATCTGCCTCTATCAGCGTTCATCTGCGTCCTCTATTTTCAAAGCAGTCCAACGGCGGGCTCGCCCGCGTCGATACCGAGGAAAACATCTCGCGGCCAAGTTGGCGCGGGAAGCCAAGCACGTAATGCGTAATGCGTGATGCGTAAGGTTCTCACGTTTCACGTTTTCACGCATCACGCCCGTTGTCGTCTCGCTCAACGTAGGCCTGGCGATCCTTCCGCAACCGACGATCATGCTATTTTCAAAGCAGCCCCGTTTTTTTCTCATCATCCTGGCAGTCTACCTGGTGCTGGCCACGGCTGTGTCCGTGATCGTGCCCCTGGGGGAGGCGCCCGATGAGGCTGATCACTACGCCTACGCCCGCTACCTGGCCCGGCATCGGCATTTGCCCCAGGGGCCGGAGATCACCCAGGGCAAGCACCCTCCGCTCTATCATGGGATGGCAGCCTTGGTGGGGGGATGGACAGGCATGGGGCTCTTTCTGCAGCCCAACCCCGATGTGTTCCCCATTCGCACCGATGGCCCGGCCAATTTCTTCATCCACGGCGATGCCGAGGCCTTCCCCTGGCGAGAAGGTCCCCTGGCTTTCCACCTGGTGCGCTTTCTTTCGGTGGTGTTGGGTGGCATCACCCTGTGGGCCACCTGGCGCATAGGGCAAGAATCCTTTCCGCAGCGTCAGGATGTGGGCTTGATGGCTGCCGCGTTTCTGGCGGGCCTGCCTGGCTTTTTGTACATCAGCGGGGCCATAAACAATGACAATGCAGCAGGCGCGTTTGGGGCCCTGGCTATCTTGATCATGGTGAGGATGATTCAGCAATCGCTGTCCTGGCGATACACTTTGGCTCTGGGCGTCATTTTCGGCCTGGGCGCGCTTTCCAAGGTGGGGACCTTTTCTCTGTGGCCGTTGTTGGCGCTTCCCCTGGCCGCATATCTCTGGCCTCGCCGCGATCAGGCTCGGGCCTGGTTGGAGGTAGTAGGGCATGGGGCACTGGCCTGGGGCTTGGGCCTGCTGGTGGCTTCGCCCTGGCTGGTGCGCAACTGGCAACTGTATGGCGATCCTTTGGGCTGGGCCTTGGTGCGCCAGACCATAGACGTGCGGGAAGGCCCGATAGACTTGGGAGTGCTGCTATGGTTGGCCAAAGGGCTGTACACGTACTTCTGGGGACGCTATGGCGCCATCGGCCAGATATTTCTCCCTCATTGGGCTTATGCGCTGGCGGGCGTTTTCTCATTGGCCGTGCTGATGGGCGTTATTCACCTCCTGCGGGGGTGGTGGCGCGAGGGATCTTGCCAGGTTTTCTTGTTGCTCCTGTTGGCAGGTGCACCTTTGCTCACTCTGGCGGGCATTATCAACTACACCCGGCTGGCCCTGGGCACGGACCAAGCCCGCCTGTTGTGGCCCAGCATCGCGGCCATCGGTGTGTGGTTTGGTATGGGCTTGGCGGGCGGATTCGATGCGCTTCCCATCACGCGTGAGCTTCGGACTGCACCCCGCGTTCTTGCTGTGCTAGCGCTTTCCGCCAGTGTGGGATTAAGTGTTCTCGTTCTCCTGGTTTGGCCAGCTTTCTGGTAAAATGCGATATTGGGGATTGGGTATTCGATATTTGGTATCCAATATCCAGTATCCAGTCGCCCTGAACTATAGCTCACCCTCTAACGATGAAAATAGAACGCTGATCTGCGCAGATGTAACGCAGATGCAACGCAGATTCCTACTGATTACTGATAACTGATCACTGATTACTCTATCTACAAAGCAGTCACCCCGAACGGCAGCTCGCCGATACGGATGAAAACATCTCGCGGCCACGTTGGCGCGGGAAGCCGAGCACGTGATGCGTAATGCGTGATGCGTAAGGCTCTCACGTTTTACATTTCACGCATCACGCCCGTTGGTGCCTCGCTCAACGTGGACCTGGCGATCCTCAATCCTAATCCTGATCCGAATCCTATTTACATAGCAGTATCCAATATCCAATACCCCTTCCCTCATGCTCGATACCCTCACTTCCCTCTCCCACACCCACGAACTGGACGATATCGTCGAAAAGACCGTCGCGGGCGAACGCCTGGATTTCGACGATGGCATGCGCCTGTTCCAAAGCTATGATCTGCTCACCATCGGCCAATTGGCCGATCTGGTCAACCGACGGATCAACGGCGGCAAGTACGTTTATTTCAATCAGAACCGCCACATCAACCCCACCAACGTCTGTGCGTTCCACTGCAACTTCTGTTCCTTTGCCCGGCATAGCGATGACGCCCCCGGCGCCTACACCTGGACGCCCGAACAGATTCTCGACCGCATCCGCGGGGATGTGCATCCTCGCGTCACCGAATTTCACATCGTGGGCGGACTCCATCCCCAACTGGGGTTTGAATACTACGAAGAGGTGCTGCGGGCATTAAAGCGGGAATACCCTCACATCCATCTCAAAGCCTTTACCGCGGTGGAGATCGATTTCTTCAGCCAGATGACGGGCCTGGACCATGAGACCATCTTACGCAGGCTGATAGACGCGGGCCTGGGGTCCATGCCCGGCGGCGGCGCCGAGATCTTCCACCCTGACATCCGTCGCCGCATCTGCCCCGAAAAGGCCGACGCCGAAACCTGGCTGGCGGTCCATCGCACCGCGCATCGGCTGGGCCTGCGCACCAACGCCACCATGCTCTACGGGCACATCGAACAGTACGAACATCGCGTGGACCATTTGCTGCGATTGCGGGAGCTTCAGGATGAGACGGGCGGGTTCCAGACCTTCATCCCCCTGCGCTATCACCCTGAAAACAACAACCTGGGCCGCCAGCTCGACTGGACCAGCGCCCACGATACCCTAAAAACCATGGCGGTTAGTCGGCTGTTACTGGATAACTTCCCGCACATCAAGGCCTATTGGGTCATGCTCACCCCGCCGATTGCCCAGCTTTCCCTCCATTTCGGCGCAGACGATATCGACGGCACCGTGGTGGAGGAGAAAATCTATCATGATGCCGGAGCCACCACCGAAGAATATCTGGATAAATTCGATCTTCTCCGCCTGATCAAAGCCGCGGGCAAAGTGCCCGTGGAACGGGACACCCTCTATAACATCATCGAAATCTACGATCACCCCCTGGAAGCCTACGCGCCGCCCAGCCGCAAAACCCGCCGCGGGCAATTAAAGGTCACCAGGATCGAGTTGAACTAACACGACCATGCATGGAAGACGCTCATTCCCATACTTGCCCCTGGCGCTGGGGTTCGGCTTTTTGTGGCTTGTTTTCATCTTCCTCACCCCGCCCGAGCGCACCCTGGGGACCCTTATCCGCTGGGTCTTCGCCCATGGTTCTTTGACTCAGGCCGCGGTTTACGTCTTTTTGGCCGCGGCCCTGTTGGCTGCCGGGTTTCTTCTGGGCAATGTGAAGCTCTATCCCTGGATGGTGACAGTGGGCCTTATCGCTTTTCTTCTATGGGCTTTGGGATTCGTGCTTTCCATGATCCCGGCCCGATTGGCCTGGGGAGTTTTCGTGGATTTTCATGAACCCCGAACGCAAATGACCCTTCGGGTGCTGGCTGTGGGCGTCATTTTCCTGGTCATTATCTGGTGGGTGAACCAACCCCGCTTCACCGCGGTGGCGATTATCGTATTCGCGTTTCTGCTGCTTTTCCTGGTGCGAAGCACCTCGCTTATCCGCCATCCTGCAAATCCCATCGGAGAATCCACCAGCCCCATTTTACCGGTCATCTATTCGGGCATTCTCTTTTCCGCGGTCCTGGCCTCACTCTTCCTGGCAGGGTGGATTGTGCAACGCAAAAGCCATGGGTAACATCCATCCCTAT
The DNA here is from genome assembly GCA_027002405.1 of Anaerolineae bacterium. Taxonomy (GTDB): domain Bacteria; phylum Chloroflexota; class Anaerolineae; order J102; family J102; genus M2005. Next base: position 13,054 of record JALWZT010000212.1, on the reverse strand, counting down.
TTCCTGATATTCGAAGGGTTGATGTATGGCCTGCTGGTGTGGAATCTATGGGACGTCCACCACCGACAAGGCTGGCATGGTGTCTGGCAGGTGTTGGCCGGCGTTATTTTTGGGGTGCTGCTAGAATGGGCAACCATTCAACAATTGCACGCGTATCGATATGGACGGTTTGCGGTCATGATCGCGGACGAGGTACCCCTCGCCATCGGTGTGGGCTGGGGGGTGATCATTTATGCTGCACGTCAGTATGTGGAGGCCACCACATTGCCTCGTTGGGCCTGGCCCGTGGCCGCGGGCTTGTTGGCGTTAAATATCGACCTGTCGATGGATGCCATCGCTATCCGATTAGGGATGTGGGATTGGGGACAGGGGATGGCGTTTCAATACTTTGGTGTGCCCTGGGCAAATTTTTGGGCCTGGTTTTGGGTGGTATGTTCCTTCACTGCCGGGATGTGGTTATTTGCACAAAAGCCGCATCCCCTGAGCCGTTGGCTGGGGCCTGTGACTGCGGTCATTTTGGGGGTCCTGGGGGTTCTGGCTACCAACGCGTTTATTGTCTTTGTCGTTCCCCGTGCCTGGTATGGCTGGACGATTGGCGTGACCCTGTTCACGGCTCTGGGCCTGGTTATGGCGCAACGCCCACGATTATCTCGCAGGCCCGCATCGCCTTTGGTACGTTGGACCCCTGCAGTCTTTCACGGATATTTTCTCATCGCAGGACTTGTTTCGGGGGTAATTTTCCATCCGCCTGTGTTATTGGGGGTGAGTTTGCTGATGGCGCTGTTGGCTTGGGGTGTCTATGAAAGGGGGCGTGTGCTGGATAGAGTTGAGAAAATATAGTCAGGATAAAATGTATCTCGTTATCGTCGTAGGCGCTGTGGATTTGTGGAAAAAAGCGTATAGATGATGAGAGGGATGCATATGTAGGGGGCATCGATGACGATCCCTACAAAATAGCCGTTGCATAGCAGCACGCCTTTGGGGAAAACTTATGTGGATATGTTTATAAGAAATTGGGGATTATTTGGCCTGTATCGACGAGGATTTGAAGCAGGAATCCGGGCAGAAACAGGCCATGAGCTATTTAGTGGCTCGTTTTGGCGGGGGGACTATATGGCGGCATATCGTCTGACTTGACAGAGATTTCTCATGCCCTCGTTTTTCCGCAACTTTTCCTGGCATCATCCCCAGAGCATGTTGACTTTTCCCAAGGGTTTAGACAAGGTTATATCCAGGTTTTCCCCATAGTTATCCACAGGTTGTGTATAGATGTTGGGGGAAATGACTATGTATCCAGGTAGTAGCCCAACGCCATGAGGGCCAGGATAAAGCCCAGATAGTTTTCATTCAGAAATCGAGAAAAGAAGGCAAAGGTGAAAAGCAGGATGGCGCCCAGCCAAAAGGCATTCCCCAGGGTGTTGCGCCGCATCTGTTGCCATGCCAGGATCGCGAGGGCGGGCACGGAGACCAGGAGTTCGGGGATCCAAAAGGGCCAATACGCAAAACGGTCGGGCAAGGTGCCCGTGGCCAGGACGAAGTTGGCAAAGCCCAGGCCCCATATCTGATAGTGGACCTGGGCCGTGCCCGCGGCCCAGCGCCAGACATCGTCGATGAAATCCTGCGGAGACCACAAGAGGTAAGGGATAACGAGCAGGAGGAAGACCCCCAGCGCGGGAATGGCCCGGCGGGCGATTTTGACCAGGGTCGTTTTTTGCAGAAGGGTGCGCCATGCCAGGGGGGAATCTTCAGCAGCCAGGAGGAGGAAAAAGGGGATCATAAACCAGGCCGTGGGTTTCGATGCCGCGGCAATCCCCATGAAGAGGCTTCCCCATCCCCATCGGTGTTTTTGCAAGAACCAGGCGCCAACCACCAGCCAGGCCAGGACAAAGCTATCGTTCTGGCCGAAGATGATATCCAGGCCCATGATGGGATTCAGCCCGATGACCATGGTCAACCCCAAAGTTCGGTCTGGGGCACGGTGCGTGAGCCCTGGAAGCAGCAAGAGGGTGAGGAGAAAAAGCAGTAGATAAGTAAACCGTTGGTCATACCATCCCAAAAGGACGTCGGAAAGCCATTTGACGGGCGCAGAAAGCAAGAAGGTGGCAGGCAGATAGGGGTAATGGGTCAGGGCGGTGCGAAATTGGGGAAAACCCCATTCGGCCATGGGGGTGTGGATGTAGTCTTCGTGATAAGGGTTTTCGCCCGAAAGGGCATAGTCGATGGCGATTTCGGTTTGGATAACACCCCCATCATGACTGTATGAATGAGGCAGGTTATCATGCCGTAGCAAGGCCAGTTTGAGGGAAGGGAGGATGACCAGGGCCAGGATCATCACCCAGATCAGGATGTATTGGCTCCGAAACGTGGCCCGCTCTCCCAACTTATCTTGGAAAAGGCCGATAAAGACATAGCCTAGGAAGGCCAGCAGGCTGATAGCAGCCAGCAGAAGGAAGATGGGGTCGCCGTACCATGGTCCAAAGGCTTCCACGGCCTGCGCGGGAAGCCACCCTCCCACCAAAGGATGCTTGACCACATTCTGGAAGTGCTCGAACAGCCCGGCTTCCGCGAATTTATTGATCATCAACCGGGCCAGAAGGAGGATAAAAAGGAGCAGGGTCTGGGATCGGTGTTGTCTCATAAGCAATTGGTTAGATTTTTATCATATCCATCATCGGTTGTCAATGATCCCATCATATGCTTCCATTTCCACCCCCATATGCATCTTTATTTTCTCCCCCGCCCGTCCCGGAGCGCTGGCTCGACGAGTGCCTGCCAACAAGTTGGGGCACCTCATCTCTGGGCTCAGGAGTTGACAAAGCCGCAGGGAACGCGTACCATCAGGTTATGACTGCCATTCAAGTGTTCGGGCACGCGTGGGCGCAAAGGCTTCTGCGTCGGGCCGTTCAACAACAGGCCACCCGCCACGCCTATCTCTTTACCGGGCCGGAGCATATCGGTAAGACCACCCTGGCCCGAGCTTTTGCTCAGGCCCTGACTTGCGAGAATCCCACCCGCGAGGAGGGCCTGGGGGCATGCGGACATTGCCGTTCCTGTCGTCTGGCCCACGAGGGGATGCACCCAGATCATCGCGTTTTCGAGCCCGCGGGCCAGCAGTTGCGTATCGAGCAGATACGCGAAGTCGTGCGCGAGGCAGCTTTGTCTCCTGTTTCCTCGCGATACAAGGTTTTCATTATCACAGCCTTTGAACGGGCCAATGTGTATGCTGCCAACGCTCTTTTGAAAACTCTGGAAGAACCCAGCGCCACGACCCGTATCATCCTCATCAGTCATCAGCCTTCGGGTTTGCTAGATACCATCATCTCCCGTTGTCAGCAGTTACGGTTGCGACCTCTACCCGAGCACGAGATCGCGGAGGTTTTGCAATCTACCGCGGGATTGGATGCGCCATCCGCCCGACGGCTGACCCGCCTGAGCCATGGGCGGATAGGCCGGGCATTGACCATGGCCCAGGACCCCGCTTCCTGGCAGAGCTATGATCAACGGGTGCAGGAGCTGGACGCGATCTTGACGTATTCGCCAGCCCAGCGTTTGGCCTATGCCCAGCGCATGGAAAAGGATGAACAGTTGGAGCGGACGCTGCAAGAATGGCTGCTATGGTGGCGCGATGTGTTGCTGATGCAGTATCATGTCCATGATCGGATTCTAAATCAAGAACACCAGGCCTTGTTGGCCCAGCAGGCTCAGGCGGTCCCGACGTCCCAGGTGCGTCGGTTTATTCGGGCCATCTTAGAAACCGTCCAGTATTTGCGCCAAAATGTGAACCGTCGTCTTGCTTTGGAGGCTTTGCTTCTGAAAGTACCAGAGAAACCATAACGAGGAATGTGATGCCCCAAGCTGTCAGTGTTCAATTTCAGCCTGTTACAAAACTTTATGATTTCGATCCAGGCCCTTACACGGATTTGTTGCCCGGGGAATGGGTTCTGGTCGAGACGGCTCGCGGCAAGGAATTGGCCCAGGTGGTGGTGCCCGCCAGGGAATTGGCCGAAGATGAGCTGGAAGGCCCGCTGAAGAGAATCTTGCGCCGGGCTAGCAAGTACGATTTGGACCAGAAGGTCTACTGGGAAAAGCAAGCCCAAGCGGCCATGCCTGTATGTCAGCAAAAAGCCAATGAGCATGGCCTCAATATGCGCGTGGTACGCTGTTCGTACAGCTACAATGGAGAGCGCTTGACTGTGGAATTCGTGGCAGAGAAACGGGTGGATTTCCGAGCCCTGGTGCGGGATTTGGCCCGGCATTTCAGCACCCGCATCGAGATGCGTCAGATCGGCGTCCGGGATCAGGCGAGGATCGTGGGGGATTACGGGCGTTGCGGACGGCGGTTGTGTTGCAGAACGTTTTTACGAGAGTTTCATTCCGTCTCGATTCGGATGGCCAAAAATCAGAATATCCCTCTGAGCTCGGCCGATATCTCGGGCGTGTGTGGTCGGCTGATGTGCAGCCTGGCCTATGAAAACGACATGTACCTGGCCGCGCGTAAACATCTGCCCAAGGTCGGGCAAAAGGTGCTGACGCCCGACGGGCCAGGGGTGGTGCGCTATTTGAATGTCTTGTTGGGGAAGGTCAGTGTTTACCTGGAAAGTGGCGCGCTCAAGGAATACGACGCGCCCGAGCTTTCCCTACCTGGGCACCCCGAACGTGTCTTTGCCATGCCTGAATGAATGTCCTGAAAAAAACTTAACCACGGAGACACAGAGAGCACGGAGAAGGAAAAAGATAGGGTTTGGAGAGGATTTTCTCCGCGAACCCTCTTATTTTTCTCTGTGTCCTCCGTGTCTCCGTGTTGAAAAACCTTTTTGCAGTGCATCCCTGAATAGGAGCGACTTACCGGCTGCGATCAATGAGCAGGCGCAGCCGGTATTCCTCGGCCATGAGCTGTTCCAGTTGGCGTTCGAGGCGTTCCCGTTGACGGGAATGGGCTTTCCCTGCCCCGCGTTGTTCTCGCGCCAGCTCCCGACGTATGCGAGCCATCTGAGCGATGACCTCGTGTTTGCGGGCGATGAGGGCTTCTTTATTCATGATCCATGTAGGATGTGGGTATGCGTGTTATCGGAGATAGAAGAGGCTCAGGTAGAGGGTGGCAAGGAGCATGGAGCCTAAGGTGGTGACCATGCCGTACTTGGCGAAGGTGGCGAAGGAAATGCGATGCCCGCTGCGCTCGGCAAAACTGGCGACCACCACATTGGCCGAAGCGCCGATGATGGTCATGTTCCCACCTAAATCCGCCCCCATAGCCAGAGCCCACCAAAGGGGCCAGACATGCATGCCATCTTCGGCCAGCTTGAGGATGACGGGAATGATGGTCGCTGTGTAGGGGATGTTATCGACCAATCCACTGAGAATGGCAGAACCCCAAAGCAGGGCGATGGTGGTCACCGCCACGTTGCCATGGGTGACCTGGAACAGCCAGTTGGCAATGGCATCGATGACTCCCACATGGACCAGGGCTTCCACCAGAATGAAAAGCCCCACAAAAAACATGAGGGTGGCCCATTCCACATGATGAAAGACCTGGTGGGCTGATTGCCGGGTCCAGAGCATGAGCACCGAGGCCCCGGCCAGGGCAATGGTCGCACTTTCCAACCCCAAAAAGCCGTGAAGCATGAAACCGACCAGCACAAACCCAAGCACAATCAGGGATTTACGCAACAACACAGGGTCTGTGATAAGCCCCGACGCATCCATGCTCACGGTCTGGGACTGTTGGTCTCGGGCGATGCGCAATTGCTTACGGAAGAGAAGGGGGAGCCCCAGGGTGAACAAGGTGAGTGTGACCGCAATGTATGGCCCCATGTTGATGAGAAAGGTCAGGAAGTCAATACCCGCGGCACTGCCGATAAGGATGTTCGGTGGGTCCCCGATGAGAGTGGAGGCCCCGCCGATATTGGAAGCCAGCACTTCCGCGATGAGAAAGGGGATGGGGTCGACGCCCAAATTGGAGGCCGCGACCAGGGTCACCGGCGCCAGCAAGACCACCACAGTCACGTTATCCAAAAGCGCGGAGGTGACGGCCGTCACCACAACCAGGATTTGCATGATACGGGTGGGGTTGCCTTGTCCGAGTTGGATGGCTTTCACGCCCAGCCACTGAAAGACCCCGGTTTCGCTCATAACGTGAGCAATGACCATCATCCCCGTCAGCAAGAAAAGGACGTTGAGATCAATAGCGTCAAAGGCTCGTTCCTGATCGAAAGAGCCGATAAGCATGATGGCGGCCATGGCCCCTACCAAAGCCACGGCAGCCCGGTCTACTTTTTCGGTGACAATGGCGCCGTAAACCAGGATAAAAATGATGAGAGCAATGGTGGTTTCATTCATGGGATATGCTCTTAGTCCCCCTCCTTGCGGTGGGAAAGTTGGGTGAGGGCAAAGCTCATGAGACGCTGTAGAGTGACCAGGCCGATGACATGCATGTTTTCATCCACAAGGGGCAGCCCCGAAAGATCATGTTTATGCATGAGAGCAAAAGCCTGGCCTACGGTATCTTGCATCTGCACACTCACCGGGTCCAGCATGAGGTCGGCCACATTATGCACATTAGCCATTTTCCCGAAATCTAGACTCTGTTCGTAATCGGTTGTAATCTTTCCGTAGAAGATTTCGGGCATGATGCCGAAGAAAAAGTAGTTGGCAAGCAACTGGAGGGGGACTATGCCCAATAAATGGCCCGTTTGGCTAATCACCGAAGCCACATGGATGGAAGGATTTTGAGTGAATGCCTGGGCGGCTTGCTGCAAGGTGGCATCGGTAGGAAGGGTGATGGGCTGAAGGTTAGTGATGTGTGGAACCCGGGTCAGGGGAGTGTGGCGGATGGCGATATCTGTCAGGTCGGTCGCGGGCAGGGTTTCTGATTCGGGGGTACGATAGCGTTTGTGTAACCCCAGCACGCGACGCACAGGCAAGGTGAAGAGAATCCCGCTGTTTTCTCGATCAAATCCCCCTAGAGCCAGCTCGGCCGCAGCAATTGCCCTGTCAATTTGATCGGCTTTCATCACAGTTAGCAGGGTTCGTCGCCTCAATTCGGGGGTTCCAAACATCTTATGCAAGCCCGAAAGCCCAATCTCATCCAGCCAGGTTCGGGCACGATATCCTCCGATGCTGCTGAGCAGCGTCATCCCTGAGACTCCGGCTTCGTGCAGGGCATCCAACATGGCTGGGAGTTTGTCAATGTCATCCAGGATGATGACCAGAAGTTCGTAGGAGGGTTCTGCTACCATAGCGGTCTCCTGAAAACGTTGCCGATTCGGCAAGTTGCTTTTACAATGAAAGGCATGATACGAACCATGCTTCAACGACTTATCCGTAAGCTAAAACACGATCCTCATTATACCATCGATCCCGCGGTTCCTACGATTGCACTGATTACTTTGCTGAAGGAACGTGGGCTGGCCTACATGCGTGGGTGGCTTCGTAAGCCTTTTTTGGGGGCATGTCAGGGGACTTTGTTCGTTGGCCGACGGGTACAGATGCTTCATACGCATCTGATTTATCTGGGGCGGAGTGTCACCCTGGAAGATGACGTTAAAATCGACGCGTTGAGTCGGCATGGGGTCCACATGGGGGATAATGTGTCCATCGGACGATTTTCGGTCATCGAGTGCACGGGGGTGATCACCCATCTGGGAGAGGGGTTTTGGATTGGGGATAATTCCAATTTGGGGGATTACAATTTTGTAGGCGCAGCCGGAGGGGTGCGCATTGGGAGTCATGTGCTCATTGGTCAAGGTGTACGATTCCATTCGGAGAATCATCGTTTTGAGCGCACCGATATCCCCATCAAGGCCCAAGGGGTGACGCACCAGGGGATCGTGGTGGAGGATGATGTGTGGTTAGGGTCAGGGGTAATCGTGTTGGATGGAGTGACCATTGGGCGAGGGGCTGTGGTGGCCGCGGGGAGTGTGGTGACCAAGGATGTGCCGCCCTTCGCGGTGGTGGGCGGGGTCCCGGCCCGGGTGATCAAATTCCGGGAGGATAAGCTATGACGGCATCAGGAAACACCACGGGGCTGGAACAACCGTCCTCTCATCAGGATCGGTCATGGCTGTTTGCCGCCGCGGCATTGGGCGCGGTGGCAGGGAGCCTGGTGTTGCTGGTCCCCATTCATCCTTTGGCGGCCCTGGCCATGTTGGGGGGCGTGGTGATTTTGGCCGGATTGTTGTTGGGATGGCCTTTTAGCGGAGTGGTTTTGCTGGCTTCCGCGGCCTTGCTGACTCATTTTCGGGTGGATGTAGGGCCGGTGACGGTGCGCCCGGAGCATGTGGCCGCGGTGGGGGTGGCCGGTTTAGGGTTTTTGCAATTGGGCTTGGCGCGTCGAAGATTGCATATGCCCGCGGCCGCCTGGTTGGCCCTGGGCTGGGTGGGCATGAACGGTCTTTCCGGGCTTTGGGTGCATCCTGACCCCCGGATGGGCCTGCAGAATACCTTGCGGATAGGCCTGGCCGTGCTCACTTTTATCCTGGTGTTGAATCTCATCCCCGATATGCAGAGCTGGCGACGGGCCGTGAGTTTTTTCCTGGCTGCCGGTGTGGTCGAAGCGGCCTATGGCATCCTGGCCCGGGCTGTGTTCCCCTGGGGCATCAATTTGGGCGTGCAGGTGGCCTGGAATTTCACAGAGCCCGTGCCTTATGGCACCTTCGAAGAGGGCAATCTCTTTGGCAGCCATTCGGCTTCCTGGGCCATTGCTTTGCTTATGATTTATCTGGCGGGCCGACGGGTCCGAGACGCACGGCGCCGTCAGGCTCTACGGATTTTGGGTCTGGGGATTCTTTGGGTCGCGGTGTTGCTTAGCATGTCTCGGGCCGCGTGGATCATGTTGGCTGTAGGGGTGACCGCGGTCATTGTATTTGAACATCGCTCCTCGTGGAGCCAGATCAATCGGTTGTTGCTGGCGCTGATGGCCTCCCCCCTCCTTGTTCTGGTGATTCTTTCGGTGACGCCCTATCTCCCCTCGACCTGGCCTTTTGTGAATCGCTTGCAGTCTTTTCTCAATCTGGAATATGATCCCACCTTTTCTGCCCGGCTGGCCGATTGGACATTGGCCATGCAAGATTGGCGGGAGCATCCATGGACGGGGTGGGGCCCTGGGGCTTTTTACGCCATCCATGGCATGCTGCGAGCGCACCCTGCCTGGATCAGCAATTTAACCGTACGGTTGCTGCACGAAACCGGACTCCTGGGATTGTTGCTGTTTGGTGGCTATGTTGTCGCTCTCATCCTGCCTGGGGTTAAGGTGGCCCGGGCCCAGGAGGATGGCATGCTGCGGGGGATGCTATTGGGGTTGGTGATAAGTTATGTCGCCCTCATAGGTCTGGCTTATCAGTCCACCGATGGGATTTGGCTTGCGGCCAGTTGGGTGCACGCGGGGCTCATTGCCGCGGCTGTGCGGCTGTATGGAAGAGATGTAGGGAGGTTATTTCTGGACAATCACTTAGCCCAAAATATCTTTTTGAGGAATTTGTAACTGCTCAGGTATCCCATCGCTTTTTTGCCACGAAGGTGGGAGGGAAACGAAGACGCAAAGTCATTCAAAAAGTTTTATCCGTGTTTCTTCGCATCCGTGTTGAGTGTAAACCGGGTTATGTGAGCAGTCGCCTTGATGTTGAATGCCGAAGCGAGCCATCCTGGCAGTAACGACGATTACTGCCGACAATCCGCAAGCGTAGCGTTGGCGTCCGTTTCGAGCAGGGCCAGGGCGCTTTCGACATCCGCTCCTCCCAGAATGCTTTCATAGGTGGCGGAAATCATCGCCCGCACCCGATCATAGCAGGCCACGGGGGGCTCGCTCTTGCCGTAGGGGAGAAGTGCGAAGGCTGTTGCATAGGCAGGATTTTCGGCAAAGTAGTCGCCCAACTCATCAGCCGCGGATTTGCGCACTGGAAAGTAGTTGGTCGCTTTGGCCCAGGCAGCCTGCTGCTCCGGTTGGGTAAACCATTTGAGGAAGGTCCAGGCGGCCAATTGTTCCTCGGTCGTGGTCTTGGGCATGCTGACGCTGGCGCCGTAGATGTTCACCACGGGATCGGGCGTGGTGTGGGGCAACGCCGCTACAGACCAATGGAAGTCTGCACCCACAGCCACAGCCGTTTTATAATAGGGAAGGCCGGACGAAGAGCCGATGGTGAAGAGCAACTTCCCTTGACCAAAGTCAATCTGGTCCCCATACCTTTCCGTGATCATGCCTGCACAGCCATCCTGATAGAGCTTCTGCATGAAAGTCATGGCCTCGCGGCTCTGGGATGTGTTCAGAGTGTAGGCGTTCATGTCGGCATTGATGAGATCGCCGCCACGGCTGAAAACCATGGACGCAAAACGGGAAGCGTCCGTAGAAATCTCATAACCGAGAGAAGGTTCGCCCGCAGGCCCGCCCGAGAAGGACTGTTGCACCGCCTTGCAGGCCATTTCGCGAAGTTGATCCCAGGTGGTGGGCGGGCCGTCGTAGCCCATTTCTTGCAACCAGTCGGCATTGTAATACAGCACTTCGATGGAGCGGCCCATGGGGAATCCCATCCTCATGCCCCCGAATTGCTGGCTGATATCCGCCTGCAGGATGGCGGGGAAGTAATCGTCCAACGCCTCCTGGCTCAGGCCCCACTCCGGATCGTTGACGTACGTGTTGATATCCACCAGGGCGTTGGAGAGCTGGTACGCGGCCGCCTGGTTTTGATAGGCCACCACCAGGCCGGGCAATCCTCCCGAAGCAATAGCGGCCAACATTTTTTGGTAAATCTCTCCGTAGGAGCCCTGAAACTGAGGTTCGATGGATACCTGCCAGGCGTTGGACGTGTTGAACTCATTCGCCATACGCATCATGGCATCTTCGCGAGCGCGGGAGTAGGGGTGCCAGAACGGGATTTGTTGGCCTGAATACGCCCACTGCGGCAGCAAAGTGAGGGGCAGCCAGTTGGCGAAGGCTGGCGATGCGTCGGCCGGGGTGGCCGCGGGTGGTGGAGGATAAGCTCGGGCGACGTCCGTCTCGCCTCCCAGGGCAAAAATCAATACCAGGGCGATAATCAGAATGCTCAAGCTGAAAAGAATGCATCGGGTGGACATAAGAGGAGGCCTTCGAGAGGAATATGAACTACGCCAAAATTTTGAACCATGCCCTGAATAGCTGCTTTTTGGTTTCGCTATGGGGGTATCCGTGTATTGTTCCCCATCTGCACTTCGATCGGATAGGGCGGATGGGCCCGGGCTACGGTCAGGGCCCATATGTGGGTAGCACCGGCTTGTTGCAGGGCCTGAGCGCAGGCCCGCAAGGTGGCGCCTGTGGTGGCCACGTCGTCAACGAGGAGCACTCGGGCATTCTTCAGATTTTCCGTGGCTGCGAAAGCACCGCGTACGTTGGCCAGGCGTTCCTGCCTGGATAGATGGGTTTGCGATTGGGTGGCGCGAATGCGTTGCAGGGCGTGTTCGTGTACGGGCAGATGACGTAAGCGCCCCAAGGCACGGGCGAGGAGGGCGCTTTGGTTGTATCCCCGTTGGGCTTGCCTTTCCGGATGAAGGGGGACGGGGACGATGAAGTCCAAAGGGATGGGATGATCGTGTAGGTATTGGGCCAGGGGGCGGGCCAGGATGGGGGCAAGCTCATGCCTGCCTTCGTATTTCAGGCTGTGGATGCCCTGACGGATAGGCCCCTGAAAAAAGAAAACCCCGCGAATGGCTCGCAGGGGAGTAGGGGGATCGATACGGCAATGGGGGCATTGCCCTCGTTGGGTCATGGGCACGCCGCAATGGATGCAGACGCGGGCATCGATGGCTTGCGCTTCCTGTAAACAGGTGTCACACAAAAAAGTTCCCAGTCGCCCACACGAAACACACCGGGGAGGGAAAAGCATGTCCAGAACGGGGCGGAGGTGCTGAGAAAGCCTCATGAAACGGGCGATTTCAGGGACAGGATAGGTGTTGGATACTGGATATGAGAGACTGGGGTCAGGTTGAGGGGGTGGAGAGGACTTCTTCTTGAGAGTGGCTGGGAACGGTTGGGGAGGGAAGGGTGGCCTGGGGGTTGGAGAACTGTATGATGCGTTGGGCCACGCTACGGTAGATGTCTGCTGCCGGATGCGTGGGATCGTATTCGATGATGGGACGTTGTGCCGCTGCGGCTTCGGCAAAGCGTGATGATTTGGGAATAGGGGGCTCGAAAACATAGGAGCCAAAGATGTTTTTGGCTTCCTGGTAGACTTCCCGGCTGTGGATGGACTTGGGGTCATACATGGTGATGAGCACCCCCAGGATTTTGAGGTCCGGGTTGGTATGTTCACGCACGCGACGCATCATGTCGATAAGCATCCCCATGCCTCTCAGGGCCAGATATTCACAGATCAAAGGGATGATCACGCCATCGGCTGCGGTGAGGGCGTTGATAGTGAGGACGCCAAGGCTGGGGCCATTGTCGATGAGGATGAGGTCATAGTCGGGCTTAAGGGGGTAAAGGGCTTCCTGGAGCAGATATTCCCGACCTATTTGCTGGGCGATTTCGATGTCGGATTGGACAAGTTCGGGATTGGCGGGGATGATATCGAGATTCGGTCGGATGTCTTTGATCAGGGTTTGTTGCGGGTCCAGTTCTTTGGCCAGGAGGAGGTGGTAGATGGATTTATGAAGGCGACTGGGGTGGAGCCCCACCGAGGCTGTGAGCGCGGCCTGAGGGTCCAGATCAACCAAAAGGGTCTTGTAGCCCAATTCCGCGGCCGCGGCTCCGATATTGTACACAGCCGTTGTTTTTCCTACACCACCTTTTTGGTTGATCACAGCAATAATTCGGGCCATGGTTATGCGTTCCTTCGTGGTAGAATGGGGGAGAGGTTCTAATTCAGTATATCATATCACAAGTGAGAGTTTGTGTCATTTGTCGTATTTCCCCCTATCCTACCAGGAAAAATCGGGCCAGGGAAAGCAGGGCCACGGCCCAGACGTAATAGGCAAAAATGTAAAGGGTATGGTTTTGCAGGTAACGCAGCAGGTAGCGAATGGCCAGGAACCCCGAAACAAAGGCCACCAGGAACCCTACGGCCAGGGGTAAGACGCCCATGGCGCCCGT
>JALWZT010000211.1 GCA_027002405.1 Anaerolineae bacterium | reverse complement strand
CGGCAGAATCTTATGACAGTAGAGCTAAAATTATTGTCAAGTGTCAACGATGTCCTGAGACTTCAGAAGTTGTACTAGTTGACCATAAAGTGTCAACAATGTATTGAGACTTTACACGTATTGCGTAACGACTGGACGGAATACGGAATACGCAATACGAACCTTTGCCGACTCGCCCAACGTCGGCCTGGCGATCCTTCCGCAGCCGACGATCATGCTATTTTCAAAGCAGGTCTATTATAGCAGAAAAAGGAGGAAAAGGCCACTGAATCATAAAAGGGAACCGCGTTTTTGTCTCCTTCCCCTGGCCCGTGTATAATCTCGAAGGCACCTTAAGCCAATCTCAGTAGTCACGATTCGGTTCGCAAACGCACGCCGAATAAATTCGGGTCTCAAGGCGTTCCGCCGCATGTCCCCCTTCGGGGACATTTTCCGCCCGTTTTGGCCTGTCTGCGCAGGCAGACAGGCGGCCAAAGGCCCCCAGCCCTGATTTTAATCGGCGGATTGGCGAAAATCGTGAATTACTGAATCTCATCCCTCGTTTACGGCCGGAAGCCTGTGGAACCCAAAGAAAAGCTCCGATGCAGCGTATGCATCACCGCGTATAATGAAGAAGCGAATATCGGCAAACTCCTGGACGCGATGATCAATCAACACCTCCACGAGGTGGCGATCACGGAGATCGTCGTGGTGGCCAGCGCGTGTACCGACAACACCGTGCCCATCGTGCGGGAGTTTATGGAACAGGATGATCGCATCAAGCTCATTGAGCAAAAGCAACGATTGGGCAAGACCGCGGCCATCAACGCGTTCCTAAAGGTAGCCCAGGAAGATATCTGTGTATTGGAAAGCGGAGACACCCTGCCCCATGAATCCGCGGTGGAACACCTGGTGCGCATGTTCAAGGACCCCAAAGTGGGGATGACCGGAGCGCACAAGGTCCCGGTCAATACCCCGGACCACCTGGTGAGCCTGTTCACCTATTTGCGGCTGCAATTGGAGCATGAGCTGAGCCTGGATATCCCCCGCCTGGGCGAGATGATCGCGTTTCGTAAGGTGTTTGATCAAATCCCCCCCGACGTGGCCATGGACGAAGCGTTTGTGGAAGCCATCATGGTGAAACGGGGGATGGAGGTGCGTTACGCGCCGGACGCGGTGGTGTATAACACCGGCCCGACCACCATCAGCGATTTTGTGCGCCAACGCCGGCGTAATCATGCCGGGCATCTCTACCTTAAACATAAGTATGGCTACAAAGTCAGTAGCCTGCGCAAGCGCAAAGTGGCCTGGATCGCGACCAAGCAAGTGGCCCGGGCCATTTGGGGCGTGCTGCAACTGATTTACGTGCTGGGACTTTTGGCGATCCTGGAAGGTTGGGCCCGCTTTTTGGGATGGTATGACTTCGCTATCAAGAAAGAACGGCACGTGGTATGGGATATGGCCTGGAGCCAGAAAACCGATGTGGCTTCGGAAAAAGAAAAAGCCCAGGAAATGGTCGCAAACGCGGATGTCATCGATCCTGTGGCCTCGGTCACGGTAGCGAGCCACAAAACAGGGGGCTAACCGTGATCAGTAATCAGTGTTCAGTAATTAGTAATCAGTATTCAGTGTTTATCAGTGGTTGGGGAACGACTGCGGGCGTTTGGCATGGGACATTGGATATTGGATGCATTGCGGGGAGTGAGGCGTGAGTGGACGGTGGAAGGCCGCGCTGATACGGGGGCTCATCAGCCTGGCTTTGATCCTGTTCGTGCTTTGGCGTTTTCGGGATCGCCTGACCCAGGTCGGGCAGATGCTGACTTCGGCTGATCCTGGGTGGGTGCTGGTGGGCGTGCTCCTCTTTTGGACCGCGATGCTCATCAATGCGTTCAAATGGTGGACCCTGTTGCGGGCCCAAGGGATCCATGTGCCCTTTTGGGCCATGGCGAACTTCACCTTTGTGGGGTTTTTCTTCAACAACATCTTGCCCGCCAACATCGGTGGGGATGTGATGCGTGGATACGGTTTGGCCCGGTACACCGAACAAAACGCGGGCGCCGCAGCGTCGGTGATGTTGGACCGGCTCATCGGGCTTTCGGCCTACATGGCGGTGGCCGCGGTGGCTGCCCTGGTCGCGGTGTTCGTCACAGGACAGCAAGCCTTGTGGCCCCTGGCGCTGGTGGCCGTGATCGCGCTCCTGGCCCTGATGACCCTGGCCGCGCTGCTCATCAGTCGCCGCATCAGTCGTCTGATGAGTCGGTTGCTGCATCGCGGGCCGTGGCATTCCCTGGGCCGTATCTGGGATGCCCTGGCCCAGGCTTTTGAGCTCTACCGTTTCCAATACCGCACGCTGGCCCTGGCTTTTTTCATTGGGCTCACGGGCATTGCCACCACCTCCATGGTGAATTATGTACTCTCCCTGGCTCTGGGCGGGGGGATCCCTGTGCTCGCCATTTTTCTTTTTACTCCGCTTATCGCGCTGGTGCTTATCATCCCTGTTTCCATCGGCGGATGGGGGATCAGTCAAGCCGCGTATCCCTTTTTCTATGGGTTGGTAGGGATCCCCGGGGAACTGGCCCTGGCACTCAGTTTGTTCGTGCAGGCCGTGCAGATCACCTGCAGCTTGCCGGGCGGCGTGCTGTGGTTGCTGTGGAAAAAGCGGGAATGAATGCTATAATGCATCTATGACCGATGCATCCGAATTGATCCCCCAACCTTCCCCCTCTGAACCTGAGCCTTCTGCTTCTTCTCCCTTGGAGGATCCCCCCAACGCTTCCGAATCCCCGCCCGTGGCCGAGGCTGCGGCCGCTGTACCGGTCTCGGCGCCCCCACCCCCTGCCGGGGTCGTTGTCCATCCTCCGGGAGAAACCCCCGCGCCCGCGTCCGCCCAGAATGACCTGGCCCGCTTCCTTTGGGAAACCTTGCAAACCCTGGTCCTGGCCGGATTGCTTATCGTTCTCTTCCGGGCGTTTGTGTTCCAAAATTTTGTGGTCGAAGGGAGCAGCATGCTCCCCACCCTGGTCCAGGGGGATCGCCTGATAGTTAGCCGCTTGAGTTACATCTTCGGCGAACCGAACCGCGGGGATATCATTGTCTTCCAATACCCTTACGGGCCGGATAAGGATTTTGTAAAACGCATCATTGGCCTGCCCGGAGAAACCGTCGCGGTTCAAAATGGCCAGGTCTATATCAACAATCAGCCCCTCTCATCGGAACCCTATGTGGAATTCACCAGCCACGATACCTACGGGCCCATTACCCTGGGGGATGATGAGTATTTTGTCATGGGGGATAACCGCAGCGGTTCCAGCGATTCCCGAAGCTGGGGGCCTTTGCAGAGTCATTTTATCATCGGCAAAGCCTGGCTTATTTATTATCCCTTTGATCGATTTCAAATGCTGCATCACCCGGCTCTCTCCTTTTCCTCACCATGAGCACCTCCCTAGACATTGCCCAACTGACTGAAATCATTGTCAAGCAGGTGACAGCCCACCTGGCCACCCAGGGGGCCGAAGCCTGGTGCCCGGTGTGCGGCCGCGCGTGCGATGGGCACTGTGTGACCAACCATCCCGAGACCGCGCGGGCATTTATCGCGGCCGGGGCCAGCCGCCTTAGCTCCAAACTCGGGGTGGACCATGTGCCCACGGACCTGGCTCGCTACATTGATCACACCTTGCTCAAACCCGATGCCACCGAAGCCCAGATCCGACAACTGTGTGCAGAAGCCATCGAATATGGGTTTGCGTCGGTATGCGTGAACCCTACCTGGGTGCCTTTGGCCGCGCAGCTTCTGGCCGGCGCGGCCCCTGTGGTCGCTACGGTGATCGGTTTTCCTTTGGGAGCCACGTTGCCTGTGGTCAAAGCCTTCGAAACCCATCAGGCTCTGGCCGAAGGGGCCACGGAGTTTGATATGGTCATCAATATCGGCGCGCTGAAAAGCCGGGATTTTCGTTTGGTGGAGCGAGATATCGCCGGGGTTGTCGATGCCGCCCAGGGACATGTGGTCAAAGTCATCATCGAAACCGCGCTGCTGACCGATGAGGAAAAGGTCGAAGCCTGTGTGATCGCCAAAGCCGCGGGCGCGGATTTTGTCAAAACCAGCACCGGCTTTGCCAGCAAAGGCGCGACGGTAGAAGATGTGGCTTTGATGCGCCGCATTGTGGGGCAAGATATGGGTGTTAAAGCTTCGGGCGGCATCCGTTCGGCGCAGGATGCCAAAGCCATGATCGAAGCCGGGGCCACTCGCATT
This sequence comes from Anaerolineae bacterium, assembly GCA_027002405.1. Taxonomy (GTDB): domain Bacteria; phylum Chloroflexota; class Anaerolineae; order J102; family J102; genus M2005. The sequence continues at coordinate 12,819 of JALWZT010000211.1, read as the reverse complement.
GGCGCCAGCGCAGGCGTCAAAATCATCAAGGAAGTCCAAGGTCATCATGGAACAAGTGCATCCTCATCTCATACGTATTGAACTGGGCTACGTCAACGCGTTTTTGTGGACGGGCCCCAAAGGTCCCACGCTCATCGATACCGGCTCGCCCTGGACCTTTACCAAGCTTCTGGATCAGCTCCAGGCCGCGGAGGTGGTCCCTGCCGCATTGCAGCGTATCATCCTCACCCATGGGGATATCGATCACATTGGCGGGCTCAAAGGGCTCACCGAACTCACCGACGCACCGGTTGCCTGCCACACGGTGGAGGCTGTTTACATCACGGGGCAACAACATCGCCCTGTCAAGGGCCTGGGCAAAGTGGCTGCGGTATGGACCCGGCTGGCCGAAGCCATTTACAAGCCTTTTATCCCCCAGGTGCAAGAGCTGCTTTTGGAAAAAGAATGCACCCCCGAAGGCTTTGTGGTGTGGCATATGCCAGGCCATACCCCTGGGCAAATCGCCCTTTATCATCCCGAAGATAAGCTCATTATTCTGGGAGATGCCCTGCTCAATCGAGGGGGAAAACTCTCATTACCCATCAAGCTTTTCACGCCAGACATGGATCAAGCCCTGGAAAGCCTGCAAAAGCTGCGCAAACTGGATTTCGACACCGCGTGCTTCGGGCACGGCCCTTGCATTCGCCACGGGGCCAAGGCCCAGATTATGGCTTTTTTGGATACCCAGTGACCGCCATGTAAACAGGATTCGGATCAGGATTAGGATTGAGGATTGTCGGGCCGAGGCCAGGCGCGAGCAGAAGTCATCAGTAATCAGTGTTCAGTAGAGCCTTGCGACGTCATTCCGAGGGAGCGAAGCGACCGACTGTTATGCACTCTTTGCTTCCCTCAAAGCTCAGGATCGCCGCATCGGAGGTTGGAATTGGCCGCGGATAACGCGGATAAAGCAGATTTTCGCGGATTTTTCAAACAGATACCATGCTTTTTCCCAAAAAATCCGTGTTGATCCGTCGCATCAGCGTCATCCGTGGCGAATTGAAACGCCCGCCATCCACAAAATCGCGTGAAGCTGGCGATAAGTTCATAACAGGTTCTAGCGAAGGGCAAAAACCATGGCATGGCGCTCCCTTCGGACGCTCAGCGTGACGAACATCTGTGGAAATCTCGAATCATCCGCGCAATCTGCGTTCTCTTTCGGTCGGCTAAACGATGCCAAATGTCTGGGACGCGCTCCGATCACCGTGTCCGCTTCCCAAAACCCGTGAAATATGATACACTGTTTTTACGTTCCCTTCATTTCATCTCAGGAGGTTGCAAACTTGGCAAAACAATCCAAAAAGAAAGGTAAAAAATCGGATAAAATCGAAGTCGATGGCACCGTCATCGAAGCCTTGCCCAACACCATGTTCCGCGTCAAGCTGGACAACGGGCATGAAGTCTTGGCCCACATCTCGGGCAAGATGCGCATGTACTACATCCGCATCTATCTGGGCGACCGGGTTCGTGTCGAACTTTCGCCTTATGATCTCACCCGAGGCCGCATCGTTTATCGCTATCGCAAATAGCCTTATTCCCACAATGGGCGGGTAGCTCAGTTGGTTAGAGCGCCTCCCTTACAAGGAGGAGGGCAGGGGTTCGAGTCCCTTCCCGCCCACAGCGCTTCGCCGGCATGGCCGGCGTTTTTTATTAAAATCGACCTCGATAGTCAGGGGCGAAAATGTCGATGGGATCGCCCCCCACAGGTTGGGGATGCAGCCAGTGGATATCCAGCCAGGCCCAAATCCGGGCCAGGACCTCGCGCAGATGGAGCCAGACCAACACGCGGCGAGGATAGGCACGCCGGTCCGCAGCGACACCCACCGCGTCCAGGCCCATGCTCTGGCAAAGATACAATGCCCGGGGCAGGTGGAATCCCTGGGTCACCACGACCACCTCCTCCAGGCCGAAAATATGCTTTGCCCGCCAACAAGAATCGTATGTACGACGCCCGGCATAATCAAAAGCCAACGCGGATTCGGGCACTCCGTGGGCCACGGCATAATCCCCCATGTGCCAGGGTTCGTTATAAGTCAGCACCCGGTTATCGCCGGACATCAACAGCTTTTGCACCTTCCCTGCTCGATAAAGCGAAACGCCTGTCTCCACCCGATCCGCCAACATGGGGCTTAAGCGACCGTCGGGATACACACCCGCGCCAAAAATCAAAGCAACGGGACGAGGCTCCAGGGTCTCTGGGGTGCGTACCCGATCTCGATAACGCCACGATACATCGAGATACATATAAAGCCCCCAGGCCAACAGCAGGATCCCCACAACCAGAAACGCCATGAAAAGGGGATGTCGCCGAAAGATAACCAAGCGTGAGGTCACAGCCGACTGCTCCTTTCAATGGGCCTGGACGATAGACGCCAACGCGGGCAACAGATAGTCCTGGACCACGCCATCCCAACGCATCCGTTGGGCCACCTGTTGCCCTTGTTCCAGCAGGAATTGCCTTTCCTGATCTGTCAAAGGCAACCGTTGGGCGATGGCTTCGGCCACCCGTTTGCTTCGTTCCCCCTCGATAAGGTCTCGGGCATATTGATCAATCTGCAACGCGTCCTCCGCATGGTGATATACCCAATCCTCAGGGGGCGTTACATAATCGGCCACAATCACATTGGGGAAATCCGCCCGATCCTCCGCGGCCCGCTGCACAAATCCCACCGCGCCGCATACGTTGCTCAACACACACAGCGCGCCAAAGCCCAAAGGTTCCACCTGGGCAATACCGAAGGGCTCGTAAATGCTTTGTCCGAACTCCACATCTGTCCCGCGGCGTAGGTCCATGAAGGTCATCTCTTCGGGCATGCGCAAACCGCACCGCTCCCGACTCCATCCGAACTGATTCACCAACACCGCCTTGATGGCCCGACTGTGCTGGTTAAAGGGTTCCAACACACGAAAGAAGAAATCCACTTCCAGGCCTTGCAGATCGCCATTATCCGCGCGGTGTCCCACCGGCCATCCATAGGTTTCTTCCCATTGAAAAATCTGTTCCGGCAGACGGCCCGCAGGAGCAGCGCTGGAAAGGAAGAACATCACGCCAGTCTTGCCCGCACGCGCCAGGATGCGGTCCAGATGCTCCAGAACCCGCACATCCCGCCACAACGCCTTGCTTAGCACAAAGCGGGTCACATGACTGAACACGAAGTCGGGGGTATAGCCCAGCAGGTTTCGTGCATACTCGCGTAGCAGCCCCCGGCTTCGCTTTTTATCCTCCAGGGTGATGGGGGAAAAAGGCGCGCCATTGTAAACGAGATGAATGGGTTTTTCGGTGAATTGGGGATGGGCAAATTGCAGTTCCTGGACCACCCAATCCCCCACCGCCAGGGCCCCATGCAGCCGGGCGGCCTGCATCAGCAAGGCGTGCTTGAAGTAATAGTCCTGTGGCCCGAAGAGGTCCGACATACTTTTGCCTTCGGACAAAGCCAGGCGTAGGACGTTGTAAAATCGTGTATCATGCCCGGGATGTTCTTCCACCAGGAGGCGGGCCGTAGCCACTTCATGGGCGTAGAACAGGGTGCGCCACATGGCCGGGTCCCGAGCCAGCGCGGTCAAAGCCAGAGGCACGCCCATCCATTCATGGGCCAGCAACACCCGTTGGCCCGGTGTTTGCTGAGCCAGATGATATATGGCCGCGTACGCGGGCTCGGCCAGCTCCACGAACTGACGGAACTCCGGATCATACTCGTACCGGGCCACATCCAGGCCAAACTGCTCCCACAGGCCATACTTAAAGACCGCAGCCCGCTCCTGATCGATGTGCGACGCGTCAATCAAGAGCACCTCATGCTCCACACCCCCAAAGGGCCGCAGGCCATACAGGATCTGCACATGAAAGGCCTCTTCAATGCGCCGAAACGCGTCGTTTAAGTCGGCCGGAGCCAAAGCCACCCCGCGATGGCGGGCATAGAGCAGCCGCAATCCATTGGCCGGCGCGAAAAGCCGGGCCATTTCTTCGGGATGATGCACATTGTAGGGGCCAACCACCAGCGTTCGGGCGACAGCCTGTTGGTAACTTGGGGCGCCCAATAAGCCATTGAGAACGGCCCCAATGCCGCCCACTTTCACCCCCGCTTCATGGGTCACATGGACTAAAAAGTCAATCATGATCTGCTTTGTAAATAGGATTCGGATCAGGATTAGGATTAGGATTGAGATCGTCAGGACAACGTTGAGCGAGGCGACAACGGGCGTGATGCGTGAAACGTAAAACGTGAGAGCCTTACGCATCACGCATTACGCATCACGTACTTGGCTTCCCGCGCCAGCCTGGCCGCGAGACGTTTTCATTCGTATCGGCGAACTGCCGTTCGTGATGACTGCTTTGAAAATAAAGTAATCAGTGATCAGTTATCAGTAATCAGTGGAAATCTGCGTCGCATCTGCGTGCATCTGCGTTCCCATTTTTTGGGTCATCACGCCGTGATCGCGGCCAGGGCCTGATCCAGGTCCGCGATCAAATCTTCCACGTTTTCGATACCCACGGAAAGGCGTACCAAACCGTCGGTGATACCCACCTGAAGGCGGGCCTCCGAGGGAACCCCCGCATGGGTCATGCTGGCCGGATGCTCAATCAGCGTATCCACATTGCCTAAACTGACCGCCAGGGTAGCCAGGCGCACATGATTCATCAACGTGACGCCGGCATCAAAGCCGCCTTTCAGTTCAAAAGACACCATGCCGCCAAAGCCATGAAACATCTGACGCCGGGCGATCTCATGGCCCGGGTGACTTTCCAGGCCCGGGTAATGCACCCGCGCCACCTGGGGATGGGATTCCAGCCAACGAGCGATGGTCATGGCATTGGATGCGTGGCGAGCCATGCGAAGCTCGAAAGTCTTCAGGCCCAAGTTCGCCAGCCACGCGTCAAAGGGGCTTACGGCCGGTCCCATCACCCGGGCCAGTAAGCGCACCCCATCTTTGGGATGTCTCATGTAATCCAGATGCCGACTGATAATCGCTCCTCCGATGACCACACCGTGCCCAGTGAGGTACTTGGTGGTGGAATGCACCACCACATCGCACCCCAGGGTCAAGGGACGCTGATGGTAAGGGGTGGCAAAGGTGTTATCCACCATCACCCAGGCCCCCCGGGCATGGGCCAACTCTGTCACTGCGGCCAGGTCCAGGATGCTTAGGGTGGGATTGGCCGGGGTTTCCACATAGACCAGGACCGCATCAGGATGCGCGTCCAATGCGGCTTCCCAGGCCTGAGATGCCATGCTATCCACCCAAACCACCTGAATGCCGATGCGGGGTGCGACTTCGTTAAAAAATCGGTACGCATTCCCATAAATCTCCCGTTGCACCACCACCTTTTCCCCCGCGGTGACACGGCCCATCACCGCGGCGCTGATCGCGGCCATCCCCGAGCTCATGACCCGGCCCGCGACGAGCTCTGTGGGGTCCTTTTCCGGCTGCTGGCGGATCAAATCCAGGCCTTCCAGATAGGCGTACTTCCGGGCCAGTTGGTCCACATTGGGATTCCCTGCCCGGGAATAAATGTAGCCAGGCTGCTTACCGGCAAAAATCGCCGCGCCCGTGGCAACATCCGGGAAACTGAACGTGGAAGTTTGATAGATGGGTGTGATATGGGCGTGGAAGGGATTTTCTCCCTCTTCGTAGTGAGTCACAATGGTGCTGAGACCCGCTTGAGGCTGCAAACGCGGCATACGATGCTCCTTGGGGAAGATGTTTTATGATGGTTTTTGCGTGCTATTGCAAGCACAGGTTTAGCCAGGCACGGGGAACGCAGCCAGCATCTCTTTGACCTGGCCCGCGATGGAGGCAATCAGGGTTTCGTTCGTGGGCTCTCGCAGCACTTGCACCATCCAGCGCGCGATCTGGCGGAATTCCTCCTGGCCCAGGCCCCGGGTGGTCATGGCTGGCGATCCCACTCGGATACCGCTGGGGTCCATGGGTTTGCGGGTGTCGTAAGGGATCAGGTTTTTATTGACGGTGATACCGGCCCGTCCCAAGGCTTCTTCGGCCAGGGCACCGCCAATGCCAAAAGGCGTCACATCGACCAAAGCCAGATGATTGTCCGTGCCACCAGATACCAAACGCAACCCGGCCGCGGCCAATTCATCTGCCATGGCCTGCATGTTATCGATGACATTCTGTGCATAAACCTTGAAAGAGGGTTTCAGGGCTTCGCCCAAAGCCACGGCCTTCCCCGCGATCTGATGCATCAACGGCCCTCCTTGCAGCCCGGGGAAGACGGCCTTATCCACTTTGCGAGCCCATTCTGCTTTGCACAGGATCATGCCACCTCGGGCCCCGCGCAAGGTTTTGTGGGTGGTAGTCGTGACCACCTCGCAATAGGGCACCGGGTCGGGATGAAGCTTGGCCGCTACAAGCCCGGCAATATGAGCCATATCCACCACCAGATACGCGCCCACATCGTCTGCGATAGCCCGCAACGCCTTAAAATCAATGACGCGCGGATACGCACTGGCCCCGGCCAAAATCAAGCGAGGACGCACCTCCTTGGCCAGATCATGGATCATATCATAGTTCAACCTTTCGGTTTTTCGATCCACCCCATAGAAATGAAAATCCCAGATTTTACCACTGAGGTTGAACTTCGCCCCGTGGGTCAGATGCCCGCCATGGTCCAACTTCATGCTCAATACCTTATCTCCGGGCTTGAGCAGTGCCATGTACGCGGCGATATTGGCCGGTGCCCCCGCGTGGGGTTGCACATTGGCGTGTTCCGCGCCGAAAAGCTTTTTAGCCCGCTCGATAGCCAGGCTTTCTACGATGTCCACGTACTCACATCCGCCGTAATAGCGGGCGCCGGGCAGGCCTTCCGCGTATTTGTTTGTGAGCACAGAGCCATCCGCGGCCAACACCGCGGGGCTGACGTAATTTTCCGAAGCAATGAGTTCGATGTGATCCTGTTGTCGCTGCCGTTCCTGCTCGATGGCCGCGAAAACCTCGGGATCACTGGCTTTCAGGATGGCTCGAGGGTCTGGAGCCTCGTCCCAGGGAAGCAGTGGTGAAGACATAGGAAACACCTCGCAAAAAGGGTTGTATATGATATGAACAACAACTTGCCAATACAGATGAAAACGCCTCGCGGCTAGGTTGGCGGGCCGTGAAACGTGATGCGTGATGCGTGATGCGTAAGATTCTCACGTTTCACGTTTCACGCATCACGCCCGTTGCCGCCTCGCCCAACGTGGGCTTGGCGATCTTAATCCTAATCCTGATCCGAATCCTATTTTCATAGCAGACATGTGGCGTGTCTAGCCGACCGAGGCAGCGTTTGCCACGCCCGCCCGGCGATGAAGTCGCCGGGCTACAGAACGGCGCCGGATAATTCCGGCTAGCCCCGCAGGGGCCCTCCTTCTAGCCTCGGCGCTACTGAACACTGATTACTGATAACTGATCACTGATAACTGATCACTGATTACTCTATTTTCATGGTAGTTGATACAACGGCCCGTATTTGGCTCGCAGATAGGCCATGAAGGGTTCATGACTCAAGGGCTTACCTGTGACAACCTCTACCAACTCGTGGGCACGATAGCGGCGTCCATGTTGGTGGATGTGCGTCCGCAGCCAATCCAGCAGGGGGGCAAACTCCCCGCGGGCAAAGGCATCTTGCAAACCGGGAAGATCGGATTGGGCCTGGGCAAAGAACTGAGCGCCATACAGATTGCCCAGGGCATAGGTGGGGAAATAACCGATGGCGCCAGATGACCAATGGATGTCCTGCAACACGCCCTGGCGATCATCGGGTACATCCAGGCCTACATATTCCTTAAAAAGCGCGTTCCATGTGGCCGGGATGTCCTCCACGGGGAGACCCTCATTGATAATTGCCCGCTCGATATCAAAACGAAGCATGATGTGCAAATTATAGGTGACTTCATCCGCATCCACCCGAATGAAGCCAGGCTTGACCGCATTCACCGCGAAATAAAACGTGTCCAGGTCCACATCCGCCAGGGTCGTGGGGAAGAACTGTCGTACAAGAGGGAAGAAGTACTGCCAAAATGCCCGGCTACGCCCGACCAGGTTTTCCCAGGTCCGAGACTGCGACTCGTGAATCCCCAAGGAGACAGCCTCCCCCCGCGGGGTGCCGTAATGTTCCTGAGGCAAATTTTGATCATAAAGGGCGTGACCGGTTTCGTGCAGAACACTGAAAAAGGCATCATTGAAATTCCGAGAATGATAGCGCGTGGTAATGCGTTGATCCCCAGGCCCGAAATTGGTGCTAAAAGGATGCGTGCTCACATCCAATCGCGACGCCTTGGGGTCCAACCCCAGGGCTGCGGCAGCCAATTCAGCCAGAATGCGCTGCCTTTCGATGGGGTAATCCCGATCTTCCACAATGGTGGGGTCGGGCTGGACTGGGGAATCCAAAATAGCATGCAAGAACGGAATCAATGCCTGCCGGAGCTCAGAAAAAAGCCGTTGCACATTTTCGGTGGTTTCGCCCGGTTCAAATTGATCCAACAGCGCATCATAGGGTTGATCCTCGTACCCCAGATACTCTGCCTTTTGTCGCGCCAACTGGGTAATCTGAGCAAGGTGGGGCGCAAAGAGGGAGAAATCCCCCTTGGCCCGGGCTTCACCCCATACCTGTTGCCCCAGGGAGGTCGCCTGAGCGAAGCGTTCCACGAACTCGGTGGGCAGCCGTGTGGCCATCTCATAATCCCGGCGCCACTCCCGCACATTCACAGCCACATCACTCAAGGGGTCCGCAACCAGATCACTGGCCTCCACTTGGGCCAACAAATCCCCCAAGGCGGGGTCCGTGATTTTACGATGCACCTGACCTGCCAGATAGGCCTGCATCTCCGCTCGCCAGGCCGCACCTTTAGCGGGCATATTCACCTCTTGATCCCATCCCAGGATCGCCTGGACAGAGTTCAGATAAGCGATTTCCTTGGCTCGTTGCAAAAGAGCTTCGTAAGCTTGTTGCGGGGTCATAAACACTCCCTCAAGGAAAAAATGGATAAACAGGCATCGTGCTTTCTCACGGGTACCATACCCCAACATAAACGTTTAGGCAAAACCTGGACCCAAGAGAAATGGGGGGGGCAATGCAAGGTGCCGCCTATTGGTGGCTTTGTGCTTCTTTCCTTTCTACCCTACAATATCCATTCGGCATGGTTCATTTTTGACAACAAGGACCTTGACCCAGGCTGTCAGGTCTTTCGTAGCGAGATAGTCGATATTTGGTATTAGGTATTCGATATTGGATATTCGATATTGGGTATTCGAATCGCCTTGAGACAGGGGAATATCTAATATCCAATATCCAGTATCCAATATCCATGCTCTCACAGCCAATTTGTCAAGCTACAAAGCGTCCATGTGAACCACGCTATCCATTTCAAATGACACCCTCCGAGCTTCTATGACATTAGAGAACCAACCCACCCCCTCCATGCAGACTTCGGTCCAGCTCGCCCGGCATTTGGGCGTGTTCGATGCCACCATGATCGGCATCGGCGCCATGATCGGCGCGGGCATCTTCGTGTTGACCGGCATTGCCATCGGCCAGGCCGGGCCCGCGGCCCTGCTCGCGTTCGCGCTCAACGGGGTGGTCACCCTGTTCACTGCGCTCAGTTATGCCGAGCTTTCCAGCGCCATCCCCGAAGCGGGCGGAGCCTATTCCTTCGTGAAAAAGGTCATGCCCAATCCGGTGGCTTTTGCCTCGGGCTGGATGCTCTGGTTCGCCTACATCGTGGCCTGCGCCCTCTATGCCAGGGGGTTCAGCAGTTATTTTTTGGAATTTTTCCATCAACAGCTTCCCACCTGGACGGAAGCCGCGGTCCACGCGCTGGGTGCGAATCTCATCATCGCGCTGCTCACCCTGGGCATCGGGTTGCTCTTCATTCTCATCAACATCATCGGCACCCATGCCAGCGGCAAGGCGGAAAACATCATCACCCTGACCAAACTGGCCATCCTGGGCGTGTTCATCTTCTTCGGCTATCGCAAAGTCGCGGCCGCGCCCGATGTGGCCCTGCAAAACCTGAGGCCCTTCTTCCCCACGGGCTTCGCGGGCGTCTTTTCGGCCATGGGGTTGACCTTCATCGCGTTCGAAGGCTATGACCTCATCGCCACGGTGAGCGAAGAGGTGAGAGACCCGCGGCGCACCATCCCCAGGGCCATCCTCTATTCCCTGGCCGTCACCATGTTCGTCTATCTGTCGGTGGTATTCGTCAGCCTGGCGGCCACGCCTCCCGCGCAGGGCCTGCCCGTCTGGCAACTGCTGGGGAAATACGGCGAAACGGGCATCATCGAGGCGGCCCGGGGCTTCATGCCCGCGTTCGGCGTGTTCCTGATCCTGTTCGGCGGCCTGTTTGCCACCCTCAGCGCGCTCAATGCCACCATTTTGGCCTCCTCCCGGGTGGCCTTCTCCATGGGCCGGGACTGGATGCTGCCCCATCGCCTGAGCCGCATCCACCCTATCCGCCGGACGCCCGTGGTGGCCATCAGCGTCTCGGGCCTGATCTTCCTGGCCATCGCCACGTTGCTCCCCATCGAGACCCTGGGCAATGCCAGCAGCCTGTTGTTCCTGCTCACCTTTTCCCTGGTCAACCTCTCCCTCATCTATTACCGCCGGCGCAGCACCGCACCGCCCCCCTATCAAACCCCCTTCTTCCCCCTGATCCCGGTGCTGGGGATGGCCACTTCCCTGGGCCTGGGGCTGTTCCAGTTACGCAGTCAGCCCATGGCCTGGGTCCTGGCCGTAGGCTGGATCCTGGTGGGCATTGTCATTTACCAGCTCACCTTTGCCAGAAAAGCCACTGTGGCCGAGGTATCCCGGGTCATGGAAGAACCGGACCTGCTGCGGCTGAAAAGCGCCAAACGCTATAAAATCCTGCTGCCGGTGGCTAATCCCAGCCGCGTGCAACCTCTGGTGACCCTGGCCGCCAAACTCGCCCGGGGCACCCAGGGAGAGGTGCTGGCCATGACCGTGGTGACATTGCCCAACATCACCGCCTACAGCAAAGCGGATGCCTTGCTGGCCCAACCGCAGCAACTCTTGAACACCGTCCAGGCCCTGGCCCTGCAAGAGGCGATCCCTCTCACCTCGCTATTGAAAATCGGGCGTTCCGCGGCCGATGAGATCGTGCAGACAGCCCGAGAGACCCGCTGCGATTTGATCCTGATGGGGTACAAGCGCGAGCAGGACCCGTTGGAGAACAGCGTCATCTACCATGTGGTCACCCATCAGCCTTGCGACGTGGCGATTTTGAAAAGCGATCACGCGATCGATAAGGAGCTTCAGCGCATTCTGGTGCCCATTGGCGGCAAGGTGATCAACGACGCGCTCAAGGTGCGGTTGATCTACAGCCTGTACAAGGACACGGGCTGCCGGGTGACTCTGATGACGGTGGTGCCGCCCCACGCGGGCCGGCTGCAGCGCAAACGCGCACAGGAGGCGCTGCATACCGCGGCGGCATTGTACAAGATTCCGGACGTGGAGTTGGTGCTCGATGAACATGAGGACGTGGCCGAGGCCATCATCGCCCGGGCCGGAGAGCACGACCTGCTGGTATTGGGCATGCGGGAGGAGCCCTGGTTGCAAAGTTTCTTCTTCGGCACAGTCACCCAGCGGGTCGCCAGCCAGGTCCAATGTCCCACCCTGCTGGTGAGGGCTTATCTTCCCGAGAAGACGCGGCTGAAGCGGTTGATTCGGAGGTAGAGCGCCGTCGCTATGGGCGATGGCTCATCACATAACGACGAAAATAGGACGCAGATTTACGCAGATGCTTCGCAACGCAGATTCACGCAGATGATCTTTAACCACAAAGGGCAGCCGAAGGAAATCCAGCAAAGCGCCCTTCGGGCTGGATTGTTGCCAAATTCCTGGGACGCACCCCCTACCGCTCGGGCGTTGGCGCGTTTGAGGGCGATGAAGTAAAATAGGAATCGTGACAACAACGCAAGAGGAGAGCCTATGCCTACCCTTACGATTACCCTTCCAGCAGAAAAGTGGGCCCAATTGCAGGAGAAGGCCAAACGCTATCAGGTTGATCCCGAGGACCTGCTCAGGATGAGCCTTGAAGAGCTCCTCATCCGCCCGGATGAGGATTTCCAACAGGCCATGGAGCATGTGCTCACCAAAAACGCTGAACTCTATCGGCGTTTGGCCGGGATGTAAGGGGTGATGCGCTATCTCACTTACCACGAGGTGCTCGAATTGTACCACCGGGTTATGGAGCAATCAGGTGGGGCTGTAGGAATTCGTAACCTGAACGGACTTGAGTCCGCCTTGGCCCAACCCAGCATGATCTTTGGTGGTCAGGAGCTCTATCCCACGATTGTTGAGAAAGCATCCGCCCTGGCCTTTTCATTGATTAAGAACCACCCCTTTGTAGACGGCAATAAGCGCATTGGCCATGCCGCCATGGAAACTTTTCTGGTGTTAAATGGCTACGAAATAGAAGCCTCGGTCGATGAACAGGAGTGGGTGATTCTGCAGGTAGCCTCGGGCGAAATGGGACGAGAAGGGTTTACGGAGTGGTTGCGTGCGCACATGGTGCCAAGGGGACGGGGAAAGGGGGTCGAGTGATGAAGCTCAAACTCAAGGCGGTTTGAACCCAGTCCGACCGCGGGCCACCCCGTGCCGATACGGACGAAAATGGGGACGCAGATTGCGCAGATGCGACGCAGATTCTGACCCGTCCTGATATATGTTTATGCCACAAAGCCTAAAAGGAGGCATAAACAAAATGGCCAAACGAGTCTATAAGCGGTATAGTGAAGCCTTCCGAATCCAGGTGGTTCGGGAGTATGAGCAAG
>JALWZT010000210.1 GCA_027002405.1 Anaerolineae bacterium | reverse complement strand
CCACACCCACGCCCACGCCCGGCCCAGGGGGCCCCACCCCCACGCCCCAGCCTTCTTTCATCCGCCTGCGTCAGGGCTACCAGGGTTACACCGGCACGGAAGACACCTGGATCGGCACCTGGTGCGCGGGATTTTCCCCCAATGATGGGGGCCGGAATCATGGCAACGAGTCTATCCTGGCCGTGCGGGCCAATGGCGATCCCCCTTACGAGAGCGTATGCAGCGCGCTGCTGCGTTTCGACATGGCCAAAATCCCGCCTGGCAGCAAAATCGTCCAGGCCAAGCTGGTTTTCAAGGGCGTTTTCCAGAGCAACGCGGCTCGTCTTTACGTAAACGCCTTTGATGTGTATCAGCGTTGGTACGAAAACGAGGCCAACTGGTATCAGGCCCGGAACCATCATCCCTGGGGGCAGCCTGGGGCCGAAAGTACTGCCGATCGCCCGAACATCCCCTGGGATGTGGGTTACCTGGCAGGGGACGCCACCCTTTCCTATGGAGGTTGGGCCAGTGTCTCCCTGACTCCCCTGGTGCAGCGATGGGTGGATCACCCCGAAACCAACCTGGGCATCCTGCTGCGCCCCTTTGCCAACCGGGTGGAATGGCATCTCGCGTCCAGCGAATACCCCACCGAGCTTTACCGACCGCAATTTGAAATCCTCTACTATCCCCCGGGCCAAATCCCTCCCACGCCTACGCCCACGCCCACGCCATGGCCCACCCCCACGCCTGTGCCCGATACCGGCGTGGTCCAGGGCGTGGTTTACCACGATCGGCTTGCTTCGGGCAGCCCCCTTTACAATCCGGGCATTCCGGATGTGACCTTGATGCTGGAAAGTCAAGACGTGCAGTGGGTGGAGACCGCGGTCACGGACCATCGCGGCCGCTATCGTTTCGAAAACATCCCGCCCGGCACCTATTTGCTCCGGGAGATCCCGCCGCTGGGGTGGACTCGGGCCCATCCTGCCGACACCGCGCTCCTGCCCATCGCGGCCAACCAAACCTACACCATCGACTTTGGGCACTATCCCCTGTCCGAAACCTTCTGGCTGCCTATGGTGCGAAAATAGACAGCGGAATTCGGTATCTGCCATGATCCCCCGTGAGTTGGTACGCCAGACCCTGGCCGGTCATCCTCCACCTCATCCGCCTCTGGGTGAGCTCGTCATAGATGATGACCTGGTGCGTGAGCTGGTTGGGCTTTCGCCCGACGCGCCTTTGCCCCTGGCCGCGAAGCGGGCTTTGCTGCGGCGCTGGGGGCATCATCTGGTCACTGTGGCTTTTTCTGCAGGCTGGGGAGCCGCCATGCAACCGGACCCGCAAGAAAGGCTGGATCGAGTGGCTTTTTGGGCGGAGGAAAGCGATCTCTTCGTCTTCGCGTTGGTGGATGGCCCCTTCAGCCTGGCCGTGCGGGCCTGGTCCTGGGAAGAAACTCTGATTCGTTTCTCTCGTCAGGACCCGGAGCTGCGGGCCTTCCTGGCCGACGGGACCATCGAAGCCACGGCCTGGTTCCAGAAGCTCGCGAACGCGGGGGCCCAGGGGGTGATCCTGGGGGATGATATCGCGTATCGCCGCGGGCCGTATGTGAATCCCCGGCAATTACGGCACACCTATTTCCCTTTCCTCACCCTTATGACCCTCGCGGCCCAGGATGCGGGCCTGGCCGTGGTTTTTCATTCCGACGGCAATCTGTGGCCGGTGTGGGAAGATATCGTGCAAACAGGGGTGGATGGCATCCAGGGGCTGGACCCTTACGCGTCCATGTCTCTGGCCCTGGCCCGGCAACGCAGCCCCGCCACCCTGTGCTTGTGGGGCAACCTGGATGTGGGCTGGCTGGCCTCTTTGCCCCGGTCGGAGCTCATCCGGGCCCGGGTAAGGGAACTCCTGACCGCGGTTCAGGGGACGCCTGCGATCCTGGGCACCAGCAGCGGTCTCCCTTCGGGGCTTCCTCTACCCATTCTGGACGCGCTTTACCAGAAGGCGCCAGGAACGACTGTTCGCGGATACGAATGAATGGGAACGCAGAGCATGAGACCTTGAAGGGTCTCCCAGACCTTTAAGGTCTTTGACGCCGAGCTAAACCTCCGAGCTACGAATGCGAAGCCCTGCGGGCTGGCCCCGGGAGCCCCGAAGGGGCGCTGTTTCTAGCCGGGGGAATTATCCCCCGGTGTTGGATGACGACGCAAGCCACTGGCATTACGAAACGCCGTCAGGGGACGTGTTAGCCGCCACCCGCCCGGCGATGAAGTCGCCGGGCTACAAAACGGCGCCGGATGAATCCGGCTGGCCCCGGCGTTGTTTTCTGCTCGGAGCTAAACCTCCGAGCTACGAACGCGAAGCCCTGCGGGCTGGTCACGGGAGCCCCGAAGGGGCTTTGTACCCGTAGCCCGAGGGTTCAGCCTCGGGCGCGAAGCGCGAAGGAACTTTTTCCTTCGTGCCTTTGTGCCTTCGTGTCTTCGTGGTTTTTACCTTGCTATGGAAGGGTAGGTGTATAGTTACGAGGGGTGTTTTTTCTCATCAGAACCTTTTTTCAGTGGATCCAGTGTTCAGTAGAGCCTTGCGACGTCATTCCGAGGGAGCGAAGCGACCGAGGCATGTCCTGAGCTTGTCCTGAACGAAGTGAAGGACCTTGTCGAAGGAAATCTAGCGAAGCGCAAAAAACCACGGCATGGCGCTCGCTTCGCTCGCTAGATGCCCTTCGATTCCTCAGGGCAGGCTTCGCTCCCTCCGGTCGCTCAGCATGACGAACATCCGCGTCAATCTGCGTTCCCTTTTCATCCGTATCGACGTCGGCGCATTCCCGTTGCGCACTATCCACTTGGCCTGGTATAATATAGCTCCAAGAGCCGTTCAACGATAGAAGACATGAAAGGATTGCTAGAACGCATTACCGTCGATCCCAGCATTTTAGGTGGCAAGCCGATCATTCGCGGCACCCGCCTGTCGGTCGCGTTCATTCTGGATTTGCTGGCTTCCGGGATGACGGAAGACGAGATCATCACAGAATATCCTCACCTGGAAAAAGACGACATTCGGGCCTCTCTCCAGTATGCCGCGCGTTCGCTTCACAATGAAGTGTATGTATCCCTTGAAGCTGCCGCATGACGTGCCGAGAAATCAAACTGCTTACCGATGAGAATGTCGCTCGGAGCGTCGTGCTCTGGCTGCGAGAACAGGGGCTGGATGTGCTGGATGTCAAGGAGATGGGGTGGTTTGGGGCCTCTGATGATGCTATTCTGGAACGGACTTATCAGGTTTTCCAACACGGAGACGCGCGGAGGACACAGAGAAAAAATAAGGGGGTTCACGGAGAAAACGCTCTCCAAACCTTAACTTTTTCCTTCTCCGTGCTCTCTGTGTCTCCGTGGTTGAGGTTTTTTCAGGCAATCCATTACTGATAACTGATTACTCCTTCAACCATGTGGCATTGGCTGGCTCATTCTCCCGAAGCGCAAGCCTGGCTTCAGGCTTTGACCGCGTCCCCTCCGGACGCGGATCAGCTTCTGCCCACATTGGAACGCTTGCGGGCCCATGTTTCCCCCGAACAGGCCCGGGCTTTGCTGACCCAGGCCCGGCTGCGCGTGCAGGCCCGAGGCAAATTCGGGGAGATGGCGGAGCGTATGTTTTTCGCGTCTCCCTGGTTGGAACAAGCCACCCCCTGGCCGGTGGCCCGCTGGACCGCGCAACGGTACGCGTCGGCCTCTTGGGTGGTGGATCTGGGATGTGGCTTGGGGGGCGACACCTTGGCCCTGGCCCAGGCTGGTCCTCGGGTTTTGGCCGTGGACCGGGACCCTGTGGCCGTGACTCTGGTCCGGCTCAATGCCCGGGCCTGGGGCCTATCCGAGACCGTCTATCCTGTGCGAGCCGATATTCGGGCCCGGGCCTGGGACTGGCCCATGGCCTGGGCCGACCCCGCGCGGCGGGACGCGCGGGGCCGGGTGTTTCATCCCGAGGCGTTGCAGCCCCCGCTCAGTCAGCTTATGGCCTGGCAGCGTCGATGCATCCCGCACCTGGGTATCAAACTCATGCCCGGCCTGGATCACGCGCACATCCCGCCCCAGGCCGAAGCGGAATGGATCAGTTTGCAGGGGCAATTGAAGACATTGGTGTTGTGGTTTGGGGATTTGGCGCAACGGCCTGGGGCGCGGCGCGCGACCATTCTGCCCGCGGGCCTCAGCTTGTGGGCTCAGGGCGCCCGGGCGCCGGTGCGCGATCCGGATGCCTATCTTTATGAACCTGATCCCGCGGTGATTCGCGCGGGCGCGGTGGGCGATCTGGCTCAGGCCTTGGGGTTATGGCAGATGGACCCCCACATCGCCTATCTCACCGGTCCCAGGCGAAAAGTCACGCCCTGGGCTCGGGCCTGGCCCATCGTGGAACATGGTCCCTTTCATCTCAAAACCCTCAACCGACGTCTCCGGGCTCGACGGGCCCGGGTGATGGCGGTCAAGAAACGAGGGGTCCCTGTGGAGCCGGAAGCCTTTCGTCGGCGTCTGGCCCATACCCCGGACGGCGATCCCATCGTGGTCGTCCTGACCCGAGTCCGTGATCGGCCCTGGATGCTCCTGTGCGGGCCATTGGAACGCTGAGGCACGCGGCCGCCACGCAGATTCCCACTGATTACTGATAACTGATTACTGATAACTGATTACTTTCTTCGTGCCTTCGCCCCTCCCCTCGCACGCGGGAGGAGCTGGAGGGGGCCTTCGTGGCCTTTTTTATTGTGTCTTAACACCCTCTTAACATACTCATGACGCGGGGTTAACCAACACAGCCTGGGATTTTGTTATGATGGGGTTGACAATTCAAAACCACATCATCCCAAGATCCAGGAGCTTCAGGCTCAGAACCAGATGCTGTTGGAACGAGAACAAATTTACCAGCAGCGTTTGCAAGAAAGTGCTCAAACCATTCAGACCATGAGGGATGCCCAATCTTCGACCTCCGCTCCCATCACTTTCCAAACTTCTCATCATGACTCCGATGACTTCTTCGAACAAGAAGACCACGACTAAACCCTCTCGCCGTTCCCGGCGGCCCAGCAAACCCACAGGAATCAAAGCCCTCCTTGTTGCGTTGACCCTGGGCGGGGCCTTGGGGGGATGGGCGGGACTGGCTGCCCACACTGTCCAGCAACCCCATTCCGCCTCTACAGCTCCCGTCGTTACGGCTTCGGCCCAGGCTCCGCAAACGGTCGCCCCAGTGAATCGCACGTCCTCCAACCC
>JALWZT010000209.1 GCA_027002405.1 Anaerolineae bacterium | reverse complement strand
CGCCATCCACAAAATGGCGTGAAACTGGCGATAAGTTCATAACAGGTTCTAGCGAAGCGCAAAAACCACGGCATGGCGCTCGCTTCGCTCGCTAGATGCCCTTCGATTCCTCAGGGCAGGCTTCGCTCCCTTCGGTCGCTCAGCATGACGAATATCTGCGTGCATCTGCGTTCCCTCCCCCTGCCACCTGCCACCTGCGCCCCATTTTCGTCGTTATGCGGTAACTGCTGACCATCTTTTCATAGGATAGCCAATGAAACGATCACGAATCCTCGTTGGATGGATATTTTTGCTGCTCATCCTGCTGTTAGCCAACGGAGGCCAAACCTCCGGCATCGTACAGGCCCAGGACCGCTCGTCTCCTCCTGTCAACCTCCGGCCGGGATGGCCCTACGACCCTCATCATGTCCTGGTCAAATTTGAACCGGGGGCCCGCTCACCCCTGATGCAGCGCGTGGGGGTGCAACACCTTTTAGGTGATTGGTATCTCATTCCCACACCTCCGGATCAAGATGTGCTGCAATGGATGGCGACGGTAGCCCAGGAAGACCAGGTGGCCTTTGTGGAGCCCGACTATCTCTTCCGCCTGGGGGATTTTGAACCCCAACCTGGGGTCATGACGCCCCAGTCTCATCAGGTTTACCCCAACGATCCTTACTACCGTTATCAGTGGCATATGCCTATGGTGCAATCGGACGCGGCCTGGGCCTTAACCCGGGGGGCCCATGTGGTGGTCGCGGTGGTGGATAGCGGGGTGACGCGGGGTACGGATTTGCAATGTCGTACCTTCGTGTCCCCCTTCAACGCGATCACGGACATCCAGGGCGAGACCGCGGTGCGGGATGACGAGGGGCATGGCACCCATGTCACTGGCACGATAGCTCAGTGCACGGATAATAACCTGGGTGTGGTGGGGCTGGCGCCAGAGGTGGATATTATGCCCGTCAAGGTGTTGGGAGCGAATGGCGAGGGCTCCTTTTCCGATGTGGGGCAAGGGATCCGTTGGGCCGTGGATCACGGTGCGGATGTCATCAATCTTTCTCTGGGCGCGGATTGCCAAAATCAAACCTTCGAGGACGGATGTCATGATCCCTATGTGGATGATGCCCTTGTCTATGCGGCTTCCCATGATGTGGTGGTGGTGGCCGCGGCCGGTAATAAGGCCCGCAGCACCCCCGGCTATCCTGCCAATCATCCTGATGTCATCGCTGTTTCGGCCGTGACCATGCAGGAACAATTGGCTTATTATTCGGACCATGGTAGCAAAATCAGTGTGGCCGCGCCGGGGGGGGATGTGCGGCGTGATACCAATCATGACAGGGTGGCCGATGGCGTGATTCAGCAGACCTTCAATCAGTACGGGGTGTGGGATTATTACCCCTTCCAGGGGACTTCGATGGCTTCCCCCCATGTAGCAGCGGCCGCGGCTTTGTTGCGGGCCTATGTGCCCCAGGCCAACCGGATGCAGGTGCAACAGGCGTTGGAGCAAACCGCGAAGGATCTGGGGGCCTCGGGGAAGGATAATTTCTACGGGTATGGGCTGATTCAGGTGGCCGACGCTTTGACATACCTGAAAAATCACATGGCCACCGCCACCCCTACCCCCACGCCCACACCCACGGCCACGCCCCGGCGGACTTCCACGCCCACGGCCACGGCCACCTCTCCCGCGGGGGCCAGGCGGCTGTGGTTGCCCCTCCAGCTCAAGTCTCCCCCTGGGGTGCCGACTCCCACCCGGACACCCACGGTCACCCCCACACCCCCCAGTGGCGGCCATGGGGATATCTACGGCCGCATTACGGTGAATAACCAGGCCCCTCCCGAAGTCCTGGTGGTTTTGCAAGCCTACGCACCCAGCGGCGGCAATGAGGAACTGGTGTCTGTGACCACCACCGATGCCCAGGGGAATTATCATTTCCGGAATGTTCCCAGCCTCCCCGCGGGGAAATTGTATCATGTGGTCTATGGCCCCAATCTGTTCGATAGCCGTTTTGTGCGCATGTGGTATGGCCCTGATATCACCAGCTATCAGGCAGGACAGACCTTGCCCGGAGGGGACTTTGATATCGCCAATGTGGTGTTGACGAACCCACCTGCGGACGCGTCTCGGGCCTTGCCCGTTACCTTTACCTGGCAAAAACGCGCCTATGCCCAGGATACCTATACCTTTGTGCTGACCGATGGGTCGCGGATCTGGTTTGTGGACCTGGGGAATGTGGGGCAGTACACCATGCAGAGTCTGCCTTCCGGCGCGGCGTATCATCAAACCTACTACTGGTACCCCATGATTAAAAATGGCGAAGACAGCTACGGCATCCCCTACGAAGCTCGGGCCATCACCTTTTTGCCTGGCGAGTGAGCTTCTTTTGGACTGTTATGAACTTATCGCCAATTTGACGCGATTTAGTGGATGCCGGGCGTTTCAATTCGCTCCATAAACCTTCTTCTCCCCTCAACGACTCCCATGCAACGACTGACCCCCAAAGGACGTATCAGCCAAACCCAAATCCGTGTGCGCTACGCGGAAACCGACGCCATGGGGATTGTGCATCACAGCCGTTACATCCCCTGGTTCGAACTTGGTCGCTCCGACTGGATGCGGGAAGCCGGGCTTCCTTACAGTGTTTTCGAAAAAACAGGCTACTATCTGACCGTGACCGAGGTCCAGGCCCGCTATTACCACCCCGCGGTGTATGACGAACTGGTCACCATCTACACCTGGATTGAAGAGGTGAAAAGCCGGGGGATCACCATCGGATATGAGGTCAGAAACGAAGCAGGCCAGAGACTGGTGCAAGGGATCACCAAACATGTGTGCATCACCCATGCGGGGAAGCCCGTGCGGCTTCCTCCGGAATTGCTGGCTATGTTCCGGGCAGGGATTCAGCAGGATGAAGACTTGCCCAAAACATCGAATTAAGTTATCCTTTATAAGAAAATAGCGATAAGTTCAACGACGAACTTCTTATGACTCCCTACGATTCATCATCGATTGTCTTCCATCTCTATCCATATCCGTTCATGTATGACGCGCCAGGAGCAGCATTGGCATGCTGAGTCCTGGCTTTTTCTTTGCTCTCACAGCCCATTTGTCAAGCTACAAGGCGCCCATGTGAACTACGCCCTTTTGTATTAAAAAGGAGATCCCACTATGCCACGCAAACTCACCGAACTCAAACGACCCGTCCCCAGCGATCTAGAGATCGCTCAGTCGGTGGAACCCATCCCCATTACACAAATTGCCCAGGAGGTAGGCATTCTGCCCGAAGAGCTTATTCCTTATGGGAACGATAAAGCCAAAGTTCGTCTAGAGGTGCGGGACCGCCTGGCGGATCGCGCCAACGGCAAATACATCCTGGTCACGGCCATCACCCCCACCCCTTTGGGCGAAGGGAAAAGCACCACGACGGTGGGGCTGGCCCAGGCCCTGGGCGCGCATTTGGGCAAGGTGGCCTTTGCCAATGTGCGTCAGCCCAGCCAGGGGCCTACCTTTGGCATCAAAGGGGGCGCGGCCGGCGGTGGCTACAGCCAGATCATTCCCATGGAGGATTTTAACCTGCATCTCACGGGCGATATCCACGCCATCACCGCGGCCAATAACCTGCTGGCCGCTGCCATCGACACCCGCATCCATCACGAATCCTATCAGTCGGATGAATCCCTCTTCAACCGCCTTTGCCCGCCCGACAAGGAGGGCCGCCGCAAATTTTCGCCGGTGATGCTGCGTCGGCTCAAAAAACTGGGCATCGATAAAACTGACCCCAACGATCTGACGCCCGAAGAGATCAGCCGTTTTGTGCGTCTGGATATCGACCCCGACACCATCACCTGGCGCCGCGTGGTCGATACCAATGATCGTTACCTGCGCAAAATCCTTATCGGCCTGGGTCCCAAAGAGAAATTCCAGCGCGAGACAGGCTTCGATATCACCGTAGCCAGCGAAATTATGGCGATCCTGGCCCTGACCACCTCCCTGGCCGATATGCGGGAGCGCTTGGGCCGGATGGTCGTGGCCATGAGCCGGAGCGGCGAACCCATCACCGCAGACGATTTGGGCGTGGGGGGCGCGCTGACCGTGTTGATGAAGGACGCGATCATGCCCAATCTCATGCAAACCCTGGAAGGCACGCCGGCCTTTGTCCACGCGGGGCCCTTCGCGAACATCGCGCATGGCAACTCCTCCATCGTGGCGGACCAGATCGCGCTGAAGCTGGCCGGGCCCGAGGGATATGTCATCACCGAAGCGGGCTTTGGCGCGGATATCGGCATGGAGAAGTTCTTCGATATCAAGTGCCGTTACAGTGGGCTCATCCCCCACGCGGTGGTGATGGTGGCCACCATTCGGGCGCTGAAGATGCATGGAGGAGGGCCGAAGGTTGTGGCTGGTCGCCCTCTGGACCCCGCTTACACCGAGGAAAACCTGGAGCTGGTGGAAAAGGGAACCGCCAACCTGGTGGTCCATATCCAGAACGCGTTGAAATACGGCGTCCCCGTGGTGGTGGCTATCAATCGCTTTACCACCGATACCGACGCCGAAATCGAGCTCGTGCGCAGGATCGCGTTGGAAGCGGGCGCGGAAGACGCGGTGGAGGCGACCCACTGGGCCAATGGCGGTGCGGGCGCGGTGGATTTGGGCAAGGCTGTCATCGCCGCGGCCGAAAAGCCCAGTCATTTCCGCTTCCTCTACGACCTGGACCTGCCCATCAAGACCAAGATCGAGACTATTGCCAAAGAGATTTATGGCGCGGGCTCGGTCACCTATTCCGAACTGGCGGAAAAACAAATCGCGGCCTATACAGCCAATGGTTTCGATAAACTCCCCATTTGCATGGCCAAGACCCACCTGAGCCTGAGCACGGACCCCAAACTCAAAGGCGCGCCCAAGGGTTTCGAAGTCCATGTGCGCGAAGTGCGGGCCAGCGTGGGCGCGGGCTTCATCTATCCTCTACTGGGGACCATCAGCACCATGCCCGGGCTCCCCACCCGCCCGGCCTTTTACGATGTTGATATCGATTTAGAAACGGGCCGGGTCGTGGGCCTGTTCTAAACATAATTGGTGAGCCACATAACGATGAAAATGGGGCGCAAGTGGCAGGTGAGCATGAGACCTCGGAGGGTCTGCGCAGACCTCCGAGGTCTGGGGCCACCACGCCCGCCCGGCGATGAAGCGATGCTGTTGGCAAACCTCAAGCAGGTTGCATGGGCGCCTTGGCCCCGCCGAC
>JALWZT010000208.1 GCA_027002405.1 Anaerolineae bacterium | reverse complement strand
CGGCCGACACCGCGCCCCCCTTACCCCTCCTAGGAACCGGGGCTTTGGTGATTGCCTTCCTTCTGTTGATCATGGCCTTCATCCTTCTGAAGCAAACATGATCCCCAATCCCCCATGAAGACCTCTGTCACGGCCCCCTCCCATATCCAGTCAGCATCCACCGCCCGGGGAATGATGGTATGCCTTGCCCTGGGGTTGGCCTATCTTGCCCAATGGCTGGGTTTTGAAAACCCTCTTGCCACACTCCCGGACTTTTTCGCGCATCATGTCCCCTGGCTTCTTTTGCCCGAGCATCGCATAGCCGTGGCCGTGGGGGGATATCTCCTGGCCATGGTGCTTTTCGCCTGGGCTGTGTCTCCCTTGCGTCCGCGAGAAAGGGCAAATCGGTCACCAGCACCACCCTCTGTGGCGCGAGGGGATCGGGCCCTGTGGATGGGCGTGGTCGCGGTGACGGGCCTGGCCCTGGGGAATATGGTCCGTTTCGCGATCCAGGGGGAAGATGCCCTCACCCGCGGCCTGTGGTTGGGGAGCCTGCTGGCTTTGGGCCTGCTCACCTGGTTCACAGCATGGCCCTGGAGCTCCTGGAAGCAGAAAATGAGGCCGTGGCAACGACAGCATATCCTGGGGCTGCTTGCGATCCTGGCAGGTGCGGCATGGCTGCGCTTCCATCTTTTGGCTGCGATCCCGCAGGATTTCCATGGCGACATGGCCAGCATGGGGTTGCAGGCCCGGGCCATCATGAACGGCCAGGTCCCGGAGATTTTCCGCACGGGGTGGGCCGATATCCCCATGTTGGGGTTCTATCCCAGCCTTCTGGGCCTCAAGTTGGTGGCCAATGACATTTTTGGGCTGAATTTCGTGCCCGCGCTGGAAGGGGTGCTGAGCGTGTTGGCATTGTATCTGCTGGTATGGCGGGTCCATGGCAGCCATCGCCTGGCCGCGCTCAGTGCGGCGATCCTGGCCGTGAACATCCCGCACATCCACTTTTCTCGCCTGGCGGCCTACATGGACCCCTGGCCCTGGATCCTCTTCGCGTTCCTGTTGCTGGCCCATGGCCTGCTGGCCCGGCGTTTATGGCCCTGGCCTCTGGCAGGCGCTTTGATAGGGCTCAGTTTGCAGATGTATTATTCGGGCCGGGTGGCGGTGGTGATCCTGCTGGCCGGAGGCCTTTATTTATGGTGGGTGAATCCCCAAAGGGCCTGGGCATGGCGGAAATGGCTGCTGGCGGCCGGCACGCTGCTGGGCATGGGGCTGTTGGTGGCGCTGGGGCCTTCCCTGGTGTTTTTCTTGCGTCATCCCGATCCCTTCCTTTCTCGTTCCCGGGAGGTTTTCCTGTTCCACGAGCCGGTGATGGTGCATTTGCAAGGGAAATATGGGGTGGATACGCCCATGGCGGTGCTATGGGAACAGGTGCGGCGTTCGGTGCTCATGTTCAATGCCAGTCACGACACCAGCACCCAGTTTGGATATCCTCACCCCCTGTTCACCGGGTTTGTTTCCCCTTTGATCGGGTTGGGGGTGGCCGCGAGTCTCCGTTTTCTGCGCCGCCCGGGCCCGGGATTGGGGGTCATCTGGCTTTTTCTGATCATGCTTTTGGGGAGTGTGCTGACCAACAACGCGCCTTTTTGGCCCCGGCTGGTGGGGATTCTACCCGTGGCCGCGTACATGGCCGCGCTGGCTGTGGCGTTTTCTTTGCAGACCTGGGGGCTGGAGGGGCCAGCTTCCTTGTGGGAGCCTACCCCCTCGGCCACCGCGCTCTTGGCTTTGACCATGGGCCTGGTGCTTTTGGGGCACCGCAACTGGACCGCGTATTTTTTGGCCACCAGCAACAATGCGCGGCCTGCCGCGCGTATCGGGCGCTATCTGGACAGCTTGCCCGATGCCATGCATGCCTGTAGTTTTTCGCGGCCGTATCGGCTTCAGGTCCGGGAGATTCAATTTCTGGCCTGGCCTCATACCCTTTTGGACCTGGAACCTCAGATTACCGGCCCCCTGCTGGAAGCCTGCCCTGGCCCAGAGCGGGTGTGGATTTTGGGGCCGAATGAGGGGTCTCAGCGCACTCGGGTGCAGCGACGTTGGCCCCAGGGGCAGTTGCGGCCGTTATATGACGGGGCCCGGCGCGTGGTGTTCCAGAGCTTCCTGGTGAGGGCCGGAGCCCATGGCGAATCCCAGGAACCCCCCACCCCTGCATCCGGTGCCTTTCTCCCCGACGGTACCCTTTTTGAACCTGCCTTCATCTATCAGGGGAATTTCCGCAGCCAGCCCGTGCCCTGGCAAGTGGGGCCTGTGGAGGTGAAGGAAGGGGGCGTGACGCTCATCGTGGGGCCTATGGCCGGTCAGGATGGGGTTTTCGATTATGTAGAGTTCCTGGATGCCCAGGGGCACGTGTATCATTTCGAAGCGGAGGACCTGACCTACGAAGGGGATGTGAGCTGGGCTGAGCATGATGGGGTGGACAATCAGTGGTGGTTGCAACATTACGCGCCGTTCAGTGGTGGCGCGGGCCTGGTAGCCCGCAAGGGGGAATTGGTCCCCGCGCTGCGCACGACCATTCCCCTTCCGCCTGGGGTATACAGCCTGACCATCGGCACCTTTACCGGGGACCCCGCGAACGGGGCCTTTGCCCTGGGGGTGGCCGTGCGCGGGCAGCCTTGAAGCAGGTGCCACGAACGGCCGCACGCCGATACGGAGGAAAACGCCTCGCGGCCAGGCTGACGCGGGAAGCCGAGTACGTGATGCGTAATGCGTGATGCGTAAGGTTATCACGTTTCACGTTTCACGCATCACGCCCGTTGCAGACTCGCCCAACGTTGTCCTGACGATCTCAATCCTAATCCTGATCCAAATCCTTTTACATACCAGGTCTTGCACAAATCCCTGCTTGGGGGTAAGATCGAACCATGCGTAGACCTTTTTTATTTCGTTCGCTGCGCCTTTGGCTGACACCAGGCATTCATATCAAACGGTGGTTGGTGCTGCTTTTGGTGGGGATTACCATGATCAGCCTGGGGTTGGCATATTTGCTGCGGGCCCTGTACCTGGCAGGCCCCTATCCTCCCTTTTTTTACTGGCTGACCTTGCAATTTTTGCCCCATGCAGTGCGGGCCGCGCTCTTTGGCCTGACCGGGGTGGGCATCACCATTTGGGCTTTTGTCAAGTTAAGCGAATCTTTGCTGGAGCCTTTTACCAAGCCGGGCGCGGATGTGGCGGCTCAGGTGTATTGGCACCGGCGCCGACAACAAGGCCCGCGCATCGTTTGTATCGGGGGCGGGACAGGCATGCCTTCGGTGCTACGAGGGCTCAAGCCCTACACCGCGAACATCACGGCCATTGTCACCGTGGCCGACGACGGGGGCAGTTCGGGCCGTTTACGGCGGGAGATGGGCCTGTTGCCGCCCGGAGATTTCCGTAATAATCTGGCTGCCCTTTCCGAAGCCGAGGAGATCACCCGGCGGTTGTTCCAGTATCGTTTTCCCGCGGGCACAGGGCTCAAGGGCCACGCGTTTGGGAATCTCTACCTGGCTGCCATGGCCGGGGTGACAGGGTCGTTTGAACAGGGGTTGCTTATGTCCAACCGGGTTTTGGCGGTTCGGGGCCTGGTCTTGCCTTCCACCCTGGCCCTGGTGCAGCTTGTGGCCGATGTCGAGGACGAGGAAGGGCGTATTCAGCGCATCCGGGGGGAATCCTTGATCCCCAAGCTGGGGCGGGGTCGTCGCATCCGCCGCGTTTATCTGGAGCCGGACAATCCCCCAGCCTATCCCGAATCCATCAAGGCGATTCTTAATGCGGATATGATCATTGCCGGGCCCGGCAGCCTTTACACCAGCGTGATCCCCAACCTGCTCGTACCGGAGATCGCGGAAGCCATCGCGGCTTCACGGGCCTTGAAAATCTATGTCTGCAATATCGCCACCCAGCCCGGGGAAACCGATGGGTATGATGTCCATGATCATCTGATGGCCCTGGAGGCCCATGCCAACCATAAATTGTTCCACTACGTTTTGGCCAATGATCGCATTCCCCATCGGCCTCCGCCCAGGGAAGGCTCGGAATGGGTGGCACTCCCCCGCAAACATCATGGGGGATATCGGTTGTTTACCGCAGACCTGCAAGACCGCGAGCAGCCCTGGCGCCACGATCCCGAAAAAATGGGCCGGGCGTTGATGGAATTCTTCCAGCGTCAACGGGGCGAATGGAACACCTGAGGCCCCATGCCCTCCCCAACAACTCGAAACCTGATGATTTTCCAGCATGCTCAGCGCACTCTGCGGTGAAATTGGAAGTACAGCGCCTCATCCGTCTCAAGGAGATGCGTCATGAACATCATCGAAACCCAAGACCTGACCAAGTACTACGGCCAGGTGCGAGGCATCGAAGGGATCACGCTCAGCGTTAAGGAGGGTGAAATCTTCGGCTTCATCGGGCCCAACGGCGCGGGGAAGACCACCACCATCCGCACGTTGCTGGGCTTGCTCTTCCCCACCCGGGGCAGCGCCCGCATCTTTGGCAAGGATGTGGTCCGCCACGGGCCGGAGATCCGGCGGGACATCGGTTATCTGCCCTCGGAGGTGTTCTTCTACGAGGGCATGAAGATACGCGACCTGCTCCACTACGCGGCCGGGTTCTACCCCGGCGATCACACCCAGCGCATCCAAGAACTGACCGCCTACATGGAACTGGACGTGAACCGACGGGTGGATGAACTCTCCTATGGGAACAAGAAGAAGGTGGGCATTGTCCTGGGTCTGCTTCACCGGCCCAAACTGCTTTTTCTAGATGAACCCACCTTGGGGCTGGACCCCCTGATGCAACGCCGCTTCTTTGATTTGATCCAGCGCGAAAACCGGGAAAACGGGGTCACCGTGTTCTTTTCCTCCCATATCCTCAGCGAAGTGCAGCGACTGTGCAACCGGGTGGCCATCATCCGTGAAGGCCACATCGTGGAAGTTTCCGACATCCGCGCCTTGCAGCAAAACAGTTACAAGAAGGTCACCGTGATCGCGCCCGACCTGACTCCCGATAGCTTCCAACTGCCCGGCGTGGCCGATTTGCGGGTAGAAGACGGGAGCCTGCGTTTCTACTTCAAAGGCGACATCAACCAGGTGCTACGCCGCCTGGCCGCCCTGCAGGTACAGGATGTGACCATCGAAGACCCCACCCTGGAAGAAATTTTTATGCACTACTACGCGTAGGAGGCGGCCATGTTTCAGGCCAACATCGTTCGGCATGAATTGCGGCGATCCTTGAAATCAGCCTGGTGGTGGGCCTTAGGCATCGCGAGCGTTCATCTGATCTACCTACCTTTCTTTCGTACCTTTGCTGACAACGCCGCGGTTCTGGAAAAGAGCCTGAAGCAATTCCCCAAAGCTTTTCTAGAGGCCTTTGGCATGGGGCGCATCAGCATGGCCACGGTGCTGGGGTTCTACACCCTGATTTTTCTTCTGGTCCAGATCCTGTTGGCCATTCAGGCCGCGCGTTACGGCGTGGCGCTGATCTCCCGCGAGGAAAGCGAGCGCACCGCAGATTTCTTGATGACGAAACCGGTGAGCCGTTTGGCCATCATCAATAGCAAACTGGCCGCGGCGCTGACCGCACTGCTGGCCACCCAGGCCGTGTTGTGGCTGGTGGCGTTCGCGGGCTGGGCCGTGTTCAACGCAGGCCACGGCTACGATCAAGGCCGACTGGCCCTGATACTCAGCAGTGCGTTGCCTTTCCAACTGTTTTTTCTTAGTGTGGGCCTGGCGCTTTCTCAGATGGTGCGCCTGGTGCGCAACCCCACGCCCTACGCGTTGGGGCTGGGGCTGGGCATGTACGCGCTGAGCGCGTTCAACCACATGGCGGGGGAAATCAAACTGGAATGGCTGACCCCTTTCCAATACTTCGACCCCGCGACCCTGGCGCTCAACGGCTATGAGGCGCACTTCCTGGCCCTGGACCTGGCCGTGGTGGGGGTTGCATTGGCCTTGGGCTACTGGCGTTACCTCCACCGCGACATTCCCACGGTGACTTGACAAGAGGCGTACAGCCATGAAACCCATCTACCTATATGAATTGCGCAGCAATCTGAAATCCCTGCTCATCTGGACCGGGGTGGTCGCGCTGTTGGTGGTCGTGGCCCTGGCCAAGTTCGAGGGCTACCGCAACAGCCCCGAATTGCTTCAGATCATGGAAAGCATGCCCAAGGCCCTGCTGGACGCTTTTGGCATGCGGGCCTTCAACCTGACCACCCTGGAGGGCTTTTACGGTGTGATGGCCGTGTACGATTATCTGATGGGTGCCATCGCCGCGGCCATGTGGGGCGCCAACACCATTGCCAAAGAAGAGTACAACCGCACCGCGGACTTCACCCTGGTGCTCCCCCTGCCGCGCACACGCATTCTCACGGCCAAAGCCCTGGCTGCGTTGACCACCGGCGCGGCCTTTGTGCTGCTCACCTGGGGCATCAGCCTCATCGGCGCCCAGCGTTACCATCCCACCCCCGCGTTCTATGCCTTCCTGCGTCTGGAAATGGCCGGCATGTGCTTCATCGCTTTGCTTTCCTGGGCGCTGGGCATGGCCTTCGCCTGTTTGTGGAAGCGGCCCAGGCAAGCGGCCTCGGCCGCGATGATCGTCGTCCTGGCGGCCTACATCCTTTCCACCGTGCAAGCCCTGGACCAGCGCCTGGACTTCCTCAAGTGGTTCACTCCTTTCAAGTACTTCGACGCGGGTGACCTGTATCGCCATAGCGCGCTGAACGGCGTGTATGTGACCCTCACCCTGGTCATCACCCTGGTCCTGGTAGCTGCGTCCTACACGGCTTACAGTCGACGGGACATTGCCTTGTGACAGTCGCCACGAGCGGCGGCTCGCCGATACGAATGAAAACGCCTCGCGGCCAGGCTGGCGCGGGAAGCCGAGCCCGGGATGGTAATGCGTGATGCGTAATGACCTCCCGTTTTACGTTTCACGCATCACGCCCGTTGCCGCCTCGCCCAACGTCGGCTTCGAGTTGCTTTTGCAAACGAACGCAACGCTATTTTCGGAACAGTCATCATGAGCGATAGCTCACCGCATAACGATGAAAATGGGGCGCAAGTGGCAGATGAGCATGAGACCTCGGAGGGTCTGCGCAGACCTCCGAGGTCTGGGGCCACCACGCCCGCCCGGCGATGAAGTCGCCGGGCTATAAAACGGCGCCGGATGAATCCGGCTAGCCCCGCAACTGATTACTGATAACTGATAACTGATTACTCGTGCTCGCGCCTAACCTCGGCCTAACAATCCTAATCCTAATCCTAATCCTGATCCTATTTACGGACCAGGTAATCCAATTGATGGGCGATGTAAACGAGCTGGCCTGTTTCGATCTGTCGGTGCCGCGTTCGCACCCAGGCTTCGAGTCGGGTTTGATCCACCTGGGGATGACCGGTGAGTTCCTGATGGATGGTGTGAATGATGGCATGAAGGAAGTAGGCTTCGTCGTGGGGGTAGGTTTGATTTTTTGGGAAAACCACCCAGTCGGATGCCCCCATGGCCAACACCTGAACCCCCTGGGCTTGCAAGTGATGGAAAAGATGCCGGCCCGTGCGGCTTTCCCCCGCGGGTTTTCCTCCGACCTGCCGTTCATCCATGGAACGATGATACAGGGCCATAAGATGGGCCTCAAAAGCCTCGTCTATCTCAGGTTGGAAGAGGGTCATGCCATCGAAGTTGAGGGTGAAATAGCCCAATCCGCCCGGGCGCAGGGTGGCCAAAAGCAAGGGCAGGGCTGTGGAGAGGTCCAGGAGATCGAGCAACGCGTGGGCAATGAGGAGGTCCCACGAAGCTTGCTGCTCGGGGTGTTGCACCCAGGCCAGGGCATCGGCCGGCAGGAGGGTGATACCCATGTGTTGGTGGGGTGAAGAAAGGCTCAGGCCGTGGGAGGTGGTGAGGGTGCTCACAGACTGGCCCCGGGCCCAGGTCTTCAGGTATTGCAGGCCATAGGTGATGTGTTGAGGATGGAGATCAAGGCCGGTGTACAGGATGTGAGGATGCAGGCGCCAGCGCCAGAGGCGTTGGGCCATGGTTCCCACGCCCGCGCCCACTTCCAGCACCCGCAGGGGACGCTCCCGCCACGGGCCCAAGGCCCGAACCAGGGCCTGCCACACATCCTTGTTCAATGCCCGGTCATCGACCGTGACCTTGGAGGTGAGATAGCGAAGAAAGTCGTTGTAGGAAGACATATGACCATTCATAACAGTCGCCACCCGCGACAGTTCGCCGATACCGAGGAAAACGCCTCGCGGCCAGGCTGGCGGGCCGTGAAACGTGATGCGTGATGCGTAATGCGTAAGGTTCTCACGTTTCACGTTTCACGCATCACGCCCGTTGTCGCCTCGCTCAACGTTGTCCTGACGATCCTCAATCCTAATCCTGATCCGAATCCTATTTACAAAGCATCGGCCTAAAATCCGCACGCGCGTTGAGATGCAAGAAGGCCTGGACCCGTTCCCCGGTCTCTTGCCAGGTGGGATGGGCCAGCCAGGCCCGCCGCGCGGCCACGCCCATCTCGGCCATCTCGGCCCGGTGATGGTGGAGCCACAGGAGCCTGGCAGCCAGGGCTTGAGCATCTCCTACAGGGATAAGCAGCCCTGTTTCCCCGGGCCGGATAATTTCCCCCGCGCCTCCTGCTTCGGTCCCTATGGGGATCACACCATAGCCCATGGCCTCCAGGTAGACAATGCCAAACCCCTCATGTTGCGAGGGCACCACCAACACATGATGATGGGCATACAAACGACGCAGGGTCGGGTCCGGCACCGGGCCCGCCCAGGTCAGCCGGGTATGCACCCCCAGACGCCGAGCCATCCGCTGCATGCGCTGGCTGTAACGGGGGTCCATCTCTGGATCCCCCACGATGGTGAGACGGGCCATATGCTCGGGCATTTGGGCCAAAGCCTGCAGCAGGGTGTGAAGCCCCTTGCGAGGGATGAGATTCCCCACGAAAAGCAAGCGCAAGGGGCCCGATTCGCGAGCCCGGGCCCGGATGGCGGCATCCGTGATGGGTGGGGCTCCAGGGGTTCGGCCCGGATGAGCGACAATAGCCGGGCGTTGGACCCCGGCCAGAGCACGGACCGAGGCCAGGGTGGCCCGACTGTTGCAAATGAAGCCATCCACCGATCGCAAATACCGCCGCTCAACCGCCCGGACCACGGGCCTGAAAGCGGCTGCCTGGGCTTCATCGCTGCGCAGGTGATGGACCAGAGCAAGGATGGGGTAGGAAACCCGGGCCTTGAGTCGGGCGTTGAGCAGGAAAAGAGAAGGATGATTGAGCTCGTCCTGCAAGATCAGGTCCAGGTTATCCTGGCTCAGGGCGTGCAGGAACCGGCGCTGAAAGTTTTGGAGGAGATGGCGCGGATAATTGCGCCAGGGCAGGGGATAAAGGGTCACCTCATCCCCGTGGTCCCGCAAATAGGCCACCAACTGGCGGTCATAAAGGTAGCCGCCGGATCGGGTTTCCAGAGAACCGTAGATGATAAGGCCGATGTGCATGAGGAGCTAATCGCAAGGGCGTTCGTGACGATAGGAAGCGGCCGCGAGGTCATGTTCCCAAACCCGCGCGGTAACCGCGCAGATGCGGCCCAAGGGGAGCGCGTCGGAAAGGCGCTGAGCGATGATGCGGGCGACGTGTTCGATGCTGGGGTTTAGCCCCTGGAATTCGGGCAGGTGGTTCAGGGTGTGATCTCGATAACGGGCCACCAAATCATCCAGAAGGGACTCCAAATGGACCAGATCAACCAGGTAGCCGTGTTCATCCAGTTCAAAACCTTCCAGGATGATCTCCAACCGGTAATGATGGGAATGGAGCCGGTTTTCTGCGCCCCAATCGCCACCGATGAGGTAATGTTGGGCAATGAAGTCTCGACGTAGGATGAGTGTGTACATGGGTGTTGGGTAGAAAATGGATGGGGGGTGGTCGGTAGCAGTCGCCACGAGCGATGGCTCGACGATACCGAGGAAAATGGGAACGCAGATTCCTACTGATGACTGATTACTGATTACTGATCACTGATGACTCCTGCCCGCGCCTAACCTCGGCCTGACAATCCTCAATCCTAATCCTAATCCTGATCCTGATCCTGATATCGAAGAAGAACCTGGAGGTGCTCCTGGGGTTGGGTGTCCAGCAGCGCGTAGGCCCGGGGGGCTTGTTCCAGGGGCAAGGTCTCGGTGACGAGCTCCGCGGGGTGCAGACGTTGGAGCCAATCCCAGGCCACCTGCAGGCGCCGGGCTTTGGTCCAGCGCCCGGTGAGCGCGGGGGCCAGGGTGCTGACCTGGCTGCTGATCAGGCGGATGCGGTCACGATGGAACGCGCCCCCCAGGTTCAGGGTCACAGGTTTGCGACCGTACCAGCTCCCGATGATCACCCGTCCCCCAAAGCCGGTGATGTCAATGGCCTGTTGCAAGGCCGGGGGCGCGCCGGAAAGTTCGAACACCACATCGGCCCGGCCCTGGGGGTCGTATCGGCGCAAGCGGGCCCGGAGTTGTGGAAGCACCTGGGGATCATCCGGGTCCAGACAGGCATCCGCGCCCCAGGCCAGGCTGAGTTCCCGCCGCAGGGGGTAGCGATCCAAGGCCAGGCGCTGGGCCAAAGGCATGTGGGCCAAAAGCCCCATGGTCAGGAGCCCCACCACACCCTGCCCAAAGACCACGGCCTGCTCGCCCAAGAGAGGCGCGGCATCGTGCAGAAAGTTGATCGCGGTTTCCATGTTGGGGAGAAAAACCGCGTCTTTGGGCTCGAGCCCCGGGGGCAGGGGGTGGAGTTCTTCGGCGCGGGCCCAAAAAAGGCTTTCGTGAGGATGAAAGGTGAAGACGTGGCGCCCCACCCAGGCGGGATCAGCCGGGGCGACCACGTCCACGACCTGCCCGATCAGGCTGTAGCCGTATTTGAAGGGGAAGGTCAGGTTGCCTGATAAGGCGGAGATGGTCGTATCCGCGGGCAGATGCGAAGGCGCTTCGCCCCGGTAGAGAAGCATTTCGGTGCCCGGGCTGATGGCCGAATAAAGGGCCTGGACCAGGACCTGGCCCGGTTGTCCTGGGGGCAGGGGCTCGGTGCGGAGGGCCACTTGCCGAGGCGCGACAAAGAAAAGGCTCTGACGGTTCATAAGCGAGGTGTGCCCCAAAGGAGAAGGTCCGTTCCCAGATCGGTCCAATGCCGCGGGTCCAGAACGGGCAGGGAGGCGTGAAGGGATGGAACCAGGGGACGGAGCGCGGGGAGACCGCCCAGGAGCCGCGGGCTCAGGGTCATGGCCAGCCAATCGCTGAAGCCCGCGCGTAAGAACGCGGTGTGGACGGTGGGGCCTCCCTCCACCATCAGGGTGCGTATCCCCCGCGTCCGCAAAAAACGCAACCCCGCGGCCAGGTCGACGCGGCCTTCCGCGGTCAAGGGCAGGGGGACAATGTGTGCGCCTTGCTCGCGGAGAGCCTGGGCGCGCCGGGGATGGGGCTGGGGCCCGGTCAGAACCCACGGAGGCCGCCTATGTTGCAGAACCCGAGCGTGGGGGGGAAGCCGTAGATGGGTGTCCAGGATCAAAGGTTGAGGTTGGCGTTGGGCACCGTACCGGGCCGTGAGCTGGGGATCATCGGTCAGAACCGCGCCGATCCCCACCAGGATGCCATCGCAGAAGGCCCGCAGTTGATGGGTGAACCGCATGCTTTCGGGATTGCTGATGAGGAGGGGCGTCCCATCGGGCCAGGCCACGCTGCCATCCAGGGTTTGTGCCCAGGTTTGGATCACCAGAGGACGATCCGGAGGGATGGGGGATTGGGCCAGAGCCTGAAAAAAAGAAGCAGTCGACATGATCCAATGGGCGTGAACGCTGGCGCTATGGGTGAAGCAGATTCAAGCGGGATGGTCCAGTTGGATATGGGCCAAATCCAACTGATGATGCATGCGATGGGCTTTGGTGGAAAGATAAAACGCGTTTTCGGGATGTATCGGGGCCTGGATGGGAACCCGTTCGACCACAGACACGCCCAATGCCACCAGGCTTTGCACCTTGTCCGGATTGTTCGTGAGCAGACGAATGGATCGGATGCCCAGATCCTTAAGAATGGCCGCGGCAATGTCATACTCCCGTTCATCGGCCTGATGCCCCAGCAGCAAGTTGGCCTCGACCGTATCGTAGCCCTGGTCTTGCAGGTTGTAGGCTCGGAGTTTATCCAAAAGGCCAATGCCGCGGCCTTCCTGGCGCAGGTACACAATGACGCCCTGGCCCGTTTCGCCGATCATCTTCATGGCGCCATGGAGCTGATCGCCGCAATCGCAGCGCCGAGATCCCAGGACATCCCCGGTGAAGCATTCGGAATGAATGCGCACCAGGACACGTTCCCGGCCTCGGACCTGGCCCATGACCAGGGCCAGGTGTTCTTTGTCATCTTTGTTGTTTTCGTAGAGGCAGAGCTGAAATTCCCCGTAGTCGGTGGGGATACGGGCGCAGACCCGTTGTTGGACATGAACGGCAGGTTGTGACATAGGCATGAGGCGCGGGCAAGAAAAAGTGGTCGTAACTATACAGCTCCTTCTGCAAGACGTTTTTACCACGAAGGCACAAAGGCCCCCTCCGGCTCCCCCCGCACGCAGGGGGAGAGGCAAAGACACGAAGAAAATTTTTATTTTTCCCTTTGTGCCTTGGTGTCCTTCGTGTCCTTGGTGGTTTTTGCCTTGCTATGAGAGGGTACGTGTATAGTTACCAGCGGTCAAAGGATGGTATGAGGCATGACTCATTGCTTTTTGGCGACGATTTCCGCCTTGATGAGGACGTCGTCGCCCACGGTCAGGGTTTGGGCAAAGCTGGGGGGATCAATGCCAAAGTCGCTCATTTTGATCTGGGTGGTGGCCACACCCGTGAGGGTATCCTTTTCCAGCTTGGCTGTCACATCAAAAACCGCGGGATGGGTGATGTCGTGGATGGTGAGGTCCCCGGCCAGTTGGAAGGAGACTTCCTGCCCTTCCTGATAGGAAGGGGGCGCCTGGCGGATTTCCCTGGCCACAAAGGTGGCGGTGGGGTATTTGAGGAAGGTGGGGCCATTTTCCTGAATCCATTTATCCCGCCGGGATTGATCGGTTTTCAAGCCGGTGAGGTCCACCCGGATAACCGTGCCCGTGGGGGGCTGGGTGAGATCATCCAGGTTGACATGGATTTCACCCTCCACCTGTTCGGTAACGCCGGTGACCTCCTTTTCACCGGGCTTGATGCCCAATTTGGGCAGGGCTTTTTCGAAGAATTGTTCGTGGACTGTATAACTCGCGCGGGAAGGGCCCGGATCAATGATGAAAACGGTTTGGCCGCTGGCGGCCGGTGCAGAAACAGCTTGCGTGGCAGGGGCCAGGGTGGCAGAAGGCTGGGTTTGGGGCGTGGCGCGGCCACACGCGGCCAGCCATAGCACAAACAAGGGAAGTAACAAGAAACTCACTCGAGAAAACCTCATGGTGCGAGCTCCTGAAAAGGTGTGGGATAAGGGGGGATTAACGAGATGACTCCAGTTTCATATACGCAGAAAGGGGGCTATTGGATGGCTGTTTCGGGCGAGAATTCGGTCCCTAGCAGGATAATAACTCAATTCGCCATGAATTTCAATGAGCGTAATCCTTGAGAGTTCATCCCCCGCGTTAGCTTTTCGACCCATCGCTTGACATCCTGGGGGCAAAGGGAGTATGCTAGCAGCATGTCTACGCGCCCCTTGATTCTTGTTACCAACGACGACGGCATTCATTCCCCGGGTCTGCATGCAGCCATCGAAGCCCTGGCCGAGATGGGCGAACTCCTCATCATCGCGCCCACCCATCAACAGACGGGCATGTCTCGCAGCCTGCCCGCGTCCTTTGATGGCCGCATCTTCCCCATCCAAATCCACCACAACGGCCGCCTGTACCACGCCTATCACATGAATGGCTCACCGGCCCAATGTGTTCTCTATGGCGTGGTGGAATGCACCGCCCGGCGCCCCGACCTGGTGGTCAGTGGCATTAACTACGGCGAAAATCTGGGGAACAGCACCCTGATTTCGGGGACGGTCGGTGCGGCCTTGCAAGGGGGCGATATGGGCATCCCTTCCCTGGCCATTTCCCTGGAAACCAAAAAGGCATACCACTACAACCACGGCCATGATGTGGATTGGCGCGCGGCCAGCCATTGGCTCCGTTTCTTCGCCCAACAAACCCTGCTTGCTCAACCCTGGCCTGAGGATGTGGCCGCCCTCAAGATCGATATCCCTGCCACGGCCACCCCGACCACGCCCTGGCGGATCACCCGTCAAAGCCGTTACCCTTATTACGTCTCCGAGCCCACCCATCGTTCCCGCCCGGAAGAGCCCCGGGTTCTGGACTACGAACCCCGCTTCGACCCCGACCAACTGGAACCCGACTCCGACATCTACGCCTTCGCGGTGGAACGCATCATTTCGGTGACCCCTCTCAGCGTCAACCTCACGGCCCGGATCGCCTTATCCGCGTTCGAAGCCCAGCTCAAGACCTTCTCTTTTCAGGCATCATGACCTCGGTTTCCGAAGCCTTCGCCCAAGAAAAAGAACGAAACACCCTGTTTCATCGGGCCCGAACCTACGGCGCGGCCAGGCTCGGGGTGGATGGCGTCCTGCTCCTCTTGCTGGGCATTCAGACCTGGATCAACCAAAGCTGGTCTCCGCCTTTGGTAGTGGTGCTGCTTGAT
The DNA here is from genome assembly GCA_027002405.1 of Anaerolineae bacterium. GTDB lineage: Bacteria > Chloroflexota > Anaerolineae > J102 > J102 > M2005. Next base: position 2,480 of record JALWZT010000208.1, on the reverse strand, counting down.
GTCCTCAACCTGGCCGTCTATCTTCTGGTCGTACGGCGCTGGCCTATTTCTGCCACCTATCTTCATCTGGTGGCATCGGCCCTGCTGATTATTGCGTTCGATTATGCCTGGGGTTCGGTCACTTTTATCCCCTGGTTTCTCACCATCCCCCTGACCGTGGCCGGGGGGCTGATCGTGGTTCGGGCGGGGTTCAATGGGTTGGTCACCCTCAGTATCCTCACCCTCTTCGCCATTCACCTGGGGTTGATCTACCTGGGGCGGGTCCCCCTAGCGCCAGCTATGCCCATGCCCCTCCTGCTCACCATGTCGGCCGCATTGGCCGCGGTGCTCATGATCCTCAACATCCTGACCGAATCCCTGGTGGTGTACCTCTACCAAATCGAAGAAACCCAGCTCCAGACCCGGGCACAATTGCTGTACACCTTACAGGAAGTCGAACAGCTGCGCCATCGGCTACACCAGGTCGAAAAGCAAACCCGACGCATGGAGCGTTTGAGCACCGTGGGCCAGATCGCGGAACAACTGAGTCGGTCCTTACGCCAGCCCCTGGAGGAGATCGAAGCCATCCTGCGTGAACCCCAACGCATGACCCGCAATCCCGCGTTGATCACAGCACTCCATCAGCAGGTCCAGGCGGCCCTGCGCATGACCGACAGCCTCAAGGAGTACGCGCGGCTTAGCGAGCTCCACATCGACACGGTCAATCTGGATGATCTGCTGGCCGAAGAGCTGGCCCGAATCCGCATCCCCGAAAACGTCAAACTCACCATCCAGCAACCCCCCATCTTTCCTCCCATCCAGGCCGACGGGGAAAAAGTGCGCCTGGTGCTCCATCATCTCCTCCACAACGCGCTGCAAGCCGTCCAAGACCAGGGGGGCGAGATTTTCATCCGCCTGGAACCGCGGCCGGACGGCGTCGCGTTCACCATCCAGGATACCGGGCCCGGGATTCCTACCGAGGCATTGCAAACCATCTTCGAACCCCTTTACACCACCAAGACCCAAAGCTTTGGCCTGGGGTTGGCCATTGTCCAGCGGGTGATGGAGATGCATGGGGGGTATGTGGAAGTCGAAAGTGAACCGGGGCAGGGTACCACCTTCACAGTTTTCTTTCCTCGGGTGCCCGAAACCGCGGACAACACCACCCTCATTCACGCGGCGGCTTGATGAAAAAAGTTTCATCTTAATTTGGGGAGAGCCCCCGGGGCATGCTATAATCCGGGCAACATGAATCCGGCTAGCCCCCCAGGGGCGCTGTTTTTCTGCATTGCTTATGTCCCATTCACCTGAACACCTCCTCACCTCTCGTCTACGCGCGAGCTGGATTCGCTTGCAAAATCAAATCCGGGAAGCCTCCTGGCAGGACATCCTCACCTTGCGGGTGGCTTCCCATGGGGGATTGGTGCTGATTATCCTGGGCATGTTGGCCCTTACCCAAATCCATCCTCCGGAATGGCGCGTCAGTGCATCCGCGGTTATCCCCGATGCCGTGCCTACCCCGGCAACCCAGGCCACCGTCCCTCCTGTGGTGGCCTTTGGGGGGTCATCGGTCAAATCCAGCGGCCCCCTGACTCGGGCCGCGGTGCCCTTTACCACCATCCCCGACCGGCCCCGGACCGACATCCTCACCTACGAGGTCCAGCCTGGGGACACCGTCTTCGGCATTGCGGAGAAATTCGGCATCAAGCCCGAAACCATCATGTGGGCCAACCCTGTCCTGGAACAAAACCCCGACTTGTTGCGCATTGGGGATAAGCTGGTGATCTTGCCGGTGGACGGGGTGTATCATAAGATCAAGAAAGGGGACACCCTCGCCAAAATCGCGAAAAAATACAAGGTCAAACCGGAAGCCATCGTGAATTTCGCGTGGAACCAATTGGATGGCCCAGATGCCTCCCTGACCCCGGGGAAATATCTCATCGTGCCCGGAGGTCGAAAGCCCTACGTGGCTCGGACCGTGAGCATTTATCGCGGCCCCATCCCCAAGAGCGCCCGCAAAGGCACCGGCTCCTTTGTATGGCCCACCAGTGGCTACATCACTCAAGGCTTCTGGAACAACCACCGAGCCATCGATATCGGCGCCTGGCTGGGGTCCCCGGTGGTCGCGTCCGATTCGGGCTATGTGGTTTACGCAGGCTGGGATAAAAGCGGTTACGGTAATTTGGTGATCATCGATCATGGTAATGGGTATCGCACCTATTACGCGCATCTCAGTGCCATCTATGTACGGGTTGGCGATTCCGTAGCCCAAGGCCAGCAGATCGGCGCGGTGGGGAGCACCGGCCACAGCACCGGGCCTCACCTCCACTTCGAAATCCGTTACCGCAACGTGCAGCGGAATCCTCTGGGATTCTTGCACTGATTTCGAAATGCCGGGCAATCCGGCAGAGGCGGTGATCCGGCCGTTCGGCCCCCACCCCTGCCCCTCCCCCGCCAGCGGGGGAGGGGTGATCGCCCGGAACGGAGGGGCTACGTAAGAC
>JALWZT010000207.1 GCA_027002405.1 Anaerolineae bacterium | reverse complement strand
CTCGGGCACGGGAGGGATAGGGAGTTCTGGGGGGACAGGTTCTGGTGGTTCCGGGGATGGGGGTTCGGGCTCGGGTTCGGGGATATCCCCCGATTGGGCCATTTGCCAGGCTGCGTACGCGTCCACCCGGCCCGCCCCCTGGTTGTTCATGTTTTCCCCCAGGTCCACGGCCGTGGCTTTGAGGATCTCCTTCACCTGACGTGGGGTGAGCTCGGGCCGGGCCGCGAGCAGCAGCGCGACCACGCCCGAGGCATGGGGGGTCGCCATGCTCGTCCCCGAAAGGGAGGTGTAATACTCGTCGATCTGCCCATTGCCCAGACTGGTGCCCTGGGCCCGGGCCGCGATGATGTTCACGCCCGGCAAGCAAACATCGGGTTTCACCCGGCCATCGGAGGTAGGCCCCCGAGAGGAAAAACGGGCCACCTCATCATCATCGGTGGTGGCGCCGATGGTGATCACCCCTCGGGCGCAGCCGGGCGCGCCGACAGTCCGGGGCATGGGCCCGCTGTTCCCCGCGGCCACCACTACAACGACCCCTTTGCCCGCGGCCGCATCACAGGCTTCGGAAAGTGCGTCGGTGCCATCACAACTCATGTCACTTCCCAAACTCAGATTCACGACCTGGGCTTTTTCTGCCACGGCCCAATCCAACCCGGCCATCACATCGCTCATTCTCCCCTGCCCCCGATCATCCAGCACTTTGGCGATATACAGGTCCGCATGCGGCGCCACACCCCGGTAGCGGCCGCCACTGGCCTTGCCACTGCCCGCGATAATGCTGGCCACATGGGTGCCGTGCCCATTCCCATCCTGCACCACGCCCTTGCCGGAGAAATCCTTCTTCTTCTTGATCCGGTCCGCTAAATCAGGGTGATGCAGGTCACAGCCTGTATCCAAGATAGCCACGCGCACCCCCGCGCCCTGATCACCCTCTTCCCAAACCCGGTTGGCCCGAATGTGAGGAACCGACACGTCCAGCAGAGCATGCACGGGCATGTCGTACCAGATGCGCTCCACCGCGGGGTTTTCGACCAGGCGCTGAATGACGTCGGGCGTGGCTTCGGCCGCGAGGGAAGGTAGAATCTGGATTTCCCAGCGGGCCTGGAGGCCGGTCTCCGCGGCCGCGGTGGCCAATACCTGTTTATGCCGAGGATTGTAACGAATGATGATGGGGATGGGTTGTGGCTGGGGCTGAGCCGTGGCAAGAGTCAGGACTTCATGAAGGGTGGGGTGAATTTTGGGATGGCGCATGGGACAACCTCTGGGGGACGGATTGGGATCAGTAATCAGTTATCAGTGGAAATCTGCGTTGCATCTGCGCAGATCAGCGTCCTATTTTCGTCGTTGTGGGGTGAGTCGTTGCGCGTGGTGGTTGTTTGGGGGGCATGTCCGAGTACGGCAGGGGTTATGTGTTGCCGATTTGTATTATGCGCTGTTGTGAAAAAAGAAGCAAACAGGCCTGTGGTAGGCGTAACCTTTGTCCTTGCGACCGCGTCCAAGGTGTGGCAGGATATTGCTGGATGAAAATCCATTCGTCCTAATACATCCTTTAAGATATGGTGATTGCGTATGTCTATGTTCATTGTTCCCTCCGATCAACCTGAAGAAGGACACGTTGAAAAAGTTATCATTATCGGTGGCGGCCCCGCCGGATTCACCGCGGGCCTGTACACAGCCCGGGCCCAGTTGGAGCCCCTGCTTTTTACAGGCAACGACATCGGCGGCCAGGTTGCTTTGACCTATGAAATTGAAAATTATCCGGGTTTCCCCGAAGGGCTCAGTGGCAGTGAGCTGGCGGAACGTTTCCAAAAACAGGCAGAAAAATTCGGGACCCGGGTTGAGTATGACCATGTGACCGAAGTTGATTTAAGTCAGCATCCCTTTGTCATCCGCACCCAATTCGAAAAGACCTACCGGGCCGAGTCCCTGATCCTGGCCATGGGTGCGACCCCGCGTAAGCTGCAAGTGCCTGGTGAGGCCGAACTTACGGGCCGGGGGGTGAGCTATTGCGCCACATGCGACGGTTTCTTCTTTAAAGATAAGGAAGTCGTCGTGGTAGGCGGTGGTGACAGTGCTCTGGAAGAGGGACTCTTCCTCACCCGTTTCGCCAGCAAGGTCACCATCATCCACCGCCGGGACCAGCTTCGGGCCAGCAAGATTTTGCAAAAGCGCGCGTTCGAAAATGAGAAGATCGATTTCATCTGGGATACCATCGTGACCAGCATCAACGCGGGCGAGCATGGTGCGGTGGCCTCCGTGACCCTGAAGAACGTGAAGACGGGCGAGGTGCGCGACTTCCCCACCGAGGGTGTTTTCATTTTCATCGGCCACATCCCCAACAGCCAGATCGTGGAAGGGCAGTTGGAGATGGAGGATGGCGGCTACATCAAGACGAATTGCTACGGCCACACCAGCGTGCCCGGCGTCTTTGCTGCGGGCGAAATCCAGGACCATCGCTTCAAGCAGGTGTCCACCAGCGTGGGCCAGGGGGCCATGGCCGCGATGGAGGCCGAGAAGTTCCTGGCCGAGCTGGAAGATAAATCCTACGAGGAACTGAAAGCGGAGATCCTGGCCGAGGGCCTGCTGCCGGCCTAAATGGGATCAGGATTGAGGATTAGGATTGAGGATTGGATTTCCAGAAAAAACTCATTTTACCGCAGAGTGCGCTGAGAGCGCAGGGAAAGAAAAGTGGCAAGCATGCAAGTTCACCTGCCACCTGCCACTTGCTACCTGCTACCTTTTCTCTGCGTCCTCGGCGTTCTCCACGGTAAGTAACCTTTTCGCAGTGGCGCCAATACGGAACAAGGCACACTGAACCCTGCTTCCCCGCCCGCCTCGCTTTGACAATTCTCCCGCCTAATCCTGATCCTAATCCCAATCCTGATCTTCTCCCCTCGTCATTTTCGGCCTTCTTCATCTTTGAAAAGAACCCCGGTTTTGTGATAAACTAAAAGTACGGGCCGGTAGCTCAGTTGGCAGAGCAGCGGACTTTTAATCCGCGGGTCGCAGGTTCGATTCCTGCCCGGCTCATTTTCCAATCCCCGAGGCGCGTCCTCGGGGATTTTCGCGTCCCTGCTAAAATAGCTCACGGATGCACACAGATGATACGGATAATCTATAAAAAATCTGTGTCCACCATTTCATCCGTATCGGCGAGCGGTCGTTCGTGAAGTCTGTTATGCAGTTCTACCCTGTCGGTTACGGTAAGTGAAATTTGACAAAATAGATCGGTCGTGTTATATATAGCTCGCCCCTATTGTTTTACTTGCAACTTAAGGCCCCTGATATCGTATTACCCCTCTATCCTCTCGCATACCATTCTGATTGTGTAGGCCTGGTCCCTTTCTCTCGCCCTTAGGGGAGCCGGGAAGTGGTGGTCGATGAAAAGACACAGTTTCATGTGTCTCGTCGGCACTGGAATAGTTCTTGTTGTCGGGGAATGGTTTTGTCATCCATGATGACACTATTCCCGGATTTTTGCTTGTGTCAACTCGTCGCCGAAGACGGGTGAGACACGTGACTGCAAGACTCGGGTTGTTGTAGCAGTTGCTCCAGCCGAGGACGAGAGGCCTGATGTGCGATTCCAGGGGCGATCTGGATTCGGGTGGCGGAGCATGGCCTGCTGCGGGGAGGAGGAGTTTTTAGTATTCAGTATTCAGTGTTCAGTGGTTGTCGAGTCCTGAAACATTTTACCGCAGAGGGCGCTAGGAGGGGATTGGGTATTTGGTATTGGGTATTTGAATTGTTTCGTCCGAAATATCCAGTATCCAATATCCAGTACAATGTGTCGGGCTCCAAAACGTCCATTTTGAACCATGGCGATGGTTCCATAAATTCGAGGTTGCCTTATGCACGCGATGCCCGAGAAGGGCGGTGTATGGGAGGGGGTACAGTTGTATGTGCATCGTCAGGCCCGTTCGTGGGGGCGCTATATTCTCGAGCAAGCGCTTTTTTTGCTCATCGGTTGGGTTCCCACCATCGTCGGCATTGGCCTGCGGGCCGTGTTTTATCGATTGATCATGCAGATGGATGGGGTGTCGGCTATCGAGGCGGGTGTGCGCATCCGCTTCGCGGATCAGGTGCATTTGGGCCGAAATGTGTATCTGGATGAACGGGTCTATTTGCACGCCTGTCCCCAAGGCATCCGCATTGGCGACAACTCTTTGGTCATGTACGGCTCGGTGCTGCATGTGTACAATTTCCGCGATCTGCCTCACGCTTTCATCCATATCGGCAGGGATAGCCTGATCGGGGAGATGAATGTGCTGCGGGGGCAGGGCGGCATCACCATCGGCGACCGGGTATACACCGCGACCATGGTGCAATTGCTGGCCGTGAATCACGTGTTTGATGATCCAGACCGCTCCATTGTGGAGCAGGGCATCACAGCGGAGGGAATTGTGATCGAGGATGATGTGTGGATCGGCTCGGGCGCCATCGTGACCGACGGGGTGCGCATCGGCAAGGGCGCGGTGGTGGCCGCGGGGTCGGTGGTCACCAAGGATGTGCCGCCGCATACGGTCGTCGGGGGCGTACCCGCTCGTGTGTTGAAGGTGATCGATGGTTCAGAGAAGGGGAAGACGGCGCGGCGGAAGGAGGTGTTTTTGTGAGGGGGCGGATGGTGGGAGGTAGTTCGTTAGTGTTCAGTGTTCAGTTTCTCGCCCTTTGCGCCTTGGCGTGAGGCCTCTATTTACGGAACAGTCACCATGAGCAATAGCTCACCACATAACGACGAAAATGGGGATGCAGATTTGCGCAGATGCTTCGCAACGCAGATTGACGCAGTTGATTTTTTATTTTGATTTTATCTGCGTGAATCTGCCTCTATCAGCGTTCATCTGCGTTCTCTATTTACGGAACAGGAGGCATGAACTGTGACCACATTGTCTGTTGTGATCCCGGCATTGAATGAAGAGGACGGCATTCAAGAGATCATAGATCGGGTGTTGGGCATCCGCGAGGGCTTGCGGGCTGTGGGCGTGGATGAATTGGAGTTGATCGTGGTGGATGATGGGTCCACGGACCAGACGCCCAAATTGGTGTCCGCCTATCGCGAGGTGCGATTGATCCGCCATCCCCACAATCGCGGCTATGGCGCGGCTCTGAAGACCGGGTTCGCGGCCGCGCGAGGAGAATGGATCGGCTTTCTGGATGCGGATGGCACGTATCCGCCCGAGTATTTCCCGGCGTTGTATCAGGTGGCGCAGAAGGAAAACGCCGATATCGTCATTGGCTCGCGCATGTCGGGCTCGGAGAGCG
>JALWZT010000206.1 GCA_027002405.1 Anaerolineae bacterium | reverse complement strand
TGGTTCTTGTTTGATTTCAGGCTTTATCTCGTTCATGCCCTCATTGTAACCGTATCTTCAGTTTTTAAAGAACTCTTTCCACCTACCTCGCGCCGAACTTCCAAAATTTTTCAGCGAATCGCAAGTTGGATACTGGATATTGGATATTGGATATTGGCTCCACTGCAAAAAGGTTGCTCACCGCGGAGAACGCAGAGGACACAGAGTGAAAAGCCTGGATTCAGAAGTATTTTCTCCGCGAAACCTGATGATTTTCTCTGCGCTCTCAGCGCACTCTGCGGTGAAATGAGTTTTTTTAGGAAATCCGATATTGGGTATTTTCCCTGTTTCGGGGCAATTCGAATACCCAATACCAAATATCCAATACCGGATGCACTGCAAAAAGGTTTTTCAACACGGAGACACGGAGGACACAGAGAAAAAATAAGGGGGTTCACGGAGAAAATTCTCTCCAAACCCTATCTTTTACTTCTCCGTGCTCTCTGTGTCTCCGTGGTTAAGGTTTTTTCAGGACATCCAATACCAAATATCGATCAAATCAGGGTTGGGAGAGGCAGAGAGCGGGAAGGAACGCGCAGGGTTGGTCGGGAACGGGCGGAGGCGCAACGGTATATTCGGCCAGGATGGCTTCGTTGCCCGCAAGTTTGCCATTTGGACCCAGGATGTCCAGTCGCTCGCCTGTCTCCAGATGGTAGAGTCCAACCACGATACGGATGGTTTCGCCCGGCTGGATATCCTCGGGCAGGATGGCTTCCCGCCAGTCGTTGACCGGTTGCTGGGAGGGAGCCGCGGGGATGAAGAGATGGGGCGGACCATCGAGCTGGAGCAGGGTTTGGTTGCCCCGGCGGATGTGGATGAAGGGCTGATAGCCATCGGGGATGCCCTGGCTCCATCGCAACCAGAAGTCAAAGACGCGGCCGGGGGCAGGAGGGGCCTGGGGCAGCCAGGCGTGCATGGGCCGGAGTTCGCCAGCAGGCAAGCGAAAGTCCACGGTCAGGGACCGCCCTTGCGGTTCGATGCGTTGGCCCAAATCGGGGGCGGTCAGGGTTTGGGGAGGGATGAGGTCCAGGCGGTTCGCGGTGTTCCAGCGCCAGGCGCCCACCAGGGCCAGGGTGCCATCCGGCGTAAGGAAGGACGCGTTGGGCACCGCATCGGCAGCAGGGAGGCGATGCGCGGGCTGGAAGGGGTCGGGCCCGTGCACCACGCCCGCGGCTACGCCCCAGGTGCGGGGCGGATACATGGGCAGGGTGGTGATGCGGATGCGGTCGCCGGGCCGCCAACGCTGAGGCGGGTACCAGATCAGGGCCGGGGGCGCGCTGTCGTCGAAGGTGTAGAGGCGTTCGCCCCCGGGGGTCAGGATTTCGATCCAGGGGCGCACGGTCCCCGGTTGGTAGTCCCTTCCCACCAGCCATTCGGTGACCAGGGTCGCCTGTCGCCAACGGGGCCACACGTTTACCTGCACCCGGTCGAAGGTGAGGGGATAGGTCTGCGCCAGGGCCTCGGGGTCGTTGGGGGTGCGGACGAAATCGTAGAACGCGTCGGGGATGGTTTTGTCGGCCGCGCCGCGGCGCAAGAGAAGGTAGCCGTCCTCGGCATCGACCACGCCCCAATCCCCGGCTAGCATGGCCTGTACCTGATTGTAAAGATCGCCCGGCGCCATGTCGGTGTCGCCGGTGACGTCGATGAGGGCCCATTGCGCGGGCCGCGCGGGGGGTTGAGGGTCGAGGCCGTAAGGGAATTGATAGATGAAGCGGCGGTGGGAAAGGTGAGGATGCAGGGCAGCGGTGGCCGTGACAGGCGCGTGGGCCGGGATTTGGGCGAAGAAACGTTCTGCCAGACGATGATGATCGGTGATGATTGGGGGATCGTAAGCCCCGCCGCCGGGCCCGCGGCCCATCCGCGCGTACGTCCATCCCCCCCATCCCACCAGCCAGACAAGGGCGATGGCTATGATCAGCCCCCGGCGCAGAGAGGTCAGGCGGAAGAAAGCGATAGCCCGTTCCAGGCCGAACACCGCGGCCGCAGCGAAGTAAGGGACCAGGGGCGCGGTGTAGTGGAAGTCGCCGTAGTATTGGGCGGGGAAGATGCTGAGCAGGTTGGCCAGGAGCACGGGCAGGGCAAGGACCAGTGCATCCAGCCCCAACAGGCTGAGAAAGCCGAATGCGGCGAATAGGGCCAGCAGGTATTGCACCCGCGCGGGTTCGCTGGCCACGGACCACACTAGACCGGGGTTGGTCAGCAGGTTTTTGAAGATGCTGAGGGGGGAACTCCCCAGTTCGCCGTAACGTTGGAAATAGACCGAGTCGGGGGTATGATGGACCTGGGCGCCGAACGCGGGGACGATGGCGAAGGTGGCTATCCCAAACCAAATCACCGAAATCAGCGCGGCCACGCCCCCCACAATCATCATGCGTTTGCGCCCGGCTGCCTCTTTCTTCCACCAAAACGCCCGCCAGATGGCCCAGAGGCCCAGGCCCGCGGCCAGCAGCGCGGCTTCCTCTTTGACCGCGGCGGTCAGAAGGGCCGCGGCCAGGAATTGCCAGGGCCGGCGGGCCTCCACCGCCCAGAAGGCCCACAGGATGAGGGGCACGGCCAGGGGGATGGCATGAAATTCGGTGAGCACCGCGGATTGCAGAAAGGGGTTCAGCAGCCAGACCGCGGCCATGCCCAAGGCCAGGAGGGTCCCTAAGGGGCGGTGGGCCAGGGCAAAAAGCGGGAGCGCGGCCAGGGCGATGGCCAGCACCTGGACCAGGAGGATGGCCCGCACATCATCCCACACCCAAAAGACCAGGGAGAGAGGGACGAAGATGGGTTCCACGTGGTCCGTGAGTCGGGTGGAGAGGAAATCCTCTTTGATCTCTTCCACGAACCGCCCGCGGCTGGTGTTCCAGATGGCCTGATCCATCTGGCCCAGGTCGGCTTTGTGGGTGCGCTGGGCCGTGTGCAGATCGAAGGCCAGTCCGGTGAAGATGACCACATGGACTGCGATCATCAGGGCGAGGAGGATCCAGGCGAGGCGGGTGGACATGATGGTGGGGTGAGAGGTGAACGCTGATTGGCGCAGATGCAACGCAGATTCCTACTGATAACTGATTACTGTATTTTCATAGCAGTCGCCACGAGCGGCGGCTCGCCGATACCGAGGAAAACGCCTCGCGGCCAAGTTGGCGCGGGAAGCCGAGCACGTGATGCGTAATGCGTGATGCGTAAGGCTCTCACGTTTTACGTTTCACGCATCACGCCCGTTGTCGCCTCGCTCAACGTTGTCCTGACGATCTCAATCCTAATCCTGATCCGAATCCTATTTACAAAGCAGTATACTACAACCGCACGTCAGCCATGACAGGCAGGTGATCGGACGCCCCGCGGGCCGCGGGGGAGTCCATGACCCGGCAGGTGACGAGCTTCCCGGCCAGGGGCTCGGCCACAAGGATGAAGTCCATGCGGGCCCAGAGCTCGTCTTCCGTGTCCCATGTGGGGTGAGGATGGGCGGCACAGGCATCTACATAGCCGCTTTTGAGCAGCAGGGGGATGACCTGGGCCCGGAAGAAGGTGAAGCCGCGGGCTTCGGCCTGGGCCCGAAACGCGGCCAGCGCGTCCTCGGTGGGGAAATCCGCGGGATTGTAGGTGTTCAGGTCGCCGACCAGCGCGTGGGGCTTGCTTCGGTCCCGCACGGTCCAACTGAGCACCGCGCGGGCTTGCTGCACCCGTACATCCTCTCGCTTCGGTTCGAGATGGGTGACATAAAGGGTGAAGGGGGGCTGGTCGGGCAGGAGGACGCGGGCTTCGAGCAGGCCTCGTTGGTGGCTGACCACGGGTGTGAGGTGATGGGCCGCGGTGGCCAGGATGGGGTAGCGGCTGAGGACCGCGTTGCCCGACATGACCTGGGGCAGACGGAAGGCGTTCTGGGGCTGGAACGCGGGCCCGAACGCGGCTTCCATGCCCAGCTCACGGGCGAGAAAATCCAGGGCGGGGAGATGGGGATCGGGCGAAGGGTGGGGATGCAGAACCTCGTTCAGGCCGATGAGGTCGGCCTCGACCTCTTTCAAAATCTCCAGCACTTGTTGGACATTCGACTCGCCCTGGTTGTTTTGCCAGTTGCGGGTGTTGTAGGAGAGGATTTTCATGCCGTTGACACCAATACACCATTGTGTTATACTTTTCGCAGAAGAGTATAACCATAAGAGGTGTTTTTATGAAAACAGTCACTGTATCCAAGAAAGGTTGGATCGTTATTCCAGCCGATCTACGAAAAAAATATCATCTCGAGCCGGGGACCAAGGTGATGGTCATGGATTTTGGCGATGGCGTGACATTGTTTCCCGTTCCTGAGAATCCCATTGAAGCATTTAGAGGCATGCTTAAGGATGGACCTTCACTTACCGAGGTGCTTTTGGAGGAACGAAAGCGGGATATTGAGCTCGAAGAAGCAAAGTTTCGCCGTCTTTTTGGCGGAGAAAAGGAAATATAACTTTCGGAGGGATTCCATCATGAAAACTGTGACTGTATCCAAAAAGGGCTGGGTGGTCATCCCGGCCGAGATTCGCAAGGAGTTGAATATCCAGCCTGGTGACAAGATGATGGTCATTCAGGATGGCGATACCATCCAGTTGATTCCTGTGCCTGATGATCCCATCGAATGGGGACGTGGGCTTCTGAAAGATGAAGGAGGCCCTTCACTCGTTGAGGCGCTACTGGAAGAGCGTCGACGCGATCGGGAACGAGAGGAGGCTGAGATATTACGTTGGATCAAAAAGGAGCCTGAGCATGTCTGACTTTTTGATATTCGACAGCTATCCGATCATAAGTTTTTTGCGTGAAGAAAAGGGTTTTCAGATAGTTGAAGACATTTTGAAAGCTGCTATCGAGTCCGGGACTCATTTGGTCATCTCGCCTATCAATTGGGGCGAGGTGTATTACATTGTGTTTCGAACTGCGGGAGAAATTCGAGCGAAGCAAGCATTGAGGTGGATGGATATTATCGGATTCCAGTTGCTTTCTGTCACATCGCAAAGAGTGCTCCATGCCGCCCGCATCAAGGCCCGATTTCCTGTCTCTTACGCGGATGCGTTTGCCATCGCCGCGGCGCAGGAGCTGGATTGCCCGGTGGTGACAGGCGATCCGGAATTCCGCCGGGTGGAGCAAGCGGGCGTGGTGAAAGTGATGTGGGTGGGGGGTGAGAAAGATCAGTAATCAGTGATCAGTAATCAGTTCATGGACGGGCTCGCCGCCCAGGAGGGTGAGGAGGACGCGGGTGTGGGGGAGGTCGTGGGG
>JALWZT010000205.1 GCA_027002405.1 Anaerolineae bacterium | reverse complement strand
GTGGCAAGTGGCAGGTGGCAGGGGGCAGGTAGCAGGTGGTGGGGACGACGTCGCGAGGTTCTATTTTCATAGCAGGCGCCACGCGCGGCGGCGCGCCGATACGGACGAAAACGCCTCGCGGCCAAGTTGGCGCGGGAAGCCGAGCACGTGATGCGTAATGCGTGATGCGTAAGGCTCTCACGTTTTACGTTTCACGCATCACGCCCGTTGTCGTCTCGCTCAACGTAGGCCTGGCGATCTTAATCCTAATCCTGATCCGAATCCTATTTACATAGCAGTCATCACGAACGGCAGTTCGCCGATACGAATGAAAACGCCTCGCGGTCAGGGCGGCGTGACTCGTATTCCGTATTGCGTATTGCGTAACGACTGGACGGAATACGGAATACGCAATACGAACCTTTGCCGACTCGCCCAACGTCGGCCTGGCGATTCCTCAGCAACCAGCGATCATTCTATTTTCATAGCAGTTTCTGAATACGGAGCGTGGTATCGATGATCGCTTCGCGGCCGTCGCGATAGGTGACTGTCGCCCGGATGTGTACCGAATCTGCGTCGGAATAGAGCGCGTCGATGATGGCCGCGTAGCGCTCCGCCAGGAAACCGCGGCGCAGCTTGCGAGTGCGGGTCATCTCCCCTTCATCGGCATCGAATTCTTTGTGCAACAGCACGAACTTGCGCACCCGGGCCGGCTCGGGCAACGTGCGATTCACCCGCTCCACATCCTGCTTGATCAGGGCATACACCTCGGGCTTTTGCGAAAGATCGGTGTAAGTGGTGTAGGCGATGCCGCGGCCCTCTGCCCAGCGGCCCACGTTGTCGAAATCAATGGTGATGATGGCGGTGACATAGCCCTTGGTCTCATCGCCAAGGGTCATGGCGTGACTGATGTATGGGCTGAATTTGAGACGGCCTTCGATGTACTGGGGCGAATAGCGGTCCCCCGTGCCCAATCGGATCATATCCTTCATCCGGTCCAGATAGATGAGATGCCCGTCTTCATCGATGTATCCCGCGTCACCGGTCTTGAACCAGCGCACGCCTTGGGCATCCACATGGATGGCCTCCTTCGTGGCCTCGGGCTTCTGGTAATAGCCGACGAAGAGCCCGCCGCTGGTGAGATAGATTTCGCCTTCATCGGAGATCATCATCGCCGCGCCAGGCAAAGGCACGCCCACCGATTCAAACTTGATATCATCCTCGCGATGGGCGATGGCCCCGCCCGTGAGCTCGGTGGAGCCATAGATCTGGCGAATGGGCAGCCCCATGGCCATAAAGAAACGCAGCACGTCGGGGCTCAGGGCCGCGCCCGACGTGTAAGCCGACCGGGCGCGATGCAAGCCGTATTGGCTAAGCAACGGTTTGAAGATCGCCACCCGGCCCAACGCGTACGCGACGCGCCAATGAAGGGGGATGGTTTGCTTCGTCAGCCGCAGGTCGGCAACTTTTTCGCCCACGGGCATGAAGACGCGATAGAGGGTGCGGTTGATCCAGGTCGCATCCTTCATCCGCACCTGGATGGAAGAGACCAGGGTTTCCCACAGGCGGGAGTTGTAGAGCAAGGTGTCGGGCGCGATCTCTCGGATATTGGCCTGCACCGTCTCGGGCCGTTCCGCGAAGTTGAGGATGATGCCATGGGTGGCGTGGGGGCCCAGGTCCAGGGCCGCACCCCCGATCCAGGCCATGGGGATGAAGGAGAGATAGTTGTCATGGGGGGTGCGAGGGTCGATCTCGGCCAGAGCAAAACTTTCGTAGATGAAATTCCCGTGGGTGATCATGGCCGCCTTGGGCAGGCCCGTGGTGCCCGAGGTGAAACAGAACATGGCGATGTCCTCCCTTTTGCCTCGGGCGATGTGTTGATCGAACCGCTCGGGCTCCCCATGTGCGACCTCTCGGCCCAACTGCTGCACCTCCCGAAAATCCATGAGCCAGGGATCTTGGTAATGCCACATGCCCCGATCATCCCAATAGATGACCTTTGTCACCTGATCCATCACCTGATCCTTGATCGCCAACAGCTTGTCCACCTGCTCCTGATCCCCAGCCAGCACGAAGGTGGCGCCGGGATACTGGATGGCATAAGCGACCTCCCGTGGGGTGACGTCGGTGAACACGCCCGTCATCACCCCGCCCAGGCTCATGATGGCCAACGCGGCCCATAGGTTTTCCCGGTCGTTGTCGCCGATAATCACCACCCGGTCGCCATGCTTCAGGCCCAGAACCTCCAGCCCCAGGGCGAAGTCCCGCACCTGCTCATATTCATCATCCCAGGTGAAGCGTTGCCAAATCCCGCGTTCCTTTTGCCGGGTCGCAACCTTGCTCGTCCCGCGATAACGCTCAACTTGCTGCAGCCAGTATTGGGGAAGGGTTTGGGGGTCGGGCATGGGATTGGGATTAGGATTAGGATTAGGATTGGGATTAGGATTAGGATTAGGATTAGGGGCGTGGTTCCCATGGACGCTTTGTAGGTTGACAAATTGGCTGTGAGGGTGGCATGGATACTAGATATTGGATATTGGATATTCCCTGTTTCAGGGCGATTCAAATACCCAATACCAAATACCCCATATCGACTATCTTGCTACGAAAGGCCTGACAGCATTTGTCAAGTCTATCAATACCTATGTTCCTGGCCCAGGTAGGCATTGATGACGTCGGGGTTGGTGCGGATTTCGTCGGGCGTTCCCTCCGCAATCTTGCGGCCGAAATCGAGCACCACCACCCGGTCCGCGATATCCATGACCAGGCCCATATCATGTTCGATGAGCACCAGGGTCAGGTCCCGGAGCTCGTGCGCGTCCAGGATGAAGCGGGCCATGTCTTCTTTTTCTTCCTGGTTCATGCCGGTCATGGGCTCGTCCAACAGGAGGAGGGTGGGTTCCAGGGCCAGGGCCCGGCCCAGCTCGACGCGCTTGCGCAGGCCGTGGGGCAGTGCGGCCACGATGGTTTTGCGAATGGATTCCATTTCCAGGAATTCGATGATCTCCTCCACGGTCTCCCGGTGTTTCAAGTCCTCGCGATGCCCGAATCCCCAGTAGATCAGCGAGCCCAACATGCCTGTCTTCATGTGGATGTGTCGGGCGGCCATGAGGTTGTCCAGGGTGCTCAGGCCCGAGTAAAGGGCCAGGTTCTGGAAAGTGCGGGCAATGCCCAGGCGTGGGATCTGGGTGGGTTTGGTGCGGGTCAGATCATGCCCTTGGAAATAGATATGCCCCTGTTGAGGTGTGTAGAAATGGCTGATGCAATTGAGCATGCTCGTCTTCCCTGCACCGTTGGGCCCGATGATAGCGAGGATCTCCCTCTTTTTTACATCAAAACTCACATGGGACAAGGCCTGGACGCGACCGAAATTCAGGGTTACGTCTTGCACGCTGAGCAGGGTGGATGGTTCGGGCATGTCCTTGCTTACAAAGGGGTGTGAATCGGTGGCGGGGTGAACTGTTCTGGATGGGCGAATGGTTGCAAGTGTAAGGATTTTTCACGATTTGTCAAGCAGAACGGTAGCCCGCCCGGCGATGAAGTGAATCTGTTGGCAAACCTCAAGCAGGTTACCGGGCAATCCGGTAGGGGTGGTGATCCGGCCGTTCGGCCCCCACCCACCCCTGCTTCTCCCCCGCAAGAGGGGCAGGATGATCACCTGCTTCGCAACGCGGATTCCCGCAGATAAGCTTTCACCCCAAAGGACACAAGAGACCAAGAACACCAAGCCATAATTGAACCCTTTTACGATAGACGCGCCGCCCGCAGGATCGCGCGTATGCCGCCCAGCCCCAACCACACACTCCAAACGCCCGCCAGGATACCGACGATGATGGCCGCGATGGCATCGGTGATGCTCACCAGAAAGCGAGGAACCAGGCCGTGCAAAAAGCTGATGATCGCCATGGCGAGAAAAGAAGTGAGAAACATGAGGATCAGCCCGCGGTTTTGTAGAAAGCGGGGATGGGCCAGGATTAACCCTCCCCCCGCGCCTAGCTTCAACACCCCCACCAGTCCCAGCAGGAACGCGGCCGCAGTCCGATTGAAAAAGCCATAGCGGGCCAGATAGACCAGGGTTCCGAAAGGAACCGCGGCCAATAAGGTGAGCATCAGGATCAGGGCCGCGATGGCCGCGATGACAGCCGCGATGACCAGGAGCAGCAGAAGGATGGCAAAGGCCAGGGTCAGCGCGCCCTGCAGCCGACCATGAAGTCGCGGCCCCCAGATCAGGCTTAGCCCCATGAGCACCAGGGTGAAAAGGAGGATGCCATCCACCAGGGCCAGCGTGCCAATGGCTCGTCCCGGCGGTTTCCTGGCCTGACTGAGGCGAGTAAGCGTCTCCCGTTCTTCCCCGCTTAAACTGAGGAAAGCCTCCCACACTTCGGGATCATCCGGCAGGATTTGCGCCAGGTCCATGCCCGAGGACGCGGCCTTCTGAATCGGCGCCGCCCCCAATTCCAAAAGCACGACCAGGGCCAGGAGGACCATGGCGAGGATGAAAAAGGGTTTGCGCAAGGTCATGGTTTGGCTTCCCTTTGCAGTACACAGGGCATAGGAGAGGCGCAGACCAGGGTGAGTCTGCCGCCTTGGGAGAAAATGGAGAGGGTGAGGGTGGGCTTCTCCTGCGTGAGGGTTTTGTGGAGGGACATGCGATCCGGCTCTTGCGGTTGAAAGGACAC
Organism: Anaerolineae bacterium; assembly: GCA_027002405.1. Taxonomy (GTDB): domain Bacteria; phylum Chloroflexota; class Anaerolineae; order J102; family J102; genus M2005. The sequence continues at coordinate 667 of JALWZT010000205.1, read as the reverse complement.
GGCGACCGCTCCTTGAATGCGGCGTATGCGCAGGGTGCGCAGCGCGGCGTCGGAAGACTGGATAAAATAGTCGCAGCGCCCCGCGGGCGGGAGGGGCAATTGGGATGTCGTGAATAGATCGTGGCACGCGGGGGGCGCGACCAGGAACAGATCCTGGGCCCTGAGAGGCTGCCTGGGAACCAGTAGGGATTCCAGGGTAGAAAGCCAGGCGGGGATGTGAGGCTGATCATCCCGGGCAAAGCCCATGGCCGTCCCCGCCAGGCCGAGGATCAGCAACAGGATGAGCAGGACAATGAGGATTTTGGCGGGCATGGGAGGGTAGGTGGGAGGTGGCAGGTGGAAGGTGGCAGGTGGAGGGGACGCAGATAACGCCGATGCTTCGCAGCGCAGATTTTCGCAGATGTTCGTCATGCTGAGCGACCGGAGGGAGCGAAAGCCTGCCCTGAGGAATCGAAGGGCATCTAGCGAGCGAAGCGAGCGCCAGGTAGGTTTGCAGGTTTGCAAGTGGCAGGTGAGCATGAGACCTCGGAGGGTCTGCGCAGACCTCCGAGGTCTGGGGCCACCACGCCCGCCCGGCGATGAAGTGATGCTGTTGGCAAACCTCGAGCAGGCTGCCGGGCAATCCGGCAAAGGCGGTGATCCGGCCGTTCGGCCCCCACCCCCTGCC
>JALWZT010000204.1 GCA_027002405.1 Anaerolineae bacterium | reverse complement strand
GTCCACCCCCTCGCCCCCACCCCCTTCCAGGATCAGGTCGTTCAACTCCAGTCTGCCGAATGCATCCACTTGCAGGAACCGCATGGAAGGTGCGGTGTCGCTACGTCGAAAGCGGGTGTTGTCCCCCTGGATGACGAGGGTACCGGTGATGGGCGGCAGTGCGTTGATGGCATCGTAAGGCCGGGAAAAGTCGATGGTGCCGGTGGGCAGGAGGATGCGGTCCTGGCCCTGGCCCGGCGCGCAGTCGCGCGACCCGCTCTGATCGTCCCCGTTGGCGTTGAGGATGGCTTCGATGATGGAGCATTCGCCATCCGCGAGGACGACGGGCCTGAGGGTAGTGACGACGATCTCGCGGGCAGGACCCGCCCGGGCGTCGCCTGGGATGAGCAAAACCGTGAGCGCGGCCAGCGACAAGGCCAGCGCGGCCCCGCCGGCCGCGGCCAAAAACATCCGTCGTAGGAACATGATGACCTCCGTTTCTGTTCCGTAAATAGGATCAGGATCAGGATTAGGATTGAGGATTGTTAGGCCGAGGTTAGGCGCGAGCACGAGTAATCAGTGATCAGTCATCAGTGTTCAGTAGCACTCCCGTGGCCAGCCCGCAGGGCTTCGCATTCGTAGCTCGGAGGTTTCGCTCCGAGCAGAAGAAACAGCGCCGCGGGGCTAGCCGGATTCATCCGGCGCCGTTTTATAGCCCGGCGACTTCATCGCCGGGCGGGCGTGGTGGCCGCAGACCTCGGAGGTCTGCGCAGACCCTCCGAGGTCTCATGCTCACCTGCCACTTGCGCCCCATTTTCGTCGTTATGCGGTGAGCTATCGCTCGTGGTGACTGTTCCGTAAATAGAGCCTCGCGACGTCATTCCGAGGGAGCGAAGCGACCGAGGCATGTCCTGAGCCTGTCCTGAACGAAGTGAAGGACCTCGTCGAAGGAAATCTAGCGAAGCGCAAAAACCACGGCATGGCGCTCGCTTCGCTCGCTAGATGCTTCGCTCCCTCCGGTCGCTCAGCATGACGAATATCTGCGGAAGTCTGCGTTGCATCTGCGTCAATCTGCGTTCCCTCCACCTGCTGCTTGCCACTTGCCACTTGCTACCTGCCACTTGCAAACCCGCTTAGCGGTCTTTGCGACCTGGCGTGAGCTTTTCATTCGTATCGGCGAACAGTCGTTCGTGCGGACTCTAGTTCAGTATAAACCCCGACCTGCGATTCGTCAACGAGTGATTTCGCAGGGCAGCATGAACAGCGCCAGATGCATCCGCTTAATCCCGCAGGGGCATCGGGCGTTGCCATGCCGGAAATGGGATGCAAGCGTGGCGCAAAATCAATGTCTCGGCCGTCTTTCTGATGGAATCGTGTCGTAGGCCGTGGCGTCAGGAAAGGCCCAGGGCCCGCAGGTCCAGGTTGCCTTCGCGCATGGGCGGGCACCAGAAGTAAGCGCCGGTAAGGGGCCGGGAGTAGGTGAACACCCCATCCACGATGCCATCATCCAGGCCCGCCATACGCCTGAGCTGAGCCTCGAACGCGTACAGGGAATGCCCGAACGCGACGAAGAAAAAGCCCTCGTGGTGGGCGTCGGCCCAGGGCATGGAGCGGCGTAGCACAAAGGCTTCGGGTTCGAAATCCTCCTGCGCGGTGCGCTTGATATGGGCCGAGGGCGGCGCATCCTCCATCTCTTCGTTGTCCACTTTACGGCGGCCGAACACGTTGTCTTGAGCCTCGGGCGGCAGGGATTCGAAATAGTCCAGGTTGTGGAGCCACTGCTGGGTGGCAACGAAGCTGGAACCATCCATACCTTCGCCCCGGCCATGAACCAGGGCTACATTCAGGGCATCCTCGCCGGTGGGATTTTCTGTACCGTCTTCGTAACCCGTCAGGTCCAGGGCTGGGCCATAACGGAATGCATCCACCACCTGGGTCAGGGTGAAAGCAGGCGCCAGGAGGTTGGCGAGATGACGGCTGTGCTGCACGATGACGCCCCGATCCCCGCCCCGAATCCACAGCCACAGGCCCGCGGGCGTGGCCGGGATATCGATACCCGCGTTCACGATGACGGGGAACGGGCGCAATCCCTCGATATGCGCACCCAGCTTCTGCACGGTGGAAAGCCCGACGCCGACCACGATCTCCTGGCCGTCGGCGCGTTGAGCCAGGCGCTGCAGGGCTTCGGCAGGATGCTGGTTGGGATTGAGCGCAAAGGTGAGATAGCGGGCTAGTAAGGGAATAGGCTCCAAAATGCCGGGCTGATAGGCCATCATGATTCGCCTCTCAGAATGGGATGATAGGGTTGTACTTTGGGTTTATTATCGCCTATCTCGCGACTTTTGGACAATTCGGCCGAGAATGTTTGGGAAAGTGACCTCAGGCCGCCCGGCGGCGTAGGCCACAAGGACTCGACTTCAGTGGCTCGGCTTTATCCCCTGGCGCTGGCTCTTGCACCCATGCCCGCGCGTGCTCTATAATCCCAAGTTATGAAACGTTCAGAACTTGTCGCTTATTTGGATAACTTGCTGGATATCCGTGCGATCTCCGATTTTGGCCCACAAGGGTTGCAGATCCAGGGCCAGGAGGAGGTCACGAAGCTGGCGGTGGCTGTGGACGCGGCCCATGAGGCCATCGATGGCGCCCTGGCCGCGGGCGCGGAGATGCTTTTGGTGCATCATGGGATTTTCTGGGGACCCTCGAAGCGTCTGGCCGGGGCCTTTGGCAACAAGGTAAGACGGTTTTTTGACGCCAATTTGAATCTCTACGCGGCTCACCTGGCCCTGGATGTCCATCCCGAATTCGGCAACAACGCGGAACTCTGCCGCTTGTTGGGCCTCACAGTCGTGGGCCGTTATTTCAATTATAAAGGGCTGGATGTGGGGTTTATCGCGGTGCCTTCGCAATCGGTTTCTTTCCAAACCCTGGTGCAACGGTTTACCGACGCGCTGCAGCCACCGTTGCGTGTGCAGGCTTTCGGCCCCGAGGAGGTGCGTCAGGTGGCGGTGTGTTCGGGCGACGCGGCCCGCAGCATGGAAGAAGCGCATGATTTGGGCTGTGATACCCTGGTGACAGGGGAATTGGATTACACCATGGCCCGCGCGGCCGAAGAGCTGGGCATGAATGTGCTTTACGGCGGGCATTACGCTACCGAAACCCTGGGCGTACAGGCCCTGGCCCGACATCTTGCGGATCAATTCGGCCTCCCTTGGGTCTTTGTGGACGCGCCCGTGCCCCTCTAACCGACCTTTGATTCCTTGCCCTGCGTGCATCTTTTCACGCGCTAAACTTCCACGCCTTTGTAAGCTGTGTTATAATCAGCGGTGAGTTTGAGCATCGAAGCGCGTCCGCGACTCGCCTGTATCGCGGCCTCATGCATCGTAGCATTTGAGCAATTTCAAAGGAGAAATGGCAATGCTCACCCAGCAATACGGTCTCATCGGCGTTTTTGCTCTTATCGCCTTTCTTTTTCCCATCGTTACCCTGGGGTTTACCTGGTTGATTCGGCCCAAACGACCGAATCCCATTAAACAATCGACGTATGAATGCGGTATCGAAACCGTAGGGGATGCCTGGGTGCAGTTTCGGGCCCAATACTATCTTTTTGCTTTAATCTTTGTGGTCTTTGATTTGGAAGCCATTTTCCTCTTCCCCTTTGCCGTGGCTTTTAATAAGATCGGTTGGTTCGCCTTGTTCGAGGCGATTCTTTTTGTGCTCATGCTTTTTGTGGGCCTGATCTACGCGTGGAAGAAAGACGCGTTGGAATGGCAATAGGGTGTTGATGGCTCAAGCGGACGTGGCAAACCATGTCTTGAGCCTTCACCATGAAGGACTAAAGGTTCCATGATGCTGCACAGCGTTGTGCCTCCATCGTCCCCGACATTCATCCATCCTTATCGGAGTTTTATCCTATGGATTTGAGAGCTCTTGGAGAATCCTTCATCGCCTGGCTGGAGGGCCTGGGTATACCTCATGGCTGGGTCTTGCTCATCAATTGGATTTTAGGCGCGTTGATCATCCTCGGCATCGCGCTGCTATTGGCCCTGGCCCTGATCTGGTTGGAACGCAAGCTGGCCGGTCGCATCCAGGACCGGCTGGGGCCGAACCGGGTGGGGCCCTTTGGGTTGATTCAGCCCATCGCGGACGCGTTGAAGCTGCTGACCAAAGAGGATATCACCCCTGCCAATGCGGACCGCATCACCTACAACCTGGCCCCTATCATCGCGGTCTTCCATGTCCTCATGCTTTTTGTGGTGATCCCCTTTGCCGATAAGGTGGTGGGGGCTAACATCAATGTCGGGATCCTCTACCTCATGGCCTTTGGTTCCCTGGGGACCATGGGCATGCTCATGGCAGGGTGGGCTTCCCGCAATAAATACGCGTTGTTGGGCGGTTTTCGTGTGGTGGCCCAATTGATGAGCTATGAGATCCCTATCGCCCTGGTCATGATGATCCCGGTGCTGCTGGTGGGGAGCATGAATTTGAATGAGATCGCCCGGGGTCAGGGGAGCCTGCTGGGGCTGGGTTGGAATGTGTGGATCATGCCCGCGGCCTTTATCCTCTATCTGGTCGCGGCCCTGGCCGAAGGAGAGCGGGCCCCCTTCGACCTGTTGGAGGCAGAATCGGAGATCGTGGCCGGGTATAACATCGAGTATTCGGCCATGAAGTTCGCCTGGTTCTACCTGGCATTCTTCCTGAATACCTGGATTCTTTCCGCGATCGCGACCACCCTCTTCCTGGGCGGCTGGCAAGGGCCTTTTGTGGACAAGATGCCGGCGCTGGGCGTGGTGTATTTCTTTGCCAAGACCCTGTTCATGTTCTTTGTGTTCGCCTGGATCCGGGCCACCTTCCCCCGGTTGCGCATTGACCAGATGATGGCCTTTTGCTGGAAGGTGTTGGTGCCCATGGCCCTGACCTTGCTGCTGGGCGCAGCCATCATTGTCAAGCTGGGCACCCAGTTGAGCCTGCCCACGGGCACGGTTCCCATCCTGATGCTGGTCATGAACGTGGTGGTGCTGTTGGCCACCCTGTCCTTGCTGGGCCGTTACACCCGCACCCTGCGGGCCCGGCAAAACAAACGCCTCTTCACCCCCGAACTCCCCAGGCTTTAACGGCCCATGCCCTCCCGGCCTGATGCCAAGGTTGGGATGAAAGATGTATTGATGTCTTTTTCCGTAACTGCTAACGTACTCGACTTTAGACCCCAAGAAGCCACAAAGTCTCGAAGTTTTTCGAAGAGACGAAGGGAAAAGAAAGAAAAACACTTCGTGCCTTCGTTCTCTTCGTGTCTTCGTGGCAAAAGTGGCGGCGCGACCTTAGTAGTTACCTTTTTCCTGATTATCCATCCCTTGCTTTAGGAACCCTCCCATGGTCGGACAAGCTCTCTTTCTTCTTTTTGCCCTTTTCACCCTGCTTATGGCCCTGGGCACGGTCGTTGCGCGCAATTTATTCCACGCCGCGTTGTTTTTGGTGGGCGTGTTCTTTGGCATCGCCGTGCTCTTCATCCTGCTGGAGGCGGAATTCCTGGGCGTGGCGCAGATCGTGATTTACATCGGCGCCATCGCGACCCTGATCGTGTTCGCCATCATGCTTTCCCGCAACGTGATGGGGAAAGAGGCAGGCGCTTACAACAGCCAGTGGCGTTGGGCCCTGGCCGGCGTGGTCTTTTTCTTCTTGATTCTGAGCTGGCTGCTGGTGCGCATGCCCTTCTCCCTGGTCCAAGCCCAGGTGCCCGCGGATGCCATCACCCAGATCGGGCAGGGATTCGTGGGCCACTATGTGGTCCCCTTCGAAGTCGCTTCGGTCCTTCTGCTCGTCGCCCTGGTCGGCGCCATCATGCTCGCCCGGGAGCGGTGAGGCAAAGATTAAAGACTAAAGACTAAAGATTTACTGATCACTGATCACTGATTACTGATCACTGATTCCCAACCTCGCGGAGGAGCTATGACCGTTCCCCTTTCCTGGTATCTGATTTTTGCCACCGCGTTGTTTAGCATTGGCTTTTTTGCGGTGTTGGCCCGCCGCAATGCCATCGCGGTGCTCATGGGCGTAGAGCTCATGCTCAACGCGGTGAATATCAACCTGGTGGCATTCTGGCGTTATCTCACCCCTACCGATCTCTCGGGCCAGATCTTTGTGGTTTTCGTGTTCGCGGTGGCCGCGGCCGAAGCGGCTGTGGGCCTGGCGTTGATGATTTCCATTTACCGGACCCGCAAGACCATCAATGTGGATGAGATCAATGAGCTGAAGTTGTAAAGGTTAAAGATTAGTAACTATACATGTACCCTCTCATAGCAAGGCAAAAACCACTAAGGACACTAAGGACACTAAGGCACTAAGGGAAAAATAAAAAATTTTCTTTGTGTCTTTGTGACTTTGTGCCTTCGTGGTAAAAACGTCTTGCAGAAGGAGCTGTATAGTTACAAAGATTAAAGGTTAAAGATTGAAGATTAAAGCATTGAAGGTGTGCACCGTGATGCATGAGTCTTTGATCTTTGGTCTTTACTTCCCCGCCTTCATCGAGGTTGCTTATGAATTATCCCTCTGTTTTTAATTTGACCTGGCTTATCCCGCTGCCCACGGCGTTGGCGTTTTTTGCCATCATTTTGTTCACCAATCCCAAAAAACGGCTTAGCTCCAACGTGGCCATTGGCGCGGTGATCATTGCCTGGATCCTGTCGTGGGCTGTGGCTATCACCTTTTTCCTGAAGCCCGAACTGACCGAACACCCCTTTGACCTGCGGGTGCCCTGGTTACCCATGGGGGAGATCACCTTCCACATGGGGGTGGCGGTGGATGCCGTCACCGCGGGGATGTTGTTCATGGTCGGGTTCGTGTTGACCATGATCTTTATCTACAGCTCCGGTTACATGACCTTCCCCGGGCATTTGGATCCTTCCCTGAATACCGATGGCTTGGACCCGCGCTACAGTCGATTTTTTGCGTATATCTCCCTGTTTGCCACGGGCATGCTGGGGCTGGTGGTGGCCAATAACTTGCTCATGCTCTTCATCTTCTGGGAGATCATGGGCCTGTGTTCCTACCTGCTGATCGGCTTCTGGTTCGAAAAAAGCTATCCTGACCCGAACCAGATCACGCCCAAGCAAGCGGGGTTGAAAGCCTTCCTCACCACCCGGGTGGGGGATGTGCTCTTTATGATGGGGCTCATCTTCCTCTTCATCCACGCGGGCACCTTGAACTTCCAGGAGATTTTCGGGAATGCGGCCTTCTTGGAGGAGTTGGCCACATCGACGGTCACTTTGCCCATCTTTGGCGCGGTGTCATGGGCGGCCCTGATCTCCATCCTCATCTTCTGGGGCGCCATTGGCAAGTCGGCCCAGTTCCCCTTGCATGTGTGGTTGCCCGACGCGATGGAAGGCCCCACACCCGTCTCCGCCTTGATTCATGCCGCGACCATGGTCTCCGCGGGCGTGTACCTCATTGTGCGCATGGCTCCCCTGTTTGCCGCCAGCAGCCATAGCGCGACCGGTGCCCTGCCTTTCGTGGCTTTTATCGGCGCGTTTACCGCGCTCTTCGCGGCCACCATTGGCGTGGCCCAGAGGGATATCAAGCGGGTGCTGGCCTATTCCACCATTTCCCAGTTGGGGTACATGTTCGCTGCCCTGGGCATTGGGGCCTGGGTGGCCGCGATCATCCACCTGCTGGTGCATGCCTTCTTCAAGGCTTTGCTCTTCCTGGGGTCCGGCTCGGTGATTCATGGCATGGAGCATGGTCATCATCACGCGCATGAACATGGGCATGGTCACGAGCATGGCCATGATGAGTATTTCGATGCCCAAGACATGTTCAACATGGGCGGCCTGCTGAAGCGCATGCCCATCACGGGCTGGACCTTTATCGCGGGGGCGGTTTCCCTTTCTGCGGTGCCTTTCATTGACGCGGGGTTCTGGTCCAAAGATGAAATCCTGGCCCATGCCTGGTACGGGCATCCCGTGGTGTTCTGGACCCTGGCCGTGGGCGCGTTCCTGACCGCGTTCTACACCTTCCGCCAGGTGTTCCTCACCTTCGCGGGGCAGCCCCGCACCGAGGCCGCGGCCCACGCGCCCGAAAGCGTCCGGGCCATGACCTGGCCCCTGGTGGGGTTGGCCTTCTTTGCCATCTTCGGAGGGTTTGTGGCCGTCCCCAAGGAGTTCCCCGTCTTTGGGAAGATCGCATCTGACTTCATGTTGAAATTGATGGAGATGCAGGGCGAGGTGTATCCCTTCCTGCATGTGGCCCCGGCCGAATTCAACTGGACTCCGGCCCTGATTTCCATGACCCTGGCCCTGAGCGGTATCGTGCTGGCCTGGCTGGTCTATGGGTGGAAGCCCCTGAAAGCAGGCCAGTCCGACCCGCTGGCGCGCTGGCTGGGCCCGGTCTATACCGTGTTGGAGCACAAGTACTACTTCGATGAGCTTTACATGGCTGCGTTTGTCCGCCCCGCCCTGTGGCTGGCCGATTTCTTCGCCCACTTCGACCGGGGCGTCATCGACCGCATCGTCAACTGGGTGGGCGCATTTGGCCGATGGCTGGCCACCACCCTGCGCCGCTGGTTCGATGAATACATCGTGGATGGCGCGGTGAATGGCGCGGGCCTGGTCACCCAATGGACCGGCTCGGTGGTGCGTCTGGTGCAGACGGGCCAGGTGCAGACCTATTTGCTGATTCTGTTGCTGTCGGTCGCCGTTTTGCTCTTGCTCATTCCACTGAGATAAATGACGTATTCCGTAATGCGTGATGCGTAATCCAGGTGGCTGCAACGAACTGGTCGAGCGCCTTGTCTTACAGATTACGAATGACGCATTACGCACGATGCCATCATCTCCAATATCACCGAGGAGGAGATTTCAATGGATTTACTTCGCAGTTCGGTTTTGACGCTGATCGTGTTCCTGCCCACGGTAGGAGCCATCATCGTCGCGTTGATGCCGAAGGAAAAAGAAGAACTTATTAAAAAGTTTTCCATCTGGTGGAGCCTCATCCCCCTGGTGCTTTCCATCTGGCTGGCCATTGATTATGCCATGAATTATCTGGCAGGGAACCAGATGGCCTACCAGGTGAATGTGCCCTGGATCCCCGCGATTGGGGTCAGTTACCATGTGGGCGCGGATGGGTTGAGCGTGCCGCTGATTTTCCTGACCGCGCTGCTCACCACCCTGGGGCTCTACTATTCGGCCCGGGTCATTCGCAAACGGGTGAAGGAGTTCTTCGCGCTGTTCCTGTTCCTGGCCACGGGCATGTTCGGCGTTTTTGTGGCGCTGGACCTGATCCTGTTCTATGTGTTCTGGGAAATCGGCCTGGTGCCCATGTACTTCCTCATCGGCATCTGGGGCCAGCCCAAGGATCGCCCCCAATACGCAGCCATCAAGTTCTTCCTCTACACCCTGGCCGGTTCCATTTTCATGCTGTTGGCCATGATCGGGGTGTATTTGAGCACCGGAACCTTTGACATCCTGGCCGCGGCCGAAAAGGGGGTGTGGTTGAACAACACCTTGTTCGCCATGCTTTCTTTCTGGGCCTTTTTCGTGGCTTTTGCCATCAAAGTGCCCAGCTTCCCCTTCCATACCTGGTTGCCCGATGCCCACACCGCGGCGCCTACAGCCGGGTCGGTGATCCTGGCCGGGGTGCTGCTGAAGTTGGGCGCTTACGGCATCCTGCGCATCCTGCTCACCCTCTTCCCCGGGCCTTTCGCCTATTACGGCTGGATTGTGGCCCTGTTGGGGGTCATCGGCATTGTTTACGGTGCGTTCGTCTCCCTGGCCCAAACGGACCTGAAGCGGCTCATCGCCTACTCATCGGTGAGCCATATGGGCTACATCCTGTTGGGCATCGGTGCGGTGGCCGTGGCCCTGAATATGAAGGACGTGGAAGGAGCTCAGCAGAGCGCGGCCATGGCCTTCAACGGTGCCAGCTTGCAGATGTTTATGCATGGCATCATCACCGGGGCTTTGTTCTTCCTGGTGGGTGTCATTTATGAACGGGCCCATACCCGGGACCTGAAGGTCTTTGGCGGGTTGAGCGCAGTGGTGCCCGTCTATTACGCGACGATGATGTTCGCAGGGTTCGCCTCGCTGGGCCTGCCCGGATTGGCCGGTTTCTGGGCGGAATTTTTCACCTTCCGGGGGGCGTTTGGCATCGTGCCTGTGTTGGCGGTCATTGGCGTGGTTGGCATCGTCATTACCGCGGCCTACATCCTCTATCGCATTATCCAGAGTATCTTCCTGGGCGAATACGACCCCAAGCGCTGGACGCACTGGACCACGGTGTTCGGTGAGCATGCGGATGGCCCCACCGACATGGCCTTTTTCGAAAAGGTGACCCTGTGGCCTCTGGTGTTGCTGATGATTATTTTGGGTCTGTGGCCCACACCCTTGCTGGCGTACTTCAACCAGGCTGCGGTGAACATCCTCTCCAATCTTCATTTTTAATCCATAGGAGGGATGACTTTGAACGGTTCCCAGATTTTGCGCCTTTTGTCACCTGAGTTGATCCTGTTGATCACCGGGTTTGTGGTCATCGGGGTGGACCTGGCGCGACACCGAGAGGATGAGGGGCGCACCGCGGCCACGGTGGCTGTGGTCGGTTTGATCCTGGCCTCGCTGGCTGCTATCGCCCTTTATATGACCTCTCCCAACGCGATCGTTTTCTATACCCTGGCCATCGACCTTTATGGGTTGTTCTTCAAGGTTGCCAGTTTCCTGGGCGTGGCCCTGGTGATCATTGCCTCGGTGAATTTTATGGCGGGCCGCAGCAAATATCTGGGGGAATTTTATGCCCTGCTGGTTTTTGCGGCTCTTGCCATCAGTGTGCTGGTCAGCGCCACGAATCTGGTGTTGGTTTACGTGGGTGTGGAGTTCCTCTCCATCACGTCCTATATTCTGGCTGGTTTTCTGCGGGGCGATGAGCGCTCGGAAGAAGCGGCCATCAAGTATTTCCTCTACGGGGCTTCTTCGGGCGCGGTGTTGCTGTTCGGCATGTCCCTGCTTTTCGGGCTCACCGGTTCGACGGACCTGGCCGCGGTGGGCCAGGCCCTGAAGGCGGGGGGCGACATGCATTGGCTGGGCGTGGTGGCCCTGGCCCTGGTCCTGGGGGGGCTGGGCTATAAAGCCAGCCTGGTGCCTTTCCATCAATGGGCTCCCGATACCTACGACGGCGCGCCCACGCCCATCTCGGCCTTCCTTTCCACCGCGTCCAAGGCCGCGGGCTTTGCGGTGGTGGGCCGGGTCTTTTTGGTGGCCTTCCCCGACTTCCAACCGGAATGGAGCCAGATCCTGGCCGCGGTGGCGGTATTGACCATGTTTGTGGGCAATTTGACCGCGCTGAAGCAGCAGAGTGTGAAGCGCATGTTGGCGTATTCCTCCATCGGTCAGGCCGGTTACATCCTGTTGGGGCTGGCCGCCTACAGCATGGACCCCACTTTTGGTGGCATCAATGGCCTTATGATCTATCTTTTCGGGTACATTTTCACCAATGTGGGCGCGTTCTTGCTGTTGCTGCCCATCGAAAAGAAACACGGCTCCACCGACATGGCCCACTTCGATGGCCTGGCCACCCGCGCGCCGGGCGTGGCGTTGCTCATGGCCCTCTTCCTCATCTCCCTGGCCGGCATTCCGCCCACCGCGGGCTTTATCGGGAAATTCTTCGTCTTTGCCGCGGTCATCAATCAGAAGATGGTGTGGCTGGGCGCCCTGGCCGCGGTGAACACGGTCATCGCCGCGTTCTACTACTTGAACGTCATCCGCCGCATGTACTTTGCCGAAAGCTCTGCCGAAGGCGGGGTGAGCCTGAGCCGAGGGTTGCTGACCGTATTGGTGGTCAACGCGGTCATGGTGTTGGCCATTGGCATCTTCGCCCAATTCTTTATGACCTGGGTCAACACCTCGGTAGCATGGGTAACGGCCAGCGGGTTCTAAAGCCCCTGGGATAGACTTCGACCTGCACGCCCGTCTCCCCTCTTGCGAGGCGGGCGTTTTTATATGCTCACCACATGACGATGAAAAGGGGGCGCGGGTAGCAGGTTTGCAAGTGGCAGGTGGCAGGTGGAGGGGACGCAGATTTGCGCCGATGCGACGCAGATTGACGCAGATAATCTTTCACCACCAAGGACACAAAGAGCACAAAGCCACCAAGAAACAGCCAACCTACTCACTGAACACTTGATGACTGATCCCCGACTCCCCTATGGAAAGGGTACTCACCGCAGAGAGCGCAGAGAACGCAGAGTCAACTGAACATCGACAAGGTGCTCATTCCTCGAACGCCTCAACGAGATAGCGGTCATGATTTTCAGATAAATCCTCCACGCCTGCATGGTATTTTCCGGCCAATTCGATGGCGCGTTGGCGCAGGGTGGCATCGTCAAGACTGGTTTCTCTCTGGAGACGCAAGTCGATGGCCTCCCGGATCACTTCCGCCACGGATTTCTTTTCTCTGGCAGCCACGATTTTGAGCTGTTGAACTTGCCTTTCTGTGATTTGGATTTGTGTTCGTATCATGGGAGGATTTCTGATGATGGTGATTACAAATCTGCTATCATGATAACAAATCTCGCTGGCCGTTGCAACCGTGTGGAAGGCGTGATAAACACAGACCTCGGAGGTTCGCACAGACCTCCGGGGTCTCACTGCTATGCACTTTGCTCTCGTCAGAGATCAGGATTGCCGCATCGGAGGTTGGAATTGGCCGCAGATAACGCGGATGAAGCAGATTGTCGCGGATTTTTTCAAACAGCCACCATGAGCAATAGCTCACCACATGACGCTGAAAAGGGGGCGCGGGTAGCAGGTTTGCAAGTAGCAAGTGGCAGGTGGAGGGGACGCAGATTTGCGCCGATGCTTCGCAGCGCAGATTGACGCAGATATTCGTCATGCTGAGCGACCGAAGGGAGCGAGGCATCTAGCGAGCGAAGCGAGCGCCATGCGGTGGTTTTTTGCGCTTCGCTAGATTCCTCGGTCGCTTCGCTCCCTCGGAATGACGTCGCGAGGCTCTATTTTCAAAGCAGTCCGACGGCGGGCCACCCCGCGCCGATACCGACGAAAATGCCTCGCGGCCAGGGCGGCGTGACTCGTATTCCGTATTGCGTATTGCGTAACGACTGGACGGAATACGGAATACGGAATACGCAATACGAACCTTTGCCGCCTCGCCCAACGTCGGCCTGGCGATTCCTCAGCAACCAGCGATCATTCTATTTTCATAGCAGTCACCACGAGCGGCGGCTCGCCGATACCGAGGAAAATGAGAACGCAGATTTTCGCAGATGCGCCGCAGATTTCTACTGATTACTGATCACTGATTACTCTATTTTCGGAACAGTCGCTATGCTCAAAGACCTGTGCTGTCCGTCCCATCCGCGTCATCCGTATTTGACGAAATGAGCATTTTCGAGTAAGATAGCATGTCGCAGGTCAGACTTTGGACTCTGGCCTATCTTTCTGTCCCTTTTTTCGTGAGGATCCATTTCTGAGGCCTGGACGCATGAGGTAATTCCCCTTCTCCCTCTCATCCCCGTTTATCATGCGTCAAACGTCTGCCCATGTTCGATTCCGACGTTTGGCGTTTTTTGTGTCTGGAAATCTCATCCCAACATGGATTATCCCTTATCCCTTTAAGGAGTCAGGACCTTGCCCACCATTAACCAGCTCGTGCGCAAAGGGCGCAAGCCCGTCAAGAAGAAGAAGAAAGCCCCTGCCTTGCTCTACAATTATAATGCTCTGACCGGCAAAACCAAGCGCATGCGCAAGGGGAATCCCTTCCGCCGCGGGGTGTGCACCGTGGTGCGCACCACCACGCCCAAAAAGCCTAATTCCGCCATGCGCAAGATCGCGCGTGTGCGCCTCACCAATGGCATCGAGGTCACCGCATACATTCCGGGAGAAGGCCACAACCTTCAGGAACACTCGGTGGTCCTGGTGCGCGGGGGGCGTGTGCGCGACCTGCCCGGTGTGCGCTACCACATCGTGCGCGGGGCGCTGGACGCTGCCGGCGTGCAGGGCCGCAAGCGCGGGCGCAGCAAGTATGGCGCCAAGCGCGGTAAGAAATAAAGCGTCCTGGGTAGACCTTCCGAAGGGATGAGCTCTTCGGGAAGGTACGCCACGCGGCGCATGAATGGCTTCTTTTAAGTAAATGTGCATGTTGACAAGATGCTGGTTGGGCGGGCACCTCTGGGTCAAGGCTCCAAAGAGCGCCGAATGTGCCCCCTCGGCCCGCATCTTGCATCATGTCTGGGGAAAGTAGGATCGGGATTAGGATTGAGGCTTGAACCACGGACATCCCTTTCACTCCCTGATCCTCGATCCTGATCCTCAACCCTCACCACTTTAGAACCCAATGCTGGATTTCCTGAAAAAACTTTACCACGGAGACACAGAGAGCACAGAGAGAGAAAAAGATAAGGTTTGGAGAGGATTTTCTCCGTGACCCCCTTATTTTTTCTCTGTGTCCTCCGTGTCTCCGTGTTGAAAAACCTTTTTGCAGTGCATCCAATACTCACAACCAACTTTTAGTCTCTCACATCCAGGAGAGGATTATGCCTCGTCGTTATCGCCCGGAACGCCGGGATGTGGTCCCTGATCCCAAGTATCACAGCAAGACCATTGCTCGTTTTATCAACCGCATGATGCGTGGCGGCAAAAAGAGCCTTGCTCAACGCATCATGTATGACGCCTTCGATATCATAGAAAAACGCACCGGTCGCGATCCGGTGGAGGTCTTCGAGCAGGCGATGGCCAATGCCATGCCTCAGATCGAGGTCAAGCCTCGCCGTGTCGGTGGTGCGACGTACCAGGTGCCTGTGGAAGTGCGCCCTGAACGCCGCGAAGCCCTGGCCCAGCGTTGGCTCATTCAATTTGCTCGTAAGCGCCACGGCAAATCCATGGCCGAAAAGCTCGCGGCCGAACTCATGGACGCGGCCAATAACCAGGGCGCGACCATTCGCAAGCGCGACGAAACCCACAAGATGGCGGAAGCCAACCGCGCCTTTGCCCATTATCGCTGGTAAGGACCTGCGTCATCTGCCTCCCCATTTTCGATTATGACCCTCAATCCTAACCTCGACAAAATCCGCAACATCGGCATCATCGCCCATATCGACGCGGGAAAAACCACCACCACCGAGCGCGTGCTCTATTACGCGGGCAAGACCTATCGTCTCGGGAATGTAGACGAAGGCACGACCGTGACCGATTTTATGGAGCAGGAGCGCGAGCGTGGCATTACCATCCAATCGGCTGCCATCACCGCGGACTGGAAGGGGTATCAAATCAACATCATCGATACCCCGGGTCACATCGACTTTACCGCGGAAGTGCAGCGCAGCCTGCGGGTTCTGGATGGCGGTGTGGTGGTTTTCGACGCGGTCGCGGGCGTGGAGCCCCAATCGGAAACCGTTTGGCGCCAGGCGGATCGCTACAGCGTGCCCCGGATTTGCTTCGTGAATAAGATGGACCGCACCGGCGCGGATTTTGAGCGCACGGTGGAGATGATCCGTCATCGCCTGGGCGCGAATCCCTTGCCCATTCAGATCCCGTTGGGGACAGAAGCGGATTTTCGCGGGGTGATTGACCTGATTGAGATGAAGGCCTGGGTCTATACCGATGAGCTGGGCGCGCGGCCCGAGCAGGTCCCCATCCCCGAAGACCTCCAGGATGCCGCGGACATGGCCCGGGAACATCTGGTAGAGGCCATTGCCGAAACCGATGATGAGCTCACCATCAAATATCTGGAAGGTGAGGATATCTCCGCGGCGGAGCTGAAGCAGGCCTTGCGTCGTGCCACGTTGAATAACGAACTGGTGCCGGTCCTGGCCGGTTCCGCGTTGAAAAATAAAGGGGTGCAACCGCTGCTGGATGCGGTGATTGACTATCTCCCCGCGCCCATTGACCGTCCCGCGATTGTGGGGGTGGACCCCAAAACCGGCGAACCCGTGACGCGTAAACCTTCCTTCGATGAACCCACAACCGCCCTGGTGTTCAAGATTGTCACCGATCCTTATGTGGGACGGTTGGCTTACATCCGGGTCTATTCGGGGGTGGTTCGCAGCGGTGAGACCTTGCTGAACGTGACCCGCAACCGCAAAGAACGCATTGGGCGTCTGATGCGGATTTACGCGGATAAGCGGGAGGAAGTCAAGGAGATCGGTGCGGGGGACATCGCGGCCATCATCGGCTTGAAACAATCCTTTACGGGCGAAACCCTCAGCGATCCCAACCATCCCATCATCCTGGAATCCATCACCTTTCCCGAGCCGGTCATCAGTGTGGCCATCGAGCCGAAAACCAAAGCGGATCAGGATAAATTGGCGGACGCGCTGCGCCGCCTGGCCGATGAAGACCCCACCTTCCGGGTGCGGGTGGATGATCAGACCGGCCAAACCATTATCTCGGGCATGGGCGAGCTCCACCTGGAAGTGCTGGTGGACCGGATGATCCGAGAATTCAAGGTCCATGCCAATGTGGGCCGTCCGCAGGTGGCCTACCGCGAGACCATCACCCAGCCCGTGGAGGCGGAAGGGCGTTTTGTGCGCCAAACTGGTGGCCGTGGCCAGTATGGCCATGTGAAAGTTCGGTTCGAGCCCCTGGAGCCGGGCAGTGGTTACGAATTTGAAGATGCCACGGTCGGCGGCGTGGTGCCCAAGGAATTTATCAACCCGGTGAAAGAAGGGATCCGCGAGGCCCTGGAAGGGGGCGTCATTGCCGGGTATCCCATTGTGGATGTGAAAGCCACCCTGATCGATGGCTCGTATCACGAGGTGGACTCTTCGGAGATGGCCTTTCGTATCGCGGGCTCCCTGGCCGTGCGCAATGGTATCCCCAAAGCCAAGCCCATCCTGCTGGAACCCATCATGAAGGTGGATATTCTGACGCCCGAGGAATTTTTGGGCGAGGTCATCGGGGATATCAACAGCCGTCGGGGCCAGATCGAGGGCCTGGAGCCCCATTCCCATGGCATGCAATCGGTGCGGGCCATGGTGCCTTTGGCAGAGATGTTCGGTTACGCCACCCGATTGCGCTCCATCACCCAGGGCCGCGGCACCTTTAGTATGGAATTTGATCACTACGCGCCTGTGCCCGAGAATGTGGCGAAGCGGATTATGATGAGCTGATGGCCATGCACTAAATTTGCCAATTCTTCCCAATTCCTGTTATACTTGTCCGGTTTGCGGGTGGGTCTTTTTCCTGACGCGATGGAGGAAAGCCCTTTACAGCCCGCATGCCCCTGGCACCCTGCAGCCAGGGGGAATTGAAGACCTGGTACGCAAGAAAGGACACGAAACCAGGCCAAAATGGTTTCGAGATCCTTTTTTGCGCTTTGATGAGCGTTGACAAAACAACCGGAATCATCCGGCGCCGTTCCTTAGCGCCCGAGGCTGAACCTGTCACTGATTACTGATCACTGATCACTGATTACTTTTATCCAAGGAGATTCTTTCATCATGGCAAAGCAACATTACGAGCGCAAGAAGCCCCACGTGAATGTGGGGACCATCGGTCATATTGACCACGGGAAGACCACGCTGACCGCAGCCATCACCAAGACCTTGAGCCTGAAAGGATGGG
>JALWZT010000203.1 GCA_027002405.1 Anaerolineae bacterium | reverse complement strand
TCCCCAGTCCCACCCCTGCAGCGGGCGCCCCTTCGCACCCCCAGCTCACCACCGAAGACCTCATCCGCTCCGTGGAGGTGCCCCCCAATGATCCCATCGACCTGGCTGCCCGACTTCGCCCCGAATTAGGCCAGGTGCCCCGTGTCGTAAACCCCACACCCCCCAGCTATGAAGAAGGGGATGTCATCCAGTTTTGGGTCAGCAATAGCGATACCGATGAAAACTGGCAGATCCAGGCCGAATTGGTGGTCAAAGGGGAGCATGTGTATATGTGGCGCGAGGTAGGCACCAGGGTGAAGACCAAGGATTTGCGCAAAGCCGCGAAGTTTTTTGATGAGCACATCTACCCCACGGATCGGGCTTTCTTCGGCAGCGAATGGACCCCGGGCATCGACAACGATCCCCGGCTTCATGTCCTCCATGCCCGCGGGTTGGGGGCCAGCATTGCCGGATATTTCTCCTCCGCGGATGAAATCCCCCAACCCATCCATCCTTATTCCAATGAAAAGGAGATGTTCTACATCAACATCGACAACAACAAGCCGGGCACAGAATTCTATAACGGCACCCTGGCCCACGAATTCCAGCACATGATCCACTGGTATCAAGATAAAAACGAGACCACCTGGATGAACGAAGGCGCGTCGGAACTGGCCATGGAACTCAATGGCCTGCATCGTGCCAGCGGCATCACGCCCGACGAGATCTTCGCTGAAGACCCCGATATCCAGCTCAATGCCTGGCCGGACCCCGATCAAGAAGACACTTACCCCCATTACGGCAATGCTTACCTTTTCATGACCTACTTCCTGAGCCGTTTTGGCGAAGACGCCACCAAAGCCCTGATCGCCAATGACCTGAACGGCATGGAAGCGGTGGATGACACCCTGCATCAAATCGGTGCCGACGAGGACGCGGCCCAATTTTTCGCGGACTGGGTGGTGGCCAATTGGCTGGATGACCCGGACATCGGCGACGGGCGTTGGGGCTATCCCCATTATGAGGTGCCCCCCATGAACCCCGTGGCCGAATTCGACCGCGTGCCCGTTTACCACAGCGAAACCGCCCATCAATACGCAACCGACTATTACATCATCACCCCCGACGCGTCCGACATCACCATCACCTTCCAGGGGGACGCGCAAACCCGCCTGGCCGCCACCGACGCCCACAGCGGCCAGTGGGCCTGGTGGAGCAACCGGGTCGATGAATCGGACACCCGGCTCACCTTCCCCGTGGACCTCACCCAGGCGGACGCGGCCACCTTGCATTACTTTACCTGGTACGACCTGGAAGACCTGTGGGACTACGCCTACGTCGAAATCAGTTTGGACCAGGGCCAGACCTGGCAACTCCTGCAGACTGAACGGACCACCACCGAAAACCCCAACGGCAACGCCTACGGGCCCGGATACACAGGGCTCAGCCAGGGGGATCGCGCGGCATGGGTCGAAGAAAGCGTGGACCTCAGACCTTACCTGGGGCACCCCGTGCTCATTCGCTTTGAATACGTCACCGATGCCGCGGTTACCCATCCGGGCATGTTCATTGACGATGTTTCCATCCCCGAAATCGGCTACTTCCAAGACTTTGAACAAGGCCCGGGCGATTGGCAGTCGGAAGGCTGGCTCCTCACCAACAACATCTTGCAAGAACAATGGATCGTCCAGGCCATCCTGCCCCAGGGCCAGGATACCCGGGTGGAACGCATGAGCGTCGGCCCTGACGGTCGGGGCCAAATGCATCTGGAAGGCCTTCGCCCGGGCCAGGAGATCATTCTGGCCATCTCCCCCCTGGCGCCCCTGACCATGGAAGAAGCCCAATACGAGTTCGAAATTGAAACGCCCTGACAGGGGGCCCCATCCATGCCTGCCACCTATCGCAACCCCTACACCATCGGCGGTTGGGTCAGCGGCCAACGCTATTATGGCCATGTGGACCTGCGCCAATACATCCTGCTGGGTTCCGATAACTACATCTGGATCATTGGCTCCCGACGGATAGGCAAGACCTCCTTGCTGCGCCAGCTCGATATCCAGGGCCGCAAGCACTACCTGCCCATCTATTGGGACATGCAGGGCTGCGCCAGCCCCGAAGACCTGCGGGATGAACTCCTTTTCGCGTTGGAAGATCGGGGCGAAGTGTGGGCCAACCTGGGCATCGACACCGACCAACTGGCCCAAGAAGATATGGCCAACGTGCTGCGCAAAGTATGTCGGCAGTCCCAGCAGCACCAGGCACGCGTGCTGCTACTCATTGATGAACCCGAGCCCCTCATTGAGCTCGCCCAGAAAAAACCTCAGGTCGTCCAACGCCTGCGGGCTGCCTTCCAGCGCCCCCCCAACCTGCGGGTGGTCCTGGCTTCCACCAAAACCCTCATCACCCTGCAGGACCTCAGCCGGGATTGGCCCACCTCCCCCTTCCTTTCCGACTTCGCGCCGTTCTACCTGGACGGTCTGGAACCTCAGGAAGCAGAACAGCTTATCCGCCAGGAACAACGGCATCCCGTGCAGGTCAGCGCCCACGCCATCCGCCGCATCCACGACTACACCGGGGATCACCCCTATCTGCTCCAGTGGCTCTGCTACCATCTTTACCATCCAGACCACAGCCTGCGCCCCCCCACCCGGGATGATGTCGTCCTGGACACCATGCTTACTTCCCTGTTCCAGCTCCAGTTTCATCAACTTTCCCCCACCGAACGTCGCATTTTGCTTCATCTGGCCGAACACCCGGGCACGGAGGAGCAGATCGCGGCTGCTCTGGGACAAAAGCTTCCCGAAACCCGCATGTATCTTTACCTGATGGGGCGATTAGGGTATACTCGCCCATCGGCCTCGGGCCGCATCATCCCTGGCAACGCGTTCCTCCATCGTTGGCTTATCGAAAACATGGATCAGCTCTCGGTGGAGGATGCCCCCATTCCGGACCATCAAGTGCAGCAGATGGCTCGGGCCGGGCTCAAGGAAGAAGTCCTCTACTGGCAAGATCAGCTCCGGATCTACCAGGACCGTTTGGGCAAGTTGGAGCTCACCGCGGCCAAATATGGCGATACCCCCCCGGAGCGCTTGCAAGAAACCATTCGCTCCCATCAACGGCAGATTCGAGCACTCCAACGGAAAATCGACGCTTTTCATAAAACATTTAGGTAACTATACAGGTACTCTTTCACAGCAAGGCAAAAACCATGAAGACACGAAGGCACCAAGGAAAAAAAGAAGGTTTTCTTCGTGTCTTCGAAAAGCTTCGAGCCTTCGTGGCAAAGCGTTGTATGGGATACTTGTATAGTTACACACTTAAATCCTAATTCCAGGAGACCACGATGACGATTCCCCTCGTAGACCTCAAAGCCCAATACCTCTCCATCCAGTCGGAAATCGACGAAGCCATTCAGCGCGTGATCGACCGCACCTCCTTCATCATGGGCGAGGAAGTGACCCAATTTGAAGAGGCTTTTGCCCAATACTGCGGCGCCCGCTATGCGGTGGGGGTTTCCAGTGGGACGGGCGCGCTCTTCCTGGCCCTGCTGGCCCATGGCATCGGCCCGGGAGACGAAGTCATCACCACGCCGTTCACCTTCTTTGCCACGGGCGAAGCCATCTCCCAGGTCGGGGCCCGGCCGGTTTTCGTGGACATTGATCCCGTCACCTACAACATCGACCCCAACCTCATCGAAGCGGCCATCACGCCCTATACCAAAGCCATCATGCCCGTCCATCTCTATGGCCAACCCGCGGACATGGACGCCATCAACCACATTGCAGAAAAGCACGGGCTCATCGTCATCGAAGATGCTGCCCAGGCCCATGGCAGCCGCTACAACGGCCGACGGGCCGGCAGCCTGGGGCATTCCGCCTGTTTTTCCTTCTACCCCAGCAAAAATCTGGGCTGTTACGGCGATGGCGGCGCGGTGGTGACTAATGATCCTAAGATCGCGGAAAGGGTCGCCAAACTCCGGGACCATGGCCGGGTGACCAAATACAAACATGACGAACTCGGCTACGGCCATCGCCTGGATGCGATCCAGGCCGCGATTTTGCGGGCCAAACTCCCCCATCTGGATGACTGGAACGCGGCCCGCCGAGACCGGGCCCGACGCTACGACCAGCTCCTGGCCGACCTTCCGGTCACAACCCCCCGCCATCTGCCCCAAACCGAACCCGTCTATCACTGCTACACCATCCTGCTGGATGATGCCTTTGACCGGGACGCGGTGGTGCAGCACCTGAAAGACCGCGGCATTGGCGTGGGCATTCACTACCCCATCCCCTTGCACCTGCAACCCGCGTATCGGTTCCTGGAACTCGAACCGGGCTCCTTCCCTGTTTCCGAACACATGGCCCGGCATGTTCTTTCCCTGCCCCTCTACGCGGAACTCACCGACGAACAGCAGGACGAAGTGGTCGACACCTTGCGCGAAGCCCTGCTATGAAAATAGAATGATCGCTGGTTGCTGAGGAGTCGCCAGGCCGACGTTGGGCGAGGCGGCAAAGGTTCGTATTGCGTATTCCGTATTCCGTCCAGTCGTTACGCAATACGCAATACGGAATACGAGTCACGCCGCCCTGGCCGCGAGGCATTTTCGTCCGTATCGGCGCGGGCTGGTCCGCCGTTGGACTGCTTTGTAAATAGGATTCGGATCAGGATTAGGATTGAGATCATCAGGACAACGTTGAGCGAGGCGACAGCGGGCGTGATGCGTGAAACGTAAAACGTGAGAGCCTTACGCATCACGCATTACGCATCACGTGCTCGGCTTCCCGCGCCAACGTGGCCGTGAGACGTTTTCATCCGTATCGGCGAACTGCCGTTCGTGGTGACTGCTTTGAAAATGAATCACACCCCATCCTTCCCAAAAATCGCTGTCCTCACCGGTGCAGGTATTTCCAAGGCCAGTGGCATCCCCACCTATCGCGATGGGCCCGATAGCCTGTGGCGTAACTACCATCCCCAGGACCTGGCCACCCCCGAAGCCTTTGCCCGGGACCCCAAGCTGGTATGGGAATTTTACGACTGGCGTCGGCAACGCATGGCCCACGCTCGGCCCAATCCCGCGCATCTCACCCTGGCGGAAATGGAAAAAGCCCTCCCCCATTTCACCCTGGTCACCCAAAACATCGATGGTCTGCACCGGGCCGCGGGCAATCGCCACATCCTCTACCTTCACGGCGACATCTGGCGAGTCCGATGCACCGAATGCGACTACCGGGCCGAGGACCGACGGGTCCCCCTGCCCGAACTCCCGCCCCGTTGCCCCCGCTGCCACGCCCTGCTACGGCCCGATATCGTCTGGTTCCACGAAGCCCTGGACCCCTGGACCCTGAACCAGGCCGAAGAGGCTTTTCGTCGCGCGGATATCG
>JALWZT010000202.1 GCA_027002405.1 Anaerolineae bacterium | reverse complement strand
ACGATCCGGCAAGCACATGCGGTATTAGCTGCCGTTTCCAGCAGTTATCCCCCGCTTCGGGGCAGGTTACCCACGTGTTACTCACCCGTTCGCCACTCGCCCACCGGTTTCCGAAGAATCCGGCTGCGCGTTCGACTTGCATGTGTTAGGCACGCCGCCAACGTTCATCCTGAGCCAGGATCAAACTCTCCGACAAAATGGATTGTTTCCTGTTTGGTACAGGTCATACTCGGAGCCTTGATCACACAAGCTTTCCTACCACTCTTCAACTGTTAAAGTTCCGGATACCATCCGCTTCCGGGCAAATAAAAACGCCGACACCTATGCGCTATGCCGACGAAAGTCCATTGCCAATAAAGGTGGAAATTGAGAGCCCTGAAGCGAGTTCTCCTTTATTAAGGTCGTTTCACTTTGACCTCGTGCGCTTTTGCGAAGGCCATTTTAACACATCCCGAGGCGTTTGTCAAGCCCTATATCGGGACTTTTTTGACTTTTTTCAAATTTCCTCTCTTCCGCCTCGTGCCGCTCCCAGGCGGCCATGGGGATGTTTTTCAAGGGCTGTATCGCTGAGCGCAAAAGACAATATATCATATCTTTCCCCGTTTGTCAACACCTTTTTTCAAAAAATTTCGACTTTTTTCAAATTTCCTCCTCTCCCATCCACACCCCCTCCACCAGCTCCAAGGATATCCCCAATGCCTGCTGCAACCCCTCCAAATTCCGTTCTGCTTCCCACAGCTCAATCGCCGCGTTCCCCGTGGCCAGCGCCTCGATCTGCGCCCAACCTTGCTCCAAATCCACATGACACCGCAAGTCCCGCACCACTTGCCGCCGCCCCCGCTCCAGGTATTCGGCCAGACGAATCATCCCGCTCAAAACCCCCAATGCCTGCCGATCCCCCTCCGTGAGCAATGGGGCCAGCTCCCTGGCCTTGGGTTTGCCCTTGCTGCGATGATAGCGGGCAATGAGCGCAATCAGGGCCACCTCCCGAGGGGTGTATCCATAAAGGATGTAATTCAAAATGATGTAGTAGGAATGACGGTGATGATAGGGGTAATTGATCACCGTGCCGATGTCGTGCAAAAGCCCCGCCGCCCATAACAACTGCCGATAACTCTCATCCAACCCATGTACCGGCTTTAGCTCATCGAATAAACGTTGGGAGAGAAAAGCCACGTGATGACAATGGGTCTCATCATAACGAAAGATCCGGGCCAAATTGAGCACACTGAATTCCCGCACATTGGGCAAAATAGGCCGCGGGAGATGTGAAAGAAAGCTCTCTAAAAACAGGCCCTCCCGCAATCCCGGCCGACTGATGGTCAAGGTCTGAAAACCGCTATGAGCCAACAGCATGGCATACACCCATGCCGCAGCCGGGATGATGTCTGCCCGATCCGGCCGGAGGCCAGGCACCTGACGACGTTTCTTCAAAGAAAGACGCCATAACCGCTGGGCCATCTCATCCAAAGCTTCGGCCCGAAGCTCGTAACCATGGATGCCATCCAAGGGATAATGGGTCCGCACCTGGTCGATTTTGCCCAGATTGCGAATCGCCCCCCCGATAGCCACCAGCCGATCCCCGGGCTGAGCCCGAAACCAGTCCACCGCGGCCAACTGGTCGGCAATAAAAGCACGCAGAGCCTCCACTTGCTCCTGGCTGATACGATCCGCGGACAAAAAGAGTTCGGTGAGCCGCAGCGCGCCCAACGGCAAACTCACGGTGCGCCCCGGCATTCCCCCTCGCACCTCCACGATTTGGGCACTGCCCCCTCCCAGATCAATGACGAACCCCTCATCCAGCCCCGTGGCATTGATCGCACCCAACGCGCCATAGTACCCCTCTTCCTCCCCCGAAAGCAGCCGCAAGGTCCAACCTGTCTCCGCCTTCACCCGGGCCAGAAAGGAATCCCGATTCACCGCATCCCGCACCGCGCTGGTCGCCACCGCGATCACCTCTTCCACGCCCATGCCATCACTCAGTTCCTTGAACATACGCAGCGCGTTGAGGGCCCGCTGAATCGATGCGGCCCGTAAGACATTGGTATGCCCCATCCCCTCTCGCAATCGCACCACTTCACGGATCTCATCCGTCAGCCGCGCGTAACGGTCCCGCTGGTATTCGTAAATCACCATACGGGTTGTGTTGGAACCGAGATCAATCACAGCAATATGGTTAGGCATAATATGTCCTCTAAAACAATGCCAGTGTGAGTGCAACCAGGAGGGGTATGCCTTGCACCCACAGGTTATCGAACTGATTGTGGATGGAAAGATGCACCCACAACCCCGCGACGCCCACGGCCAGGGCCTTTTCCAATCCTTGTTTCCTTAAACCGGCCCGGCCGGCCGCGACCAGCGATCCCAGCCACAGCCACACGTAGGTCAGGGCGCCGAAGATCCCACTCACAGCCGCATAGTGGAACAACACGTTATGCGCGTGGCCCAAACTGGCCTTCCAAATCCCGATGGCGTATCGGGGATACACCACATCCCAATTACCGACTCCAATCCCCAGCCAGAAATGATCCGCGAACATGGCCCAGGCAGCCCGCCAATGAGCCACCCGTTCGAGAACGGACAGATTCTCCGGGGTGACCTCCACCCCCTGGACCTGCCATGTCCCAAAATAACGGATCACATCCCCCAAGCGATGGGTGATGCTAGGAGGGAGTGCGGGCCACAAGACTACCATCCCCGCGGCCAAAGCCAAAACAAGCCCCAGACCCCACAAGGAGCTCAGGACCATCACAGTGGCCGAGGAACTCAACACCCCCAACCAGGCGCCTCGGGACCAGCTCACCACAATGCCCAGGCCAATGAGCCCGGTCAGGCTCAGAGTCACCCCTGCCAACCCCAAAACCGCGAGGCGTTGCTTCCATGCCAGGCCCCGCCGATCCCAGGCTCGCAGCAAAGCCCACAGGCTCAAGCTCAACCCCAAGGGCCACAAAAGCCCCAGATAGCCTGCATAGGGATTGGGTTGCCCAAAGGTGCCATACGCCCGCAAAAAACGGCCCAACAGGTACGCTTCCGGGCCGATGCGGAAGAGAAACTGGCGGATCCCGATCAGCGCCTCGAGGCCCCCGGCCATCAGCAGGGTCAGGGCCAGGGGCAAACGTTGGCGAGGGGTGATGCGTTGAGCTGCCAGCCAGTACACCACAATCACCTCCGCCCATTTCACCAACTCGGGCAGAGCTGCGATCAGGCTTTGGGCAGCCAGGGTGGAATAGAGCAAAACCACCATGAACGGCAACAGCAACCCCAGCCGCGGGGCTGGACGACGCCGATCATCCCACCCGGTGTAGCGCAAAAACCACGCGAAAAACGTGGCCGCCACCAAGACGTCCGTAGGGCCCATGGAAGCCGGGCCCAAGGGCACCCGCGCCACCGCGTTGAATGGGATCACCAAAGCCAGCGCATAAAGGCCTGTCTCGGGCCAAAGCAAGAGAGCCAGACCGAACCCCATGGCCGCCATGAAAACCAAGGCCAACTTAAGGGGGGCCAAGGCCAACACTGCGGCCATCCCCACCATGGTCAAAGCAATAAGCCAAATTTCAGCACCGCGCAGGCGCAAAGGGGGATGCCGAAAGGGCCATGTGGATTCCATGCACCTATTGTAGCAACCTCAAGGTTTCCATGCAAAAGAGGCCCGCCGAGTGAGGTGCGTCTTTTGGCGATCCCTGTTCCGTAAATAGAGCCTCGCGACGTCATTCCGAGGGAGCGAAGCGACCGAGGAATCTAGCGAAGCGCAAAAACCACCGCATAGCGCTCGCTTCGCTCGCTAGATGCTTCGCTCCCTTCGGTCGCTCAGCATGACGAACATCTGCGTCCCCATTTTCGTCGTTATGTGGTGAGCTCTTGCTCATGGCGACTGTTCCGTAAACAGGATCAGGATTAGGATTGAGGATTGTTAGACCGAGGTTAGGCGCGAGTACGAGTAATCAGTGATCAGTCATCAGTAATCAGTGTTCAGTGTTCAGGAGCGCCAAGGCTAGAAACAGCGCCCCTGCGGGGCTAGCCGGAATTATCCGGCGCCGTTTTATAGCCCGGCGACTTCATCGCCGGGCGGGCGTGGTGGCCCCAGACCTCGGAGGTCTGCGCAGACCCTCCGAGGTCTCATGCTCACCTGCCACTTGCGCCCCATTTTCATCGTTATGTGGTGAGCTATTGCTTATGGTGACTGTTCCGTAAAAAGGGTCTCCCAGACCTTCAAGGTCTCTGCCGCCCGCCCTCGACCAGGAACCCAAACGCTCTGACGAACGTCCTAGAATTACCGGCACCTTTGCCACCACGGATGGCTTTCTCTTTTTGGAGGGAAGATGAAACGCTTAGGATTGCTCCTGGCATGGGCCACCATCTTGCTGGTGACCGCCTGCCAAAGTCGCCCTCAAACCACCACCTTTCATATAGACCCGTACTTCGCCAACGTGGCGATGGTTGTGCTGGATTATCAGAGCCTCGAAATTCAGCGTCTCCATGCCCGCCAACAAACGCCCTGTGATGACCTCAACGCCCCTTTGCCCGACGACATCCTGCTGAAGAAAGCCAGCGGTTTTTTCGATGCCGTGGGTGCATACTGGACGTATCGGATCGTGACTGACGAGCATGGTCAACCTCAGAAAGTCATGGGGTTTGAAATCAAACATGTCCACGATCTGGCGGTGCTGGAAATGGAACCGGGCGATTTCGGCGGATTCGCCCTCATGCATCGCTGCAGCGGGCTGCTGAATTTCGCGGGCAGTATCGTGTGGTCAGGCACGGGTGAACAGCTCTTCCCTGCCGTGCCTCTGAAGCCAAAACAAGGATATCTCAACGAAGAGCAGATCATGGCGCCGGAGAGCCTGGATGTGTTGATTGGGCCCGGCGCCCACCAGGTGGATCCGACCCAGGGCAAACGGGCCTGGGAATTGACCCAACGGCTCGATGTGGTGCAACAAATCTCCCGTTATCCCCATCGCGTATTGGTATATCTGTATCCACGCGCAGTAGGCATGTTTGCTCCCGAGCGTGCGTCCTGGGTCGTCGTGGTCTATAACATCGCACCCCAACGCCATCGTCCATGAACGGTTGCAAAGCGCCTATCAGCCCCGAAGCCACGCCACGCCGTAGCCCGGCAGCGTGATCTGGCCCGAATGGGCTGCTACTTCCCCCAACAGGTCGCGCCAGCGGCCCGGTGGCAAGGCCAGGGTTTGCGGCTGGGCGCTCACGTTGGTCAGGCAGAGGATGCGTTCGCTGCCATCGGGCGCGAGCCGCTCCACCGCGAACACAGCCGGATGCAGTTCCAAAATTCGCTGCTGGGCCAAAGGATGAAACGCAGGATGCTCCCGGCGTACAGCCAGCATGTGACGATACCCTGCAAAAACCTGGGACTGATGGGAGTGAGGATCGGCCAAAAGAGCTTCGAGGGTTGCCAGATCAAACTTTTCCCGATTGAGAGAGCGGGCCCGACCTGTGGCCCGATAACAGGCATCGCAATTGCGAGAGCCGAAAAGGCTGTGCACATAAATCCCAGGCACCCCGGCCAGGGCCAACAAAATGCTTTGAGAAGCCAGGAATCGGGGCACATCCACCGAGGGATCCGGCCGGGCTGCATCGTTGAGGAAATCGTACAGGGTGATGTTGAGTTCGTAGACACTGCGAGAGCCATCGGGATTCGCCTTGTAGCCCACCTGTCCCCCATGAGCCAGGGTGCGATCCACCAAGGCTTGCATTTCCTGGGTCGAAAGAATGCCCTCGGCCGGCCGTACCCCAATGCCATCATGGGACGCGATGAAATTGAAGAAGGTGGCTCCGGCCGGCGCTGTCAGGGTCGCGGCCCATCGGGCCAGTTTGGTGGCATCCCCTGAAAGAAAGGCATGCAGGGTCAGAGGCGCCAGGGTAAAATTGTAGACCAGTTGCGCCTCATCGGTCTTGCCAGTTTCGGGCAAATAGTCGCCAAAATAGCTGATATTTTCCTGATGAGGCACGTTGGTTTCGGTGATGAGCAGCACATCGGGCGCGGTCTCATCCAGGATGGCCCGCCACAGTTTGACCATGGCATGGGTCTGAGGGAGATGGATGCAAGAGGTTCCGATTTCCTTCCACAGATAAGCGATGGCATCCAGGCGAATGATCTGCGCGCCCTTCTCCACATAAAACAACAGGACATCGATGATCTCCAGGGCCACCCGGGGATTCGCGTAATTCAGATCGATTTGATCCTCGCTAAAGGTTGTCCACACATATTTGACGCCCTCGGCAGTCTCCACCGGCGTGAGCAAGGGCAAAGCCCGGGGCCTCACCACCTGTGCGAGATCGGTGTGCGGGTCCACCACGATGAAATAATCGCGATAAGGCGCTTCGCCCCGCAAGAACCCCTGAAACCATCGGCTCTGACGAGAAATATGATTAATCACCGCGTCAAACATGAGCCGGTAGCCTCGTTGCTCCAGGCGCCAAATATCGTCCCAATCGCCCAATGCGGGGTCGACCTGCTTATAATCGATGACCGAAAAGCCGTCATCGGAGGAATAGGGAAAGAAAGGCAGGATATGGACGCCATCCATGACCTGGCGCAGGTGAGCATCTAGAAACTGCGCCAACGTGCGCAAATGGGGTTGCCCCGGCTGTTGGAATTGGTCCCCATAAGTGATGAGAATCGCATCTTGATACGTGAGCAACTGCCCCAGCGGGCGAGGAGGGCGCTGGAGAGGGTGACGGGCCTGAAAAGTGCGTACCCGTGCCCGCACAGCATCTTCCAGCCAACGGGCATCTTGCGGGGGATAAATGGCGTGGATCCAGTGATGAATGCGGTCGTGGGGCATAAACAGAAGGATTTGAATAGGAATGGCGATGGTGATGTTAGAGTAATTGTCGCAGTTTTTCTTCCAAAACGCGGTAGGAAAAATGTTCCCGGGCGATTTCGTAATTTTTCTCCGCCCGGCGCTGAGCTTCGGCCGGATCGGCCAACAGGGCCTTCACCATGTCCACAGCATCATCATCCACAAAACCATTCAATTCGACAAATTCAAATCCTAATGGGCGAATGTCCGCATTATAAACTGGATACCGATTCACCACCGTCAATTTTTTGAAATAAATGGCCTCCAAAAGCGCGTTGCCAAACCCTTCATACAAACTGGGATAGGTGACAAAATCCGCATGGATGTAAGCATCCCATAAGCTGTAAATTTTATGTCCGTTGGCCATGCGACGTTGTACGTCCACCAGATAATCGATGAGTTGTAGGTCCACGTGCATGAGCCGGGCTTCCCGCTGGAGCCAATGCCAGTAATCCAACCCCTCATCGGTGGCACTGTGGGTGATGAAAAGATGCACCTGGGGCATCTCCATGCGCCGTACCAGCTCGATGGCCAGCTCAATGCCCTTGCGCTGAATAACCCGGGTGGGTTGCAGGGCCAAGATCTCCCCCGCTTTCAAATCCAACATCTCCCGAAAGTCCTGATTGTACTCATCGATCCCGGGCGGCGGGGTGTCGTAATCCATCACATTGGGAATGACCACCGAATCAATGCCCCGCCGAGATTTGAGGCGGCGCTGGGCAATGGAATTGATGGTAACATGACGGATGGAGGGCAAGTTGGGGGGGAAGGCCGTATCCAGCAGATCGAGAATGGCGTTGGCCTGGTACCGTTCCCGTTCCCAATAAAAGTCATGGTCATGGGCAATGGTAGGGATCCCCAACTCCGCGATCAAGCCGGTCAGGCACACCCCCAAGGGGAGATTCATGGGGATGGCCAGCGCGTTTTCGACCACGATGACATCGAGTTTATTTTTACGGATAAAATCTCGTAAAGGGGGACGGATCTCATCAGCCACCGCGTAGATATGCTCAACCAATTCATCGGGCTCCTCATCCCGATTGGGGCCAAAGGCACGGCGAGAGAGGGCCACGATGGATTGATGCTCAAAGTGGAGTTTGGGGATCAGGGTGCCCCCCGCGGCATAGCCTCCCAGCTCCCCCGCACAGAAATAACATTCATGTCCCATGCGGCGGAGCACGGTTACCCACTTTTCAACTTCCAAAGACACCCCATCGGTGCCGTTCAAACGAGTGGAAATAAAGCCGATACGCATTTTATCCTTTCACGCCTCCGGCCGCCAGGCCCTCGGTCAAGTAGCGTTCCATAGCCAGGAAAAGGATGATGATAGGGATGGTCATGATGGTGGATGCAGCCATGACCACATGGGGCCGGGGTGTGGGGTCATTGAAGATGGTATTGATTTTGATGGGCATGGTGAACATGTCCCGGTTATTCAAAAACACCAGGGCGTACAGAAATTCATTCCATGCGATCATGAAGGTGTAAATGACCACAGACACCAATGCGGGGATCGAAAGGGGGAGGGTAACTTTCCAGATCACCTGAGAACGGGTGCAGCCATCGATGAGCGCGGCCTGTTCAATTTCTTCGGGAATGGTGCGGAAGTAGTTGGCCAACATATAAAGGGCCACTGGCAGGGTTTGGGCCAGATAGGTGAACACCAAGACGGCCAAATTATCTTGCACCTCGAATCCCACTGCGGCGCCGATTTTGGCCAGCATGGCAAAGAGCGGGATGATGAGCAAGATGCCCGGAAAGAGGTAGATGATGAGAATGCTGTTGAGGATGAGGTTTTTGCCCTGGAATTTAAGCCGGGCCGACGCATACGCGCCCATGGTGGAAAGGACGACCGCAATCAAGGCCGTGGGGACAGAAACCAGGAAACTATTCCAAATGTTGCGCTGGAAGTTCCAATAGTCGAAAAGCTCCTTGTACGCGTCCCAGCGCAGCTCACTGGGGATATAAACAGGGTGCCGCCCCCCAATTTCCGCATAGGTTTTGAAAGAAGACGCGATCATCCAATAAAAGGGGAAGAGCACGGAAGCAAGGAAGAAAAAAAGCACCAGAGCAAAGATGAATTTGCCCCAACTCATGCGCGAGGCCAGATGATCGATAAAGGTTTTTTTCT
Source organism: Anaerolineae bacterium (assembly GCA_027002405.1). Taxonomy (GTDB): domain Bacteria; phylum Chloroflexota; class Anaerolineae; order J102; family J102; genus M2005. The sequence goes on along the minus strand of JALWZT010000202.1, from coordinate 8,669 downwards.
CATAGGTGGCGGCCGTCATAATCGTCTCCTTGAGACTGGCACGGGAGTCGGTCGAGGATCAGTAATCAGTAATCAGTGATCAGTGATCAGTGTGTCAAGTCCTGAAAAAGTCTTCGCTCATATGGAGAAGCCGACACAGAAACGTCATTCCGAGGGAGCGTAGCGACCGAGGAATCTAGAACCTGTTATGAACTTATCGCCAATTTCACGCGATTTTGTGGATGGCGGGCGTTTCAATTCGCCACGGATGACGCAGATGCGACGGATCGACACGGATTTTTTGGGAAAAAACATGGTATCTGTTTGAAAAATCCGCGAAAATCTGCGTTATCTGCGTTATCCGCGGCCAATTCCAACCTCCGATGCGGCGATCCTGAGCCTTGAGAGAAGCAAAGTGCATCACCCTCTCTAGGCTTCTTCGGTGTAGCGCATAAAGACGCCCACATAGATAACCAGGAAGATGACCAGGGTCACCAGCAAGATCATGGCTGCGGCCGCGCCCACGCCAAAGTTGAAGAGGCGGAAGCTGAACTGATAGGTGAGCACGGGCAACACATTGGTGCCGAATCCCCCGCCGGTGAGAAGAAAGATATCGTCGAATTTATTGAAGGTCCAGATGAGGCGCAGCAGGAAAAGCGCGCCCAGCACGTAACGCAACTCGGGCAGGGTGATGTACCAGAATTTATGCCAGGTGTTGGCGCCATCCACGTCCGCGGCTTCGTAAAGGGTGCGATCAATGGCCTGGAGCCGGGCCAAGATCATAAGCATGGCAAAGGGGAAATAGCGCCACCCTGTAAAGATAATCACCAGAATCAAAGCCAAACCAGGGGTGGAAAGAAACCCCAGGGGACGATCAATCAGATGAAGGCGCATGAGGATATCGTTGGCTACCCCAGAGGGCCTGGGGTCCAAAATCCAACGCCAGACAAAGGCCACACTGACGATGGGAGCCACATAGGGGAACAGAAAAACCGCCCGGCTAATACCCCGGGCCCGGAAAGGACGATTGAGCACAAGCGCGGCGATGAGACCAATGATGATGGTGAGAATGGTGCTGACGAAGGAATAGACGATGCTGGTGATGTACGCGCCCATGTTCTTCCAGCTCGTCCATTTGAAAGCATAATCGTTCACCACCCGTTTGTAATTATCCAACCCCACATAAGGCGCGTGAAAAACATCGTTTAAGTTGCTGAGATCGACCTTGTGAAAACTAATCCAAATACTGAAAATCGCGGGAAAAACCACCAGGCCGAAAACGATGATGGCCGTGGGAGCCAGAAGCCGCCAGGCCAGCCGTGCCTCTTGCGCTTGCAAAGAGGACCATCGCCGTTTTTGGTATTTGCGAATAACCTCAGGAGATGTGGACATGGCGTCCTCCCATGAAGAAAAAGGGGCTGATCCCCGCGGGGACCAACCCCAATGAGCCTTATTGGTTCAGGCGGTCTTGATAGAGTTGCTCCACCTGTTGTTGCAACCATTCGGCCGCGGATTCGGGCGTCATGCTCCCATCCAGGGCGATGTTGGCAATGGCTTGCGGGATGAGCAGACGGCCTTCGATGTCGCCGACCACCGCGCGTTGCGTGGCATCGTAGCCGGGCTTGAAGAGCCAGCGCTGCATGGTGTCGTACCCATTGGCGATCTGATTCAAGGTGTCGGGGTCATATTCCTTGAAGAAGGGGCTCAGGTCTTTCCATTCCGCCACCGCGCTCTTGAGCACAGGAACTTTGCCAAAGGGAGCCAGGGCCAGGATGTCTTTGTAGTTGTCGCCGGTGAGGAAGAATTTGACCACATCCTGGGCCACCGGGTCGGCCCCCTGCATGATGCCCAGGGTCACCAACTGGCCATAGGTGGCGGAAGCACCGCTGGGGCCTTCCAGCTTGGGCGCGAAGCCGGTCTTCTTGGCCAGATCAGGCACCGCGATCTGGATCTTGCCGCCGCCTTCCTTGCCCGAACCTTCCACCAGGTCATCCATGATGTAGGTGGAATAGAAGAGCATACCCGCTTGATCCAGCTCGTAGGCTTCGCGGGCCCCTCGCCAGTACTGCGGGCCAGGAGGTGCACAGCGCTGCAGGCTGGTGTAGAACTTCAGGGTCTCCACCATTTGCGGCGTGTTCATGCTGACATTGCCGTTGTCGTCGAAAGGCCACACATTGTTGGAGATGGCGAATTGCTCAAAGACCTGATGAGGATAATTCTGGCCCGGGTCCGTGGGCAGGGTCAGGGCATAGAGCAAATTGCCTGTGCCAGGGAGCTTGTCGCAGGCCTGATCCAGCACGTCCCAACTGGTGGGTGCGGGCAATCCGGCCTGATCGAACATATCCTTGCGGTACCAAATGGCCTGAATCCAACCATCGTAAGGCACGGCCGCGTATTTGCCGGTGGAGGGATCGGTCACCATCTCCAGCGGCCCGGCGCGGAAGTCATCCTTGCCAATGCTGTCGATCACCGCGCTGGCCGCGTCTTCATCCAGGATGCCATCGGCCGCGAACGCGGAAACCCGCTCCACGCCCATGCGCACGATGTCGGGGAGACGGTTCGCGGCCCGGGCGGTCGCGATTCGCTGAGAAATCCCGCCTTCCTCGATGGGAACGATGCGGATTTCGACATCGGGATGTTCTTCCATGTAGCGCTTGGCCACGGCTTCGTATACGTCCACCCGCTTTTCCTCGTTATCCGTGGTCCAGAACTCCACCACCGTCTTTTCCACAGGCGCTGGGGTCACTTCGACCACGACGGTTTTTTCCACGACCACCGTCTTTTCCACGACCACCGTCTTCTCCACCGGTTTTTCGACCACCTTGGTCACAACCTTTTCGATGACCTCGGGGGTCGGCGTGGCCTGAGAACAGGCCGTCAGGATGAGGACCATCGCCAGGATCAACGTGACGATGATGAGCAATCTCTTCATTTTGTTCGCTCCTTACATGAATGGGGTGAGTGAGATGGATTGAAGGATGGTGATTCACAACATCATTCGCCGCACGATTGGCGAATCATGAGTTGTGGCCGAAGTAGGATTTGAGTGGATTCGGGAGGATGGCCTTGAATGATCTGAATCAACATCTCGGTAAGCATGCGCCCGATTTTGTAAATAGGCTGATGCACGGTCGTAAGGGGAGGATGTGCGGTTTCGGCCATAGGAATATCGTCGAAGCCAGCAATGGCCAGATCGCGGCCCACCTGAAGGCCCACCTGTTGAGCGGCACTCATCGCCCCCAAGGCCATGAGATCATTGCCGGCGATGATGGCCGTGGGCGGTTGCGGCAAGGCTAGCAATGCTCGCGCTCGCATCAGGCCGCTTCGTTGCGTCAGGTCACCATAGACCAGGTATTCAGAAGCCAAAGGTATGCCTGCTTCTTCCAGGGCCCCCTCCACCCCCCGCAACCGATCTCGGGCAAAGGTAAACTCCAGAGGTGGGGAAATATAGGCAATGCGTCGATGCCCCAAACGCAACAGATGCTCTACCAACATCCGCATCCCGGCCGCGCCGTCTTCATCCACAAAGGGATAATCCAGATCATCCTCGGTGCGACCAAAAGCGACAAAAGGCGCTTTCACCTCTTTCAGATATTGAATGCGGGGGTCATGACACCGGGTACGCACGACTACAAACCCATCCACCTGTCTTCCCATCACTTTTTGTCGATATGCATCCAATTCTTTCTCGCCCGGAGGCTGGGTGGAAACCAGGAGATCGTACCCGGCTTCCCCGGCCGCGTTGCCAATCCCCGCCAGAAATTCGCTGAAGAACGGATCCGAAAAGCGCGGGCCGAAGGTAGGCAGGATAAAGCCGATGGTATCGGTCCGCTGTTTTTGCAGCCGTTGGGCCAACCGATTGGGTGTGTAACCCATCTCCTGAGCCACCCGCACGATCAACGCCCGGGTCTCGGGGCTCACATCGTTATACCCGTGGAGCGCGCGCGACACCGTGGTGACGGATTTGCCGGTACGTTTGGCGATATCTTTGATGGTGACGGGCATGAGTGGGTCCCTCCTCGGGGGGTGGCAACTTTTCCAAAACGTTTTGGGTGCACCCCTATTGTAATCCAAAACGTTTTGGATGTCAATAGGTTTCCCGCACCTATTTTCTCATAACCCAATTTGATTTGAGGGTTTGGGGCCAGTATCCGGACAATGGTACAATCTCCAAAGGCGATCTGTGAACCTATCCTCACCATCCCTCGTCAAAGGAGAAAGACCGTGGAACTTCAAGGCAGCTACACCTTCAACGCGCCGCGCGAGGTTATCTGGCAGGCGCTGATGGACCCGGACGTGCTGGCCAAGATTCTGCCAGGCGTCCAGAAATTGGAAAAAGTCAGTGATACCGAATTTACGGGCATTATGGATGTGCGTATCGGGCCCGTGCAAGGGAAGTTTAACGGCAAAGTGGTGCTTTCGAACCTGGAGGCGCCCGAGCGATTCCATATGGATGTCGATGGCCGCGGGGCCGCGGGGTTTATCAAAGGTGGCGGGGATGCCACCCTGGAGGAGCAAGAAGGAAAGACGGTGCTCACCTATGCAGGCCAGGCCCAGGTGGGTGGCCGGATTGCCAATGTGGGGCAACGCCTGGTGGAAACCACCGCCAAATCCATCATCAGTCAGGGATTGGAAAGCCTGGATCGGCTGGTGCAGGCCCAATTGCAACCTGCAGCCGAGGGCGAAGCCCCAGCCGTGGCATACACCCCTCCGTCGGAAATGCAAGTGGCGTTGGGCGTGGCCAGGGATGTGCTGGATGAATACATTCCCCCGGAAAAGCGGCCCGTGGTGGTGGCCGCGGCGGGCGCTTTGGTGGCCTTACTCATCGCAGCCTTCATTGCCTGGCTGCTTTCGGAGGATGCATCATGAGTGTGGTCCTGAGCGAGATCCGCGGCGGAGCTTACTACGATTCTGTGGTGCTGATGCAGCTCCAACGGGAGCTGGTCGCCCTGCCCGGTGTGCTCGATGCAGGCGTGGTCATGGGAACAGATGCCAACAAGGATATTCTGACCCAAAGCGGCCTGCTTACCCCGGAAGCTCAGCGTGCGGGCGCGGACGATCTCATTATTGTGGTCAAAGCTGAAAGCGAGGACGCGGCCCGGGATGCTCTGGGACAGGTGGATGCCCTGCTCACCCAGCGGCAGACCAGCACGACCCAGGAGGGGTATCGCCCCAAAACCCTGGATTCGGCCGCGGAGATGCTCCCGCACGCGCAATGGGTGTTGGTTTCGGTCGCGGGCCAGTACGCAGCCGGTGTCGCGCGCAAGGGCCTGGAACTGGGCAAGCATATTTTCCTTTTTAGCGACAACGTCCCCCTGGAAGATGAGGTGAGCCTGAAACAGGAAGCCCGAGAAAAAGGCCTGTTGGTCATGGGGCCCGATTGCGGCACCGCCATAGTCCATGGCGTGGGGTTGGGGTTTGCCAATCGCGTGCGCCGCGGGGGCATCGGGGTGGTAGCGGCTTCGGGGACCGGCCTACAGCAGGTCACCGCGCGGATTCATCAACTGGGCGCGGGGATCACCCATGGTTTGGGGACAGGTGGCCGGGATTTGAAGGAGGAAGTGGGGGCCATCACCGCGCTTCAGGCCCTGGATGTGTTTCGACGGGACCCGGACACGCAAGTGATCGTGCTGATTTCCAAGCCTCCGGCGCCCAACGTGGCCCGAAATCTGTTGCGAGCAGCCAAAGCAACAGGCAAACCCGTGGTGGTGGATTTCATCGGCTTCGATCCCCCCAAGCCTGTGGATGGGCCTCTTCATTTCGCCCGAACCCTGGATGAAGCCGCGGAGCTGGCTGTGCGTCTGTGGCGCGAGCAACCCCAAGAGCCCGCCCAAGCCCAGGAATCTCCCTTCGCGGCCGGGCAAAAATATGTGCGTGGACTGTTTTCGGGGGGCACCCTGGCCTATGAAGCGTTGCTGATCCTGCGGGACATCCTGCCCAATCTCCACGCCAATCTCCATCTCGACGGCGTGACCCCCCTGGCGAATCCCATGGTCAGTGTGGAAAACACCATCGTGGACCTGGGCGAAGATGTGTTTACCGTGGGCCGCCTGCACCCCATGATGGACAACGATCTTCGCATCCGACGCCTGCACCAGGAAGCGGACGATCCGGAGACTGCGGTGATTTTGTTGGATGTGGTGTTGGGTTACGGCGCGCATCCCGATCCCGCCAGCGAGCTGGCGCCGGCCATCGTCGAGGCCGGGGCCCGGGCCCGGGCTGCAGGCCGCCATCTGGAATTTGTGGCCGTGGTCGTGGGGACCGATGAGGATCCCCAGGACATGGCCGGGCAAATTCAGCAATTGGAGGCCGCGGGTGCGCAGGTGTTCACCAGCAATCAGGACGCGGTGACCTACGCCGGGCAACGGGTGGAGGCATTGAATCCCCTCTCATCCGGTCAGCCCGTGGCACTGGAAAGCCTGACCAGCCCCCTGGCCGCCATCAACGTGGGCCTGGGGATCTTCGCAGAGAGCTTAGCCTCCCAGGATGTGGATGTGATCTGGGTGGACTGGCGCCCCCCTGCGGGGGGCAATGAGCGTTTGGCCGCGATCCTGGCCCGTATGCGCGGCAGTGCATAAAGCACCTTGAGAACGTCCCTCCCACGGATTGGATGCGCTCCATGAAACCCTCCCTTTCTTACGCCAACCTCATTCTCATCCTGGCCAGTGTGTTAGGCGCGGCCGCGTTTCTTTCCCCTTTTGTGCGTCCCCCCGAACGCCAGATGGCCATGAACGCGATGGCTCATAGCGGGGATGCCATGCTCATGCTCACGTTGGTGAGCCTTTTGGCCCTGGCCGCGGTGGCCGCGGGGCTGCAATCCAGGGAGATGAATTCCAAAACCCTGGCTGTATTGGGCGCGTTGGCCGCGGTCGGTGCGATATTGCGCTTGATCCCTGGCCCGGGTGGGTTTTCCGGGGTCTTTTTCCTGCCCATCATGGCCGGGTATGCTTTTGGTGCCCAGTTTGGTTTTCTGGCCGGCCTGGTGACCCTGCTCGCGTCCGCGTTCCTGTCCGGAGGGGTCGGACCCTGGTTGCCGTATCAGATGTTCGCCGCGGGATGGGTAGGCGCCCTGGCCGGCCTGGTCCCCCACATCCGCCCAGGGACCCGCTGGGAAATGGTTCTGCTTGCGGGGGTGGGATTGGCTTTGGGGTTGTTTTACGGCATGGTCATGAATCTCTGGTTTTGGCCTTTTGTGTTTCAGCCTCAACACGCGGCCATGTATTGGCAGCCCGGACAGGGGCCGGTGGCCACCCTGCGGGCCTATGCGTTGTTTTATGTCATCACGTCTCTGGCCTGGGACGCGTGGCGAGGCATAGGGAATGCCGCGTTGATCCTGGTTTTTGGGGCGCCGGTTTTGCGCCTGTTGCAACGCTATCAAAAACGTTTCCATTTCTTGCAAACACCCCATGATGACCAAGGCTCCCTCCTTGCAGAATACCCATCTCTTTCGTGAAATCCACGAACAGCCCCAGGCCGTGGCCCGGCTTTTGGCTCGGAATATGGATATGACCCGGGCATTGGCCCAGGAGATCCGGGCCCGAGAGATTAGCCATGTGATCATCGCGGCGCGGGGCACCAGCGACAACGCGGCCCGGTATGCCAAATATCTGCTGGGCGCGCACAATGGCCTTTTTGTAGGTCTGGCCGCGCCCAGCCTTTTTACCATCTACCAGCAGCCCCCTCGCTTTGGCCAAACCCTGGTGTTGGGCATCAGCCAGAGCGGCAAAAGTCCGGATATCGTCTCGGTCCTGGCCGAAGCGCGACGCCAGGGCGCCCTGACCGCGGCCATCACCAACGTGCCCGAATCCGATTTGGCGCAGCAGGCCGCGTATGTGTTGCCTCTGCACGCGGGGTCGGAGCAAGCCGTGGCCGCCACCAAAACGTATACGACCGAATTGGCCGCGATTGCCCTGCTCAGCGTGCTGCTGGAAGATGATGAGGCGCGACTGGAAGCCCTGATGGAGGCCCCCATCTTCATGGCCCGCGTCTTTGAAATCGAACCCAGCATCCCCCCTGTGGCAGAACGTTATCGTTTTTTGTCCGCCTGTGTAACTGTGGGCCGGGGATATAACTATGCCACAGCTTTTGAGATGGCTTTGAAGCTGAAGGAACTCACTTACACGGTGGTGGAGCCTTACAGCAGTGCAGACTTTCTCCACGGGCCCCTGGCCCTGGTCCAACATGGCTTTCCTGTGATTGTCATAGCCCCTTCGGGGAAGATGCTGCCCGAGATGATGGATTTTATGGCCACGGTCAAGGGCCGTCAGGCCGAGCTTCTGGTAATCAGCGATGCCGAGGAGGCCCTGGCCATGGGGCGGATTGGATTACGTCTGCCCCAGGGCGTGGAAGAATGGCTTTCCCCCCTGGTGACCATCATGCCCGGCCAGTTATTGGCCATGTATCTGGCCGCGACCCGGGATTATGATGTGGACCAACCCCGGGGCATCCGTAAGGTCACGGAAACCCGGTGAAGCCCGGGCCTCGCGCGTAGGCTTGCCCCGCCCGGCCGGCGATGAAGTCCCCCAGACCTCGCAGGTCTGCGCAGGCCTCCGAGGTCTCATACCCGACGCGCCCGAGCACGGGGCGACGAAGGGGCGAGCGGGCGAAGACGTGGGAGCGCGGGGCTCTGGCCTCTGGCCCTCTGGCACCCTGAAATTGGGAAGGTGCGGGGGGAGAGTAGGATTGGGATT
>JALWZT010000201.1 GCA_027002405.1 Anaerolineae bacterium | reverse complement strand
ATTCCGTATTGCGTATTGCGTAACGACTGGACGGAATACGGAATACGCAATACGAACCTTTGCCGACTCGCCCAACGTCAGCCTGGCGATTCCTCAGCAACCAGCGATCATTCTATTTTCATAGCAGTATCGCGCGAAAGAAGGCTCTGATCCATGATCCAAATGGATCATTTTCCAAAATTTCTGGTTTTGGGGCGCGACCAATGGCCCGTAGATGGGTTAAAGCAAATGGCATGGCTTCTATGCCCCCATGCCGCGCGTGATTTTTGCCCGTTCTTTTTATCATGCTACAATGCGGGCCGTCCTGGCAATCAACCTTTGATATCCCCTTTTTCACTCAATCTTATCTTTTGGAGGCGTATTCCATGACTGCATCGATCGAAGAACGCGTGATTGAAATTATCGTGGATCAACTTGGCGTGGATCCCGATGAGGTGACCATGGAGTCCCGATTCCGCGAAGACCTCGAAGCCGACAGCCTGGACCTGGTGGAGCTGATGATGGCTTTTGAGGAGGAATTCGGCGGGGAAATCTCCGATGAAGATGCCATGAAAATCCAGACTGTGGGCGAGGCGGTGGCCTTGCTCAAGGAGTACGGGGCCGCTTAATCCCCTCCCAGCGTCCTTATGCAAATGCAAAACACCGAGCCGACTGCCGGGCTCGGTGTTTTGGTTTGGCCTAAACCACGTTCTTTTCCGGGTGCAGTTCCCGAGAAAGAAACCGCTCGTAGCGCAGTTCGTCGATGTTCACGGTATGGGCCCGGCCGTCCAGGATCTCTTCGGCCATGAGCAAACCACAAACGGGCCCGTGCATGAAGCCATGCCCACTGAAACCGGTGCAAGTGTAGAAGTTTTCCAGGGGCAGCTTCCCTATGATGGCCTGATGGTCAGGGGTGACTTCGTAAAGACCGGCCCACTGGGTCAGCAGTTGGGCTTGTTCCAGCAAGGGGAAGCGTTCGATGGCCTTTTCCAGATGGTGAAGCGTCCATGCCTGATCCACGTCCTCTTTTTCGCCAGGGGTTTCATGGGGATTGGACATGCCCGTGAGGATGCCCCCGCTTTCGTAATGGAAGTAGAGGCTTTGGGCAAAATCGATGATGAAGGGCATGTCGCGAGGGATGCCCATGGGCCGGGTGACCACGATCTGGCGGCGCAGCGGCACCACGGGCAGATCAAACTCCGCGGTGGCCGCGAGTTTGCCCGACCACGGCCCCGCGGTGAGGAGGGTGATGCCTGCTTCGATGCGGTGCCCGTCCGCGGTTTCGACCCCCAGGACCCGGTCCCCTTCTCGCAAGATGCGGCGCACCGGCGTTTGTGTGCGGATATCGACCCCCAGGCGGCGGGCCTGCTTCGCGTAGCCCTGGACCACCGAATTGGGATCCGCCAACCCGTCCCGATGATAATTGGTGCCGCCGATGATCACCGGTTCAGCGTCCAGGTTGATGAGAGGTGCGCGGCGTGCGATCTCCTCCCGGTCCAGGATCTCGGTCTCGATGCCCAGCCGATGCTGCAACGCCACGTTGCGCCGGAAATCGGCCATCTGTTCTTCTGAACTGAGGAGGAAGAGATAGCCCACGAAATGCAGGTCAATATCCTGCTCCATCTCTTCGGGGAAGTGTTCCATCATTTGAATGCTGAGGGTGGAGAGGCGGATATTGACTTCGGTAGAAAATTGGTGGCGGATGCCCCCTGCGCATTTGCCGGTGGCACCCTGGCCCAGGAAGGGTTGTTTTTCCAGGAGCAGGATGCGGCCGGCCCCGCGGCGGGCCAGATGATAGGCGGCGCTGACGCCCATGACGCCGCCGCCAATGATGAGGATATCGGTGGTGGAAGGAAGGGATGGGCTCATGGTTGTTTTTCAATCTCCTGCTTTGTAAATAGGATTCGGATCAGGATTAGGATTGAGGTCGTCAGGCCGACGTTGAGCGAGACGGCAACGGACGTGATGCGTGAAAGCGTGAAACGTGAGGTCATTACGCATCACGCATTACGCATCACGTACTCGGCTTCCCGCGCCAACTTGGCCGCGAGATGTTTTCATCCGTATCGGCGAACTGCCGTTCGTGATGACTGCTTTGTAAATAGGATTCGGATCAGGATTAGGATTGAGATCATCAGGACAACGTTGAGCGAGGCGACAACGAGAGTGTTCAGTATTCAGTGTTCAGTAGTTAAACATAAAACCATCTGCGGAAATCTGCGAAGCATCTGCGTGTATCTGCGTTCCCATTTTCGTCGTTGTGGGATGACCCATCGCTCATGGTGACTGATCACGGATTCATCTCAGAACCGGACGAATAGGCAGCCCGGCTTCCAGGAGGTAAGCCTTCAGTTGGGGGATGCTGAGTTGGTTGAAGTGGAAGAGACTGGCGGCCAGGGCTGCTTCCGCGCCGCCTGTGGTCAGGGCCTGCAGAAAATGCTCCGGCTTGCCCGCGCCGCCGCTGGCGATGACCGGCACATTCACCGCGGCGGTGACCGCCTGCAACAAAGGGATGTCATACCCTTGCTGAGAGCCATCCCGGTCCATGCTGGTGAGCAAAATTTCTCCCGCGCCCCGGTCCACGACTTCTCGAGCCCAATCCACCACGTCCAGGCCCGTGGGCACCCGGCCGCCATGGATCACCACCTCCCACCGGCCCGGGGCCCGTTGCCTGGCATCGATGGCCACCACCATGCACTGGGAGCCAAACAAGGTCGCACCTTCGGTGATGAGCTCGGGATTTTTCACCGCGGCCGAATTGATGCTTACCTTATCCGCGCCCGCGGCCAGCATGTCGTACATATCATCCACCGTGCGCAGGCCTCCCCCCACGGTGAAGGGGATAAACACCTGGTCGGCCACGGCCCGCACCACCCGGTGCATGATGCGTCGGCGTTCATGGGTGGCTGTGATATCCAGGAAGACCAGCTCATCCGCGCCTTGCGCGTCGTACACCATGGCCTGCTCCACCGGATCACCGGCATCCCGCAAATCAACGAACTGGACCCCTTTGACCACCCGGCCATCTTTGACATCCAGGCAGGGGATAATCCGTTTTGCTAACATCGTTCGTGCTTTCTAGCCTCCAAAACGAACAAGATGAAGGTCTGGATCGGGCAAGGTTTCCCCTTTCACCATATTGATCATGGATTCGGGATACAGGCGAAAGCCCGCGGGGAGCAACACCTCCCTCACCAGATGACCGCTTAAATCCACAGGTAGGCCGAATGCATCCCGGCCCCGACGCAGCACCCACAGGCGGATATGTTCCAACACCCAGCGGTGTGCCGCGGCAGACAGGCCCGGGGCCAGAAGAAGAAGCTTGCCTTCGGCCCAATGCATGCCGTGGAAGAAGTAGAAAAGGGCCAGGGCCTGTAGCTTTCCTTCCCGCCACAACAGCAGGGTTTCGGCAAAAGGCTTTTCGCGGGCCCAGAGCACCCAGGGCAGATAATTCAAGCCCGGCATGATTTGTGAGCAGAGCGCGCGTACGGCCTGGATGGTTTGTTCCCCATAAGGCCCGTCGCGCATGGTATCCACGCTGGCATAAAAGGGCGAACGCCCCGTGAGGATGGCCGTGCTTGTTTGGCGGTACGCGTAAAGGGAAAGACCGCCCTGACGGTAGCCCAAAATCTGATAAAAGGCCAGATTGCGGATGGCCGTGGGCCAGGTCATCATGGCAATGGTGCTCACCCCTTGACTTTCCAGATAGGCCTCCCCATCCCGCACCGCTTCTTTGCCCCAGCCCCGGCCCTGGAACTCGGGATGCACAGCCAGGGTGTGGAACCACCCCAGCCGCCCGTAACTGCGACACACATTGAGGGTGACGATGCGGCCTTGCCACAGCCCCACCCGCACCCCTTTGGGCTCCCGTTCCATATAGCTCTCAATCTTCCTTTCGTCGTAGTGGCGCCAACGATGCAAGGGGGAGCTTTCGCTGTAGAGGCTTTCGATCTGGGGTTTGTAGGCAGCATCCACCAGATAGCTAACTTGAGGGATTTCGCCGGGGCGAATGGGCCGAAAATGGATCGTACGGGAATTGGCCATAATCCTAATCCTAATCCTAATCCTAATCCTGTTTCTTAACCGCTTCCAAGGCCTGGGCCAGGGTGAAACGGGCCTGATAGAGGGCCTGCCCGATAATAACGCCCTCCACGCCTTGATCCGCATACGCGGCCAGAGCCTGGATATCGGCCAGGCTCCCGACTCCGCCCGACGCGATGACGCGCAGGCCGCTTTTTCGCGCCAACGTGGCGCTCGCTTCCACATTGACCCCGGTGAGCATGCCATCTCGTCGGATGTCGGTATAGACGACGCGTTGGACCCCGGCTCGGGCCATGGCCTGGGCCAGTTCCAGGACCCGCATCTGACTCACCTGGAGCCAACCGTGGGTTGCCACCCAACCATCTCGGGCGTCGATGCCCACGACCACCCGGTCCGGGCCGAACCGTTGCAGGGCCTGGCGCACCATGTCCGGGTTTTGCACCGCGACCGTGCCCAAAACCACTCGCGTCGCGCCCAGGTCCAAAGCCAGGGTCATATCTTCCAACGTGCGGATCCCCCCGCCGAATTGGATGGGCAGGTCCACCGCGGCCCGAATCTGGCGCAGGCGTTGCAGGTTCAGGGGCAGGGCCTTCTGCGAGCGGGCTTGCTCGCCAAACGCGCCGTCCAGATTGACCACATGCAACCAGGTTGCGCCCTGGCCGGCCCAATGCCGGGCCATGGCCGCGGGATCATCACTATAGACGGTCTCGGCCTGGGGATCGCCTTGTTGCAGGCGCACACATCGGCCTCGACGTAAGTCAATGGCAGGATAGATGGTGAACATGGGCTAATCCTATCGCAAAACCCTATGGCTCGCCAAGTTTGAGTTGACTGCTTTGTAAATAGGATTCGGATCAGGATTAGGATTGAGATCGTCAGGCCGACGTTGAGCGAGGCGACAACGGGCGTGATGCGTGAAACGTAAAACGTGAGAGCCTTACGCATCACGCATTACGTTTCACGGCCCAGCCTGGCCGCGAGACGTTTTCCTCGGTATCGGCGAGCCGCCGCTCGTGGTGACTGTTCAGTGTTCAGTTGCCTCCTCTCCCGATTCGCCCAGAGACCCGCCTCGCGGTATAATAGACCCTCTCGCCCATTGCGTTATGAAACTCATTATTGTCATCCCCACCTATAACGAAGCTGATAATATCGAGACGCTCACCGCGGAGCTGCTCGCTCTTCCTGAAATCCGCTGCGAACGCCACATCCTCATCGTTGATGACGACTCTCCAGATGGCACCGGCGCCATTGCGGAAGGTCTGGCCGCGCGCAATCCCGGTCGCATCTCGGTGATCCATCGACATGGGAACCCCGGTCTGGGCCGGGCCTATATCGAAGGATTCCGAAAGGCCCTGGCCATGGGCGCGGATGTCATCGTGCAGATGGACGCGGATTTCTCCCACTCCCCTCAATATATCCCCACTTTTCTCGAAATCCTGGAAACCGATCCCACGGTAGACGTGGTCGTAGGGTCTCGTTATGTGAGTGGGGGGCAGTTGGATGAGCATTGGAGTTGGTGGCGGCGTTTTCTCAGTTGGTGGGCCAACGCGGTTTACACGCGGCTTATCCTGGGCCTGCAAGTGAAAGATGGCACCGCGGGGTTCAAGGCCTGGCGGCGTCGCGCGTTGGAAGGGATTGGTCTAGACCGCATCCGTTCCAACGGGTATGTGTTTCAGGTCGAGATGGCCTATGTGGCAGAACGTTTGGGGTATAAAGTGGTGGAAATCCCCATTTACTTCGAAGACCGACGGATTGGCAAATCCAAGATGAGTGTGCCCGTCAAAATCGAAGCGGCCTACCGCACCTGGCAGATCCGCATGCGCCACAAAGGCCTCACCCCAGCGGATCGGGCCACCTATGACCCCGCGCCTTTCGCGGCCGAAACCCCTCGGGCCCGGGTGGCGTAGGGGGCGTAAATAGGATCAGGATTAGGATTGAGGATCGTCAGGACAACGTTGAGCGAGGCGACAACGGGCGTCAAACGTAAAACGTGAAACGTCAGGTCATGACGCATGACGTTTGACGCTTGACGAAGTCGGCTTCCCGCGCCAACTTGGCCGCGAGGCGTTTTCATCGGTATCGGCGCGCAGCCGCGCGTGGCGACTGCGTTGCATCGGCGTAAATCTGCGTCCTATTTTCGTCGTTATGTGGTGGGCCGTCGCTGGTGGCCACTGTTGTCAAATGACGAGGATGGGGACGCGGTAGAGGATGTCGTGGCTTATGGGGTGTCGAGGATTTCGAGGGCGAGGCGGCGGTAGGTATCGTAGCAGCGGCGGTCGTAGCAAACAAAGATAACTTTTTCGATGCTGTCATCCTTTTCCAAAAAGCGTTTGACCTCGCTCAGGGCGATACGCGTGGCCCGTTCCAGGGGGAAGCGGTAGGCTCCGGTGCTGATGGCTGGGAAGGCGATGGTGCGAATCCCATGCGCTTTGGCCAGTTCCAGGCTGCTGCGATAGCAACGGGCCAAGAGCTCATCCTCGTTGCGATGGCCGCCGCGCCACACTGGCCCCACCGTATGGATCACGTGTTTGGCGGGCAGGCGGTAGCCTTTGGTGATGCGGGCCTCGCCCGTAGGGCAGCCACCCAGCGTGCGGGTTTCGGCCAGCAGCTCGGGCCCGGCCGCTCGATGAATGGCCCCATCCACGCCGCCCCCGCCCAACAGGCTGCGATTGGCCGCGTTGACGATGGCGTCCACCTGAAGTTTGGTGATGTCACCCTGGATGATGTCGATGCGGTTGCGGATTTCCTTCTTCATACCTACATTACTGGACACTGGCGTTTTTTATTTCATCCACAGATTCTCACAGATTTTCACAGAAAAAGAGAAGAAATCAAACAAAAAATCTGCGCAATCTGCGTAATCTGCGGATAAAATACCGTTTTTGAGGGGCCAAAATCATTTTCGCCAGACTCCAGTACATTTACCATCCGGCGCGGTTCCTTCGCGCCCGAGGCTGAACGATACTGTTGGCAAACCCCATGCAGGCTGCTGGGCGCCTTGGCCCCGCCGACTCGAAGTCGGGGCTGGTGGCCTTTGGCCGCCTGTCTGCCTGCGCAGACAGGCCCAGCCGGGCGAAAAACCATGTCCCCGCAGGGGGACATGCGGCGGAACGCCCTCAGACCTGAATTTATTCGGCGTACTCGCGCAGTAAACCAACAGTATCCTGAACCCTCGGGCTACGGGTACAAAGCCCCTGGGGGGCTAGCCGGATTCATCCGGCGCCGCAAAGACCTTGAAGGTCTGGGAGACGCTTCAAGGTCTGGGGCTGGCGTTGGCCCCCCGGGTGGTGGCGCCAGGGCCTGCCGCCAGCGCCAGGGGAGAATTCCCCCGGCTAGAAACAGCGCGCCTGCGGGGCTATCCGGATTACGAGACCTCGGAGGTCTGCGCAGACCCCCGAGGTCTGAGTGATTTCTCGGGATGAGGGAAAAGGTCCCTACGCCACCTGGGGCAGATTGGCCAATGCCTTTTCAATCTCCTCTTCGGGCAGTTCATAGTCTTTCAACTGGCCCGAGAGGTAAGCATCGTACGCGCTCATATCGAAGTGGCCGTGACCGCTGAGGTTGAACACGATGACTTTTTCTTCGCCCGCCTCGCGCGCGGCAACAGCCTCGTCGATGGCCACCCGCACCGCGTGGGCGCTTTCGGGCGCGGGGACGATGCCTTCAGCCTGGGCAAAGAGGACGGCACCCGCGAAGACCGGGGTCTGATGCACGGCTCGGGCTTCGATGAGCCCCAGGTCGTACATGTGGCAGACGATGGGCGCCATACCGTGGTAACGCAGCCCGCCCGCATGGATGGGCGCGGGGATGAAGGAATGGCCCAGGGTGTACATTTTCATCAGGGGGGTCATTTCGCCCGTATCCCCAAAGTCATACACATATTTCCCTTTGGTCAGGCTGGGCGCGGCCGCGGGCTCCACCGCAATGATCCGGGTCTGCTTGCCGTCCACGATCTTTTCTCGCACGAAGGGGGTGACAAACCCCGCGAAGTTGGAGCCGCCACCGATGCAGCCGATCATAACGTCCGGCTCTTCGCCCGCCATCTCCAATTGCTTCTGCACTTCCAGGCCGATGACGCTTTGATGCAACATGACATGGTTCAACACGGAGCCCAGCGCGTATTTCTTGGTACCGCCGCTGGTGGCCGCGGCCTCTACGGCCTCGGAAATCGCCACCCCCAACGACCCTGGGGAATCGGGGTCCTTTTCCAACACCGCGCGGCCGGCTTGGGTGCGGTCCGAAGGGCTGGGGATTACCTCCGCGCCGTAGATGTTCATCAGGCTACGGCGATAGGGCTTTTGTTGGTAGGAAATCTTGACCATGTAGACTTCCACCGGCAAGTCGAACATCTTACCCGCCATGGCCAGGGCGCTGCCCCATTGCCCCGCGCCGGTTTCCGTGGTCAGGGCTTTCGTGCCTTCCATTTTGTTGTAATAGGCCTGAGCCACCGCGGTGTTGGGTTTGTGGGAGCCGGATGGAGACACCCCTTCGTATTTGAAGTAAATGCGGGCTGGGGTGCCCAGGGCCTTTTCCAGGCGGCGGGCCCGGATGAGCGGGGTGGGGCGCCACATGCGATAGACGTCCAACACCGGCTGGGGGATCTTCACCCAGCGCTCGGTGGTGACTTCCTGCTCGATGAGGGCCATGGGGAAGAGGGGGGCTAGGTCTTCGGGGCCGATGGGTTGCAAGGTACCCGGATGAATGACCGGGGGCAGGGGTTCGGGGAAGTCGGCCAGGATGTTGTACCAGGCAGTGGGGATGTCGTTTTCGGAAAGGAAGAACTTGTTCTGTTCGCTCATGGGAATACCTCCAGGGAGAGAAAAATAAGAATACGATTGCATTTACCCTCTCATAGCAAGGCAAAAACCACAAAGACACGAAGGCACAAAGGCACAAAGGAAAAAATAAAAGGTTTTCTTCGTGTCTTCGAAAAGCTTCGAGCCTTCGTGGCAAAGCGTTGTGGGGATATTTGCATGGTTGCAAATAAAAAATCCCCCACGTCGAGACGACGTGAGGGACGAATGAACACATCCGCGGTGCCACCCTCGTTAGACCGGTAGGCGTCAAAAAGCCCATCGTGAGTACGATGGGCCATCGGTGCCTGCCAGTCTCACTCTACGGATACAGCCAGCATGTTGGCGATATCCAGCGCCCTGATAACGGTGGCGTCGCCGGATCAGCCTACTGACCTCGGGGGCGTTCGGTGATCAGCTCCCCGGCCCATTCCGCATCCGCGCTGATAGCGACTTCGCAGCAACCGTCGCCTCTCTGAATCCCGCTTTGATGCGTACTCTTCCGGTTCGCAGCCTTTATCCTGTGTGGGATTGTGGGTGGGGATGATAGCATAAATAGAAGCGGGTGTCAAATTCCCATGTTATACCACGCCCGCATCGCGCAAGCACTGGATGTCTTCGTGGGTGTAACCCAGGGCCTGCAACACCTCTTCGGTGTGCTGGCCCAAGGTGGGAGGAGCCAGGCGATAGGTGACCGGGGTTTGGGAAAGATGCATGGGGTTGGCCAGCATGCGGATGGGTCCGGCCACAGGATGGTCCATGCTCAGGACCATGCCCCGGGCCTGGATGTGAGGATCGTTTAGGGTCTCATCCAGATGATTGATGGGGCCGCAAGGGATGCCCAGGGGCCGGAACATGCTGAGCCAGTGTTCCGCGGGTTGGGTGATGAAGATGGCTTCCAGCGCGTCGTGGAGCTCCTGGCGATGTTGCAGGCGGTCGGCATTGGTTTTGAAGCGTGGGTCCGCGCCGATGGTCTCGGCAATACCCAGGACATCCACAAACCTGGCCCACAGGCGTTCGCTGCCCACCCCGATGATGAAGGGCTTATCCGCGGCCTGGAAGGGTTCGTAGGGGGTGATGGTGGGGTGATAGTTCCCCCGCTTGGGCGGGCGCTGGCCTGTGGCAAAAGTGCTGCCGATGATGTTCACCACCCAGGTCAGTTGACCTTCCAGCAACGCGGTATCGATAAATTGCCCCTGACCTGTGTGCTCGCGGGCGATGAGCGCGGCCAGGGCCGAAAGCGCGGTGTAGACCCCTGCGGTGATGTCGGCCATGGGCCCGGGGAAACGCATGGGAGGGTCCTCCGGCCCGCCGGTCAGGGCCATGGTCCCCGATTCCCCCTGAGCAATGACATCGTACCCACTCCGGCCCGCATAGGGCCCGGTCATGCCATAGCCGCTGATGGCGCAGTAGATGAGGCGGGGATTGATTTCCCGCAGGGTCTCGTAATCGATGCGCAATTTGCGCTGCGACGCGATCCGGGGCACATTGGTGAGGAAGATATCCGCGTCCGCAATCAAGCGATGCAAAATGCGTTGGCCCTCTTCGCTTTTGAGATTGAGGGTAAGGCTGCGCTTATTGCGGTTGACGCTGAGGAAATACGCGCTTTCCCCTTGCACAAAAGGGGGACCCCACCCGCGGGAGCTATCGCCTACCCCTGGGCGTTCGATCTTGATCACATCTGCGCCCATGTCGCCCAGGAGCATGGCAGCATAGGGCCCGGCCATGGCCTCGGTCATGTCGATCACTTTGATATCGCGGAGAGGTGTCGGCGTGGTGGCAGTCATGATGGTCTCCTTGGTGTGGGAATGAGCCATCCGAGGTGACGGCTAACGTAACCAGCATAGTGTAGCTCAAATGCGGAGGAATACACAAAAAGGCATGGTTCATCTTTGACTACGAGGAACTTGACCCACGCCCGGAGTTTTATAGAACGCAGATTGACGCAGATGCAACGCAGATTTCCGCAGATAATCTTTCACCACAAAGGACACAAAGAGCACAAAGACACCAAGAAACAGCTAACCTACTCACTGAAAACTGAACACTGGATGACTGATTCCTGACCCCCTGCGGAAAGGTTACTCACCGCAGAGAACGCAGAGGACGCAGAATCAACTGAACACTGATGACTGATGACTGATCACTGATTACTCGTGCTCGCGCCTAACCTCGGCCTAACAATCCTCAATCCTAATCCTAATCCTAATCCTAATCCTAATCCTGATCCTATTTCCGGAACAGTCGCCATGAGCAATAAGCTCACCGCATAACGATGAAAATGGGGACGCAGATGTTCGTCATGCTGAGCGACCGAAGGGAGCGAAGCATCTAGCGAGCGAAGCGAGCGCCATGCCGTGGTTTTTGCGCTTCGCTAGATTCCTCGGTCGCTTCGCTCCCTCGGAATGACGTCGCGAGGCTCTATTTCCGGAACAGTTCGTGTAAATTTTACACAAAGTATTGATCCCCGCCCCGATTTGTGGTATCCTTCATCGTCACCCCTATTTCCCCACTGGAGCGGACTCATTTATGGCCCTACGCGAACGCATCTCGGAGCACACCTATGTGTTCCGTAGCAACATGTACGCCAAAGTAAATGCCGGGCTTATCCACACCCCTGAAGGCTGTATCCTCATCGATACCCTCCCCTATCCCGAGGAAACCCAGGAGATCCGGCATTTCGTGCAACGACGGTTGCGCAGCCAGGTCAAATACATCATCCTCACCCATTCCCACGCGGATCACGTCTACGGCGCCTATCTGTTCCCTGATGCCGAAATCATGGGGCATCTGTATTCGCGTAAACTTTTGACCACCCAAACCAAGCCCGCCCTGGCCAAGGCCCGGACCGTGAACCCCGCGCTGGCCGATGTACGCCTGGTTTACCCGGCCCTGCTTATGGAACAAGAAGCCGCGATACGCCTGGGTGGGGCCACCTTGATCATGCGTCACGCGCCGGGCCATGCTCCCGATGTCATCCGGGTCTATTATAAGGAAGAAAAGGTGCTCTTTGCCAGCGATGCCATGATGCCCATCCCTTACTTCGCCCATGGGAATATCCAGGACCTGAGGCGCACCTTGCAGGAATTGTATCAGGTCGCACCCCTGGAGGACCTGGTGCAAGGGCATGGGGATGTATTGCTGCGAGGGGAGGTCAAGAGCGTGATCGAGACCTATCTCCATTATCTGGACTGTGTGGAAGCCCATGTGGACCGGGTGCTGGCCCAAGGGGGAGGCAAGAAGGCGCTGTTGAGCCTGGATGTGGAAGCTTGCGGCATTCCTCGCATCGCGTTGGAAGGGCTGGCCACCCAGTTGCATCAGGAAAATCTCGTGGCTTTGTATCTGCGTAAGCGTAAGGCCCGCCAGAAGACCTCTGAGAAAAAAGCGGCCGCCTGATGGTCTCGCAACCGATTCCTTCACCCTTCCCCGGGACCTGGCTACAGGAGTTGGACGCGCTGGAAGAGGCCTGGCAGGGCGGAGATCAGCTCACCCAAGCGCAGTTGACCTTTACGCGCGCATCCGTTCCACTGAAATCACATTCGTGACCCGCTGAATCTGTTCCATCACCCGGGTGAGCTGGGTGGCGTCCTTCACTTCGATGGTGAGGATGATGGAGGCAAAGGGGGAGCGGGGGTTGGATTTCGTGGTGGAGCCGCGGATGTTGATTTTATCGTTGGCCAGGATGTTGGTGATATCCCGCAACAGTCCGGCCCGGTTCCAGGCTTTGACCAGGATGGTTACAGGATAGGTGGGGGTCTCGATGCCCCATTCCACATGGATGATGCGTTCGGGTTCGGTTTGCACGCGACGGAGGAGATTGGGGCAATCCTGGCGATGGATGGTGATGCCCCGGCCCCGGGTGATGTACCCCGCGATGGGTTCGCCGGGCAAGGGATGGCAACATTGGGCCATGCGGTACGCCAGCCCTTCGATGCCCCGGATTTTCACCTCATCCTGGCGACGTCGTGCTTTGGGGGGTGGGGGGATGTCGGGGATATCGGGCGCGAGGTCTTGGGTGGCTTCGAGTTTGGCTTGCTGTTGCAGGTCAATCAGCTTGCCCGCGATGCGCTCGGTGGAAAGATCGCCGTAGCCCAGCGCGGCCAGCATGTCTTCCACGCTTTCATAATCCAGCACCCGGGCGACTTCATCAAACCCAATGCGGATGTTCAGTTGCTTCAGCAAACGGTCCAGGGCCAGACGGCCGGCCTGGATGTTTTGCTCCCGGTCCTGTTTGCGGAACCAGGCTTTGATCTTGGAGCGGGCCCGGGAAGTGCGCACATAGCCCAGGTTTGGGTTCAACCAATCGCGGCTCGGGCCTCCCCGTTTGGCCGTGATGATCTCCACCCGGTCCCGATTTTGCAATTTATAGTTGAGTTTCACCAGCTTGCCGTTGACCCGGGCGCCGCGGCAGCGATGGCCTACTTCGGTATGGATGTGATAGGCGAAATCCACGGGGGTGGCTCCCGCGGGCAGGCTGATCAAATCCCCCCGAGGGGTGAACACATAGACCCGATCGCTGAAAAGATCGGCCCGGATATTTTCCACCACCTCGGTCGCGTTTTTGGCATCCTCTTCGTATTGCACCAGGGCTCGCAGCCAGGCCACTTTGTTGGCGAAATGCGCGTCGTACTTGCCGCCGCCCTCCTTATAGCGCCAATGCGCGGCCACCCCTTGTTCCGCCATCTCGTGCATTTCCCAGGTGCGGATCTGGATTTCCATATGCTTGCCCCCCGGCCCCACCACCGCGGTGTGCAGGGATTGATACCCATTGTCCTTGGGCCGGGCGATGTAATCATCGAATTCGCCCGGGATTGGGGTCCATTTGGTGTGGATGAGGCCCAGCACCGTGTAGCAATCGACCACCGAATCCACGATCACCCGGAAGCCATGCACATCGTAAATCTCTTCGAAAGGCACCCCTTTGCGTTGCATTTTGCGCCAGATGGAATAGATATGCTTGGGTCGCCCTTTCACATCGCCTTTGATCCCTGCTTTGTCCAATTCTCGCCGGATTTCCCGCTCCACGATTTTCACGAACTGCTCTCGGGTTGTTCGCCGCTGGGCCAAAGCTTCTTTGATTTGGTTATAGAGTTCCGGTTCCAGATAGCGGAAAGAAAGGTCTTCCAGTTCCCATTTGATCTGCCACATGCCCAGACGGTTGGCCACCGGTGCGAAAATCTCCAGGGTTTCTTTGGCGATTCGCTTTCGCTTGGCCTCGCTGGGGTGGCCGTAAAGGGTGCGCATGTTGTGGAGCCGGTCTGCCAGTTTGATCACCAGGATCAAAGGGTGTTCCACCGAACTCATGAAAAGCTGGCGCATGTTCTCGGCCCAGGATTCCTGCCAGGTGCGCGCGCGCCTGGGCCGATGCCCGTTGCCATCCAGGGGTTTGCCATGCCCATCCGTGGGCTCCAGCTCCTTGGCCGTCTGCTTCGAAAGCTTGGTCACCCCCATGACCAGGATGCGCACCCGGGTCCCAAATTGCTCTTCGATTTTCTCGGGCGGATAATCGCAATCCTCCACCACATCATGCAAAAGCCCGGCAATGATGGTATCCGCGTCCGCGTGCAGGTCCGCCAGGATATCGGCCACGGCCAGAGGGTGGGTGATGTAATCTTCGCCCGAGCTGCGTTTTTGTCCCTTGTGCAGCCGTTCCGCCAGCTCGTAAGCCTGACGCACCCGGATCAGATTATCTTCGTCCAGGTATCTCAGTTTGGAGAGGACCTGGTCAATGGTAGGAGCGACATATTTCGCCATGGCAATCTCGGAAGGCCCGGGGAGAGGGGGGAAATGGGCCATAGCCAGACAGGGACGCCCCTCCTCGACGTCCCTGTCCTCTTCCATT
Organism: Anaerolineae bacterium; assembly: GCA_027002405.1. Taxonomy (GTDB): domain Bacteria; phylum Chloroflexota; class Anaerolineae; order J102; family J102; genus M2005. Next base: position 3,043 of record JALWZT010000201.1, on the reverse strand, counting down.
ATACGCCCAAACCGGATGAAAAGTCCAGATCGTGGAACCCGTTCGCCACGAGCGATAGCTCACCGCGTCACAACGAAAATGGGGTGCAAGTGGCAGGTGGTGGGGACGCAGATTTGTGCGGACGCGACGCAGATTTCCGCAGATAATCTTTCACCACAAAGGACACAAAGCGCACAAAGGCACCAAGAAACAGCCAACCTACTGATTACTGAACACTGAACACTGAACACTGATTACTCCTGCTCGCGCCTAACCTCGGCCTGACAATCCTCAATCCTAATCCTAATCCTAATCCTATTTACGGGACAGCCGCGCCCGTATGGCCCCTTCGATATGATCCAAATCCCGCGGGCGGGCGACAAAATCCAACGCCTGAGCTTCGATGGTCAGGATGGGCGACAGGGTGAAGGATTGGGCCCAGGCATCATACAGGCGATTGAGGCGGGCCAGGTAGGCCGGGTCCATGGCTTGCTCAAAGGCTCGACCCCGCTGCTGGATGCGTTGGAGCAGGGTAGGCACGTCGGCCCGCAAGTAGACAATCAGATCGGGCGGGGGCAGGAACGCGCACAGCACCTGGTACAACTCCTGATAACTGCGATAATCCCGCTCGGTCATGGCCCCTTGCTCATAAAGATTGCGGGCAAAAATCTCCGCGTCTTCGTACACACTCCGGTCCTGAATCACCGAATGGTCCCGTTGCAGAAGCTCGTAATGATGGCGCAGGCGGCGGGAAAGGAAATACACCTGGGAATGAAAGGCCCACTGGCGCATATCCTGATAAAAATCGGTCAGGTAGGGGTTATCGTCCACCGCTTCATAGAAGGGCTCCCAGCCCAGGCGTTGGGCCAGCAGCCGGGTCAGGGTCGACTTCCCCACGCCCACATTGCCGGCAATGGCGACAAAGTACGTTTTCATAAACCCGAATCAGTCTAAGGAATGGTGGGCGAGATTGGTGAATTGGGTGTAGTTTTGGTCGAAGAAGAGGTCCACAACCCCTGTGGGCCCGTGACGATGTTTGGCCACAATGATGTGCGCGATGTTGGCCGCTTCCACCTCCTCTTCATTATCTCCCGGGCGGTGAATGAAAATCACCACATCCGCGTCCTGTTCGATGCTGCCGCTTTCCCGCAGATCGCTGAGCTGGGGCTTTTTGCCCGCGCGGCTTTCCACCTGGCGGCTGAGCTGCGAAAGCGCCAAGACCGGCGCTTTCAGCTCCCGGGCCAGTTGCTTCATGGTACGAGAAATGTAGCTGATCTCCTGCACCCGGTTTTCGGAACGGCGCTCGCTATGCATCAACTGCAAATAATCGACGATGACCAGGTCCAGACCATGCTCTGCGTAAAGCCGCCGGGCCTTGGTGCGGAGCTCAAAGGGGGTGAGGGCCGCGGTGTCGTCGATATAAATCCGGCAGGTTTGGAGGATGGCCGCGGCCTGGTTCAGCCGGGCCCAGGCTTCTTCTCCGTAGATCTTCCCCTGGCGCAGGTGATGGGAATTGATGCGCGCTTCCTGGGAAAGCAACCGTTGCACCAACTGCTCCCGACTCATCTCCAGGCTGAAGATCGCGACCCGGGCCTGATGGCGTTTGGCCGCGTGCAGCGCGATATTCAGGGCCAGGCTGGTTTTCCCCATGCCGGGTCGGGCGGCCAGAATGATCAAATCCGACTTCTGGAGCCCTCCCAACATCCGATCCAGGTCTGTAAAACCTGTGGGCACCCCCAGCACATCCTCCCCTCGCTCGGACAGCAGACGGATATCTTCGATCACCGTAGGCACCACGTCACGGATCCCCACCAGGTCCTGTTCCAGGCGCCGTTCCGCAATGGCAAAAATCAGCTTCTCCGCCTCATTCACCACCTCATCCACTTCCTGATCATCGCTATAGGCCTTGCGTGCGATCTCACCGGCAGCAAAGATAAGCTGCCGCAGGGTGGCCTTTTCCTGGACAATCTGGGCATACTGATAGGCATGGATGGCCGTGGGTACGGTATTGACCAGGGAAGCCACATAACTCCGCCCCCCGACCTCCTCCAACTTCCCCCGCCGGGCCAACTCCTCGGTGACCGTAACAAAATCCACCGGCTCGCCCTGATTAAACAGGCGGCGAATCACATCGAAAATCTCCCCATGGCGAGCCAGGTAAAAATCCTCGGGATCGATCAGGTCCGCCACATGGGTGATGACGTCCGGATCGATGAGCAAGGACCCCAGCAGCGCTTCCTCGGCTTCGATATTTTTGGGGATATCTTTATCGGGGCCCCGGGTCATGGCGATTCCGTGCCTAAGTCATCGAGGTCCAGGCCTTCGATAAAATCGGCAAAGGCCCCCAGGTCTTCTTCATCCACCAGCTCTTCGGTCGTGACCTCTCCGCTGACCGAGGCGTCGAGCGCGACATGCTGCGAAACATCGGTATCGGGCAGGCGCCCGGCTTCATCCATGACCTCCTCTTCCACGTAGATAGGTACTTCCGCACGCACGGCCAGGGCCAGGGCATCGCTGGGCCGGGAATCGATCCGGACTTCTTCCCCATCCAGGTCCAGCACAATCTCGGCGTAAAAAATATCATTCTTCAAGGCCGTGACCACCACATATTCCACCTCCGCACCCAGGATGCGGATGGTGTTGAAAAGGAGGTCGTGGGTCAGGGGGCGGTCCACGCGAATCCCCTGCAGTCGCAATGTGATGGCGTCGGCTTCGGGCGCGCCGATCCAGATGGGTAAATAGCGCGAGGACCCTGTTTCGCGCAAAACCACCACGCGACTTTGGGTCATGAGGCTGATGCGGACGCTGTCGATATGCACGCGAATCATAGTAGGACTCCTTGCAGAGAAGGGTTACAAGAGCATTATATGCCTCCTGCCCGGCATCCGTCAAGCGCGCGAAAGGGAAGGGGGGGATAGCTTGCATCGTTTCTCAGGTTTGGCTATACTGTTTTGTAAATAGGATTCGGATCAGGATTAGGATTGAGGATCGTCAGGACAACGTTGAGCGAGGCACCAACGAACGTCAAACGTAAAACGTGAAACGTCAGCTCATGACGCATGAC
>JALWZT010000200.1 GCA_027002405.1 Anaerolineae bacterium | reverse complement strand
ATCTAGCGAAGCGCAAAAACCACGGCATGGCGCTCGCTTCGCTCGCTAGATGCTTCGCTCCCTTCGGTCGCTCAGCATGACGAACATCTGCGCAAATCAGCGTTGCGAAGCATCTGTGCAAATCTGCGTTCCCATTTTCGTCGTTATGTGGTGAGCTATCGATCATGGTGACTGTTCCGTAAATAGGACGCGGATGAACGCGGATAAGTGTTTCGAAAATGGAGAAACGAAGATTAAAGACTAAAGACTATCTGCGTCAATCTGCGCTGTATCTGCGTACATCTGCGTTCCCTCCACCTGCCACCCGCCACCTGCCACTTGCGCCCCATTTTCATCCATATCGGTGAACCATTGCTCATGGCCCTCATTTGGAATACACCCCCATGAAATTCGCCATCAACTACTCCCACGCCGCGGCCCGTTTGTACGATCAAGGGATCATCATCCCCGATCTCTTCAAACTCCCGGCCTGGCCTCAGGTGATCCATGAACTCAAAGACCGCTATCCTCTTTACGTCCACTTTCCTCTGGATGTGGGCACAGGGATAGGGGATGCCATGGATAGCGAAACCGGGGAGCGGGCCGATTGGGCCAAGATCGAACAGTTGCTCTCCCTCACCCAGACCCCTTATATCAACCTCCATCTCACCCCACCTCCCTCCTCCGCATCCCACGATCCCCAACGCATCCTGGAGGCCATGATCCGGGATGTGGAAGGGGTGGTCGCCCGTTTCGGCTCGGAGAAGGTCATCGTCGAAAACGGCTACGACATCGGCCCCGCGCCCTTGCATCCCGGCTACGGGGCGGAGCTCGTCACCCAGGTGGTGGAAGCCACCGGCTGCGGGTTCCTTTTCGACCTTTCCCACGCCCGTATGAGCGCCTTGCGCCTGGGCCAGGATTATCGAGCCTACATCGCCCAGCTCCCTCTCCACGCCATCCGCGAGATTCACATCACAGGCATGCAGGTGGTGGATGACTACTGGGTGGCCCGGGCCGAGGCCGCGGGCATCTCCCGGGAACAAATCGAGGCGGTTTTCGGTCCTGAACTCGCCTGGTTGCCCCAGGGCATGTTCGACCATCTCCCCATGAGCGCGGAAGATTGGGAGATCATGGCCTGGGCCGCCCAGCAATTGCAAAACGGTGCCTGGCACACCCCCTGGGTCATCGCCCTGGAATGCGGCGGCCTGGGCGCGATCTGGGCCGCATCCTTCAACGAGGAGGAGATGCGGGAACAAGTCCCCCGCTTACAGGCCCTTTTCGCCGGAATCTAACCCCAATCGCCATGAGCGATGGCTCACCGATACTGATTACTGATTACTGATCACTGATTACTGATAACTGACTACATCCATGCCCCCTCCTCGCCTTCACTTCGCCCATCTTCCTACCCCCATCGAGCCCCTACCCCGGCTCAGTCAATACCTGCAAGGCCCGCGGCTCCTGGTCAAACGGGATGACCAGACAGGCCTGGCTTTTGGCGGGAATAAGACCCGCAAGCTGGAATTTCTGGTCGCGGACGCGCTGGCCCGGGACGCGACCCTGCTCATCACCGGCGGCGCGGCTCAATCCAACCATTGCCGTCAGACCGCGGCCGCGGCGGCTCGCTTCGGCCTGGCCTGCACCCTGGTGCTGGCAGGGGATCCCCCGGCCCAACGCGATGGCAATCTGCTGCTGGATACCCTTCTGGGCGCCCGCCTGGTATGGACCGGTTCCCGGGACCGGGATATGGTCATGCGCCAGGTGGAAGATGAAGCCCGGGCCCAGGGCCAGCGCCCTTACCTCATCCCCTACGGCGGCTCCAACCAGGTCGGCGCACTGGGGTATGTGTTCGCCATGCAGGAACTCATGAAACAAAAGGTGCATCCCGATTGGATTGTCCTGGCTTCCTCCTCGGGGGGCACCCAGGCCGGTCTCATGGTCGGCGCGCGGCTTTTGGGCTTCCAGGGACGCATTTTGGGGATCAGCATCGAAAAGCCCGAGGTGACGCTGCGACAAGACATCATCGCGGATCTGGCCACACGCACCGCCCGCCACCTGGGCGAAGACCTGACCTTCACCCCAAAGGATGTTCTGGTGAACGACCATTATCTCGGTCAGGGCTATGGGATCATGGGAGCGGCCGAAGAAAAGGCTATTCGCCTTTTTGCGCGCATGGAAGGGCTTTTATTGGACCCTGTGTACACGGGCCGCGCGGCCGCGGGGCTGTTGGACTTAATCCGGCAGGGTTTTTTCAGCCCAGATGAAACCGTGCTCTTTTGGCACACAGGGGGCACCCCGGCCCTTTTCGCCCATCGCTACGCGAGATGGTAAAATAACCCCATGCCTATCCGCTTCCTCACCGCGGGCGAAAGCCATGGCCCGCAACTCACCGCGATTTTGGAAGGCATGCCCGCGGGCGTGCCCATTGACCAGGAAGGGATCCGCCAGGAGCTGGCTCGGCGGCAAAAAGCCTATGGCGCGGGCGGCCGCATGGCCATTGAAAAAGACGTGGCCCAGATCACCGCGGGCGTCATGGCTGGCAAGACCACCGGTGGCCCCATTGCCTTACACATTCGCAACAAAGACTGGAAAAACTGGCGGGATCGAGAGATCCCCCCTATGACCACGCCCCGACCCGGCCATGCCGATTTGACCGCGGCGGTGAAATATGGCTACCGGGAATTGCGGCTGGCCTTGGAGCGGGCCAGTGCCCGGGAAACCGCGGCCCGGGTCGCGGTGGGCGCGGTGTGTAAGCAATATCTGGCCCAGTTCGGCATCCATGTCCAGGGCTATGTGACCGCCATCGGCCCGGTCCAGGCTCACATCCCTGCCACCATGCCCTATGCCCAGCGCTTTCAATGGGCCGAGAGCAACGACCTGCGATGCCCCGACCTGGACGCGGTGGAAGCCATGCGCCAGGCCGTGTACGAAACCATGCAACGCAAAGACACCATCGGCGGCATCTTCGAAATCATTGCCCTGGGGTTGCCTGTGGGCCTGGGCAGCCACGTTCATTGGGATCGCCGCCTGACCACCCGGCTTATGGCCGCGGTAGGCTCCATCCCTGCCATCAAGGGGGTCGAGATCGGCCCGGCCTTCGAAAACGCCACCCTGCCAGGCTCCCAGGTCCATGATGAGATCTTCCGCGATGAAGAGGGCAACCTGATCCGGAAGACCAACCGGGCCGGGGGATTGGAAGGGGGCATCACCACGGGCGAGCCATTGGTGGTGCGCGCGGCCATGAAGCCCATCAGCACCGTGCTCAACCCCCGACGGTCGGTGAACCTGGCCACCGGGCAACCTGATGTCACCACTTACGAGCGTTCCGACTTCAACGCGGTGCCCCGGGCCGTGGTCGTGGGCGAGGCCATGGTGGCCATCGTCCTGGCCGACGCGTTGATAGAGAAACTGGGCGGGGATGCCCTGGCAGAACAGCTCCCCCGCTTCCGCGCCCTGCGCCGGGCCCGGCTCGAGGACCTGCCCATGGACAACCGCGCCTGGCGTTTTGAGTATGGGTCATAGTGGATATCGGTGAGCCATCGCTCGTGGCATCCGTTCCAGAACGATTCGAATACCCAATACCCAATACCCAATATCCAACCTCAAATGCGCCACGTTCCCCATCATCAAAAGTGAACCGCGCCCGCCATTCATTTGAATAAGGAAAACTCCCCATGCGTATTCCCAGCCTCATTCTCAAACAGCTCTACACCTTTGGCAGCCTGCGAAACTCGGGCGAAGGCGTGGCCTTTAAGGTCAAGAATCGGCTCACAGACGTCACCCTCACCGGGTTGATCAGTGTGAAAGTCGACGGTCGGGCCGTGCCCCTGGATAAAATCGTCATGGAAATCGAGGACGAAAAAGGGACGGTGCTCACCCCTCCCCAATTACGAGCCAACCCGCTCCCTTTCCCTCTCCGTCAGGTCATGGAACTCGTCCTGGATATCCCCCCTCTGGACCCGGGCAAGCACAAGATCGAAATCGAATTCGAAACCGCGGAGTATGGTCGGCTTAAAGTCAAGGTGGAGGATGCCATAAGCGAAAAGGACGCGCACATCGAGCGCATCCCTCGGGACCCCATCGACAACTACGGGGATAAAATCATCAAAGCCCGGCAGAAATTCATCGAAAAGAAGACCGGCATCAAGCTCAAACACATTTCCCATTATTCTTTTGATCCCCACGTGACCAAAGGGAACATCGAAAACTTCACGGGCGTGGCCCAGGTGCCCATCGGCTTTGCCGGCCCCATCCAGGTGAACGGGGAACACGCGCGCGGGGAGTTCTACGTGCCTTTGGCCACCACCGAAGGCACCCTGGTGGCCTCCTACAACCGGGGGATGAAGGTGCTCAATCTTTCCGGCGGGGCCACGGTCACGGTGGTGGGCGACGCGATGCAGCGGGCCCCGGTCTTTGTGTTCGAAAACGCCCGAGAAGCCCGAGACTTCACCGAATGGGTGCAGGCGCATTTCGACCAGGTGAAGGAAGAGGCCGAAGCCACCTCCCGGGTCGCGAAACTGATTTACATCGACTATTATCTTTCCAATAAATTCGCGTATTTACGCTTCAATTACACCACGGGTGACGCGGCCGGGCAGAACATGGTGGGTCGGGCCACCTTTGCCGCGTGCAGTTGGATCATCGACAACTATCCGGGCAACATCACCCGGTTCTATTTGGAATCCAACCTGGCCACGGATAAGAAGGCGTCCCAAGTCAATGTCATGCGCACCCGGGGGAAGCGGGTCATTGCCGAAGCCACCATCCCCCGAGATGTGCTCATCCAGCACATGCGGGTAGAGCCCGAAAGCCTGGCCTATCACTACGGCGTGGCCAATGTAGGGGCCATCCTTTCCGGGGCCAATAACAACGGGTTACATTCGGCCAATGGCATCACGGCCATCTTCATTGCCACGGGCCAGGATGTGGCCAACGTGTCGGAAAGCTCGGCCGGCATTCTCTATGCCGAGCTCACGCCCGAAAAGGACCTCTACATCTCCATCACCATCCCCTCGCTCATTGTGGCCACCTATGGTGGAGGCACGGGCCTGCCCACCCAGCGAGAATGTCTGGAGATCTTGGGATGTTATGGCGCGGGCAAGGTCAAGAAATTCGCCGAGATCGTGGCAGCCACGGTCCTGGCAGGGGAAATCTCCCTGGCCGCGGCCATCTCCACCACCGATTGGGTCTCCAGCCACGAACGCTACGGGCGGAATCGCTAGTGAGCGTCCAGAAATAACTTCCCTTTTTTGCCGCAACACTTGCCGAGTAAACTCGTGCCCATAGGGGCGCAGGCCCCCTCCTTTGATTCCTCCCCCACTCCGGGGAGGGTGCTTAAAAAATCGACAAAAAAGGGGAGAGAAGGTACGGCAAGCGCTATGGAGGGTCGGCCCGAGGGGCTCGACTCGTTTGTCAAGGGTAGGCATGATGGCAAG
>JALWZT010000199.1:1794-5423 GCA_027002405.1 Anaerolineae bacterium | reverse complement strand
ACTTCACCCCCCTTCACGCCCACGCCCACGTCCACGCCGCCTCCCAATGTCGGATTTTCCCGCCTGGGAGATATTGCCAGTGACCCCTTCTTCCATCTCACCGGCCCCATTGCTGCCCGGGACGACATCCTCTTCGCCGCCCAGAATGAGGAGCTCTTCATTTACAACACCTGGTTCCTGCCTCGGTCTCCCATGCTGTATGCCACCCTCACCCTTCCCGGCCCCATCACCTCCCTGGGGGTCCAGGGCGACTTCCTGTTTGCCCAGGCTCGCGGCCTGGCGATCATCGATATATCCGACCTCTATCATCCCCATCTCGTAACCCATCTCCCCCATCTGGTAGGTGACATTCACCTCGACGGCCAACGACTCTATCTTTTCGACGGGCAAACCTGGACCGCGCTCGATATCACCGAGCCGGCCACGCCCGTCCCATTGGCCACCTTCCTTTTACCCTTGGGAGAGGTGCAAATCGCAGGGAATCAGGCGTTCATTCTGGAAACCAGAGATGCCGTAGGCATCTACAACTTAACTGACCCCACCCAGGTGCAGAAGACGGGCGTCTATCTATTGCCCTCCGGGGATTACTCTGTCAATCGCATCACGGAGATGCTCGCCGTGGGGGAACGGCTCTATCTTTTTTCCAGGAGCAATGACGCCGCCACGGGGGGATTGACTTCCTGGATGCGACTGCATATCGTGGACGTGCCGGTGGGCCAGTCGCCCGTACCCCGGGGCGTCTTTGAAAAAGAGGGCTGGGCGCGAGATCACGATTACTTTTTCCACGGCATGGCCTTTACAGAGGAGAATCTGTTCATAGGCCAGATCGACACCACGACGTATTGTTGTGGTTATGGTCGATCCTTTTACGAGCTACTCAAATTCAACGTCAGCGATCCCGACCATCCCATCCTGGTGGACACGCAAGAAGTAGAAGATTCCGTGGTTCCTATCCTGGCCACTTCGCCCCGTGTTTGGGCCACTCTGCACGGACGGCTGGCCGCGTTCGACAGCGCCCGCCTGGAGCCGTTGACCATCATCCGCCGCGACCAGGCCGCGCAGGCCGTGAGCAGTGCCGGGGCCATGGCTTACATGTGGGATGGCAAACGCCTCTATTTCATTCAGAACGATGCTCCCCGTCGTCCGGTTGCTTTGGGAACCTATCGCTACAATGCCTTGACCGCGCGGCTGTTGAACGGCCGGGCCTATCTGGGCCGACACTACGGCCCCCCTTACGACTGGGATGTCCCCAACCAGATCTGTGTCGCGGATCTCATTCAGGGTCCCCTCGCAGCCTGCCACGTTGCGCCGGTGGATTCGATGACTGCCGTACGGGTGCTGCCTGATCCCAGCGGCTACATATTCCTCACGACAACAGAGGAAGATTACGCCCACCCGCCAAGGACCTGGACCTATATCGTCGACGCCCGCAGCCTGGATTATATGAACCTGGTAGACAAAATCGAATTGTCGCCGGACGCTGCCCTTCTCCTGCCCGGTTCGTCCCCCTCCGTCATTTGGGGCATCAACGAAGATCCGTTCCATCATGCCATCCGCATCGCCCGCCTGGAGACACCCGATGTGCCTCTGGCGGAATTGAGTGTGGAAGGGCCCATTCGCGACATGGCCCTGGATGGCCACATCCTCCTTATCCTCACGGATACCTCCCTCCAAACCGTGGACCTGATGTCCCCCGAAGCCCCGCAACCTCTGGCTACCATGCCTCTGACGGGGGCGCAGGGTAGGGCCCATCGCGTCCAGGCGCTGCCCGGCTGGGCGTATGTGGCGGTAGGATCTCAATTGCGGGTCATCAATGTGGTGGACCCAGCCCATCCGCGCGAAGTGCGCCTTTATACCGCGGAGGATGGCGTGAGGGATTTCCGTGTGCAGCCGCCCCTGGTCATCCTGGCCGCGGGGCGAGCAGGTATGATCAACCTGGGGGAACAGACGCCTCCCCCCATCCTTTATCTACCCCTGGTCCATCCCTAAGCATGTCGAGCCTGAACTACGACGACGTGGCTGGGGATTACCACCGCCGCTACGCCCAAAGTCCCATGCCCGGCGTGGCCCGAGCCCTGAACGAGGCGGCCGCCGCGGTTGGGGCCGGCCGTGTGCTGGAGGTGGGCTGTGGCACGGGTCGCTGGCTGGAGGCATTGCAAGCGTCCGAGCGCTGGCTTGCGGGCCTGGACCCTTCGCGGGGGATGCTGCTCCAGGCCCGGCCGCGTCTCCCGCGCGTCCCCCTCATCCAGGCCGTAGGAGAGGCCCTGCCCCTGGCCCCGGCCAGCTTCGATTTCATCTACCTGGTCCATGTCCTCCACCATCTCACCGATCCCCGGCGTTTTTTCCTTGCCGCGCGGCGGGCCCTGGCCCCGGGCGGCGCGATCGCTGTCGTAGGCGCGAACCCTGTCGCGGCCGGCAGCGCCTGGTACATTTACGATTACTTCCCGGCCGTGCGGGAGATGGACGAAGCCCGCTATCCTGCCTGGGAGCAGGTGCGGGCGTGGATGACGGAGGCGGGTTTCGGGCAGATCAGCTCACGGGTCGTCCACGTGGTGGATGTGACTTTTGTGGGAGAAGAGGTTTTTGGGGATGCGTTTCTGGCCAAAAACGCGACATCGCAACTGGCCATGCTTTCCGATGAAGCGTATGAGGCGGGGATGGGGCGTATGCGGGCCGCGGTCGCGGCGGCCCCCCTCACGCTCTTCCATACACACCTCGAGATGGTGATGATGGTGGGAACGGGGGCTGTTTTGTAAATAGGATTCGGATCAGGATTAGGATTGAGGATCGTCAGGACAACGTTGAGCGAGGCGACAATGGGAGTGTTCAGTATTCAGTGTTCAGTGTTCAGTAGTTGAACATAAGACCATCTGCGGAAATCTGCGTTGCATCAGCGCAAATCTGCGTCCTGTTTTCGTCGGTATGTGGTCTCCGAGTGAACTCGGACTTTCGTAGGCGCTTCGCACCAATGGTCGCCCTGCGGCGACCAAGCCATCGCAGATTTAACCTCTCAACGGCCCATCGTAATACTCAAAGAAATCCTCCAGCTCTGGCAGCAATTCGTCTGCATTGTGGCGCTCTTTTTGACCGTTGATATAAGCCATGATTTTGGGAACATCCCAACGGCTGACGCTGAATGCGCCGTAATACCCCGTCCACTTGAATCGATAATCGAGCTGGAGCTGATCATTGACAAAACGAGAAGAATAGCCTTTGAGTTGTTGCACCAGTTTGGAGACAGACAGCGTAGCGGGGATGCGGAGTAAAACATGAACGTGGTCGGGCATGCCATTGATTGCCAGGACCTGACAACCCAGAGTTTGAGCGATGTCCCCGATGCTGCGGTACAAGGCCCGTTCAATCTCGGGCATGATCATGGGCAGGCGATCCCACGTGGCCCAGACGAGATGCACGTAGAGTTCGATCTTATCGGCGCGCATGACGTCTCCTTGGGGAGTATTTTGTCGAGCGAGCTTGTGCCTTGGAGGGCTCTCCGAGTGAACTCGGACTTATGTAGGCGCTTCGCGCCAATGGTCGACCTTCGTCGACCGGAAATGGACAACGGAGGCCGTCCACTGGCCGTAGGCCCAAAAAGGGTGACTTTAGTCAGCAACCCCACGGGCGGGGGA
>JALWZT010000199.1:0-1694 GCA_027002405.1 Anaerolineae bacterium | reverse complement strand
AGGCGCTTCGCGCCAATGGTCGACCTTCGTCGACCGGAAATGGACAACGGAGGCCGTCCACTGGCCGTAGGCCCAAAAAGGGTGACTTTAGTCAGCAACCCCACGGGCGGGGGAGATCCGCTGAGTGACTTCGCGCTTTGGAGGGGTCTCCGAGTGAACTCGGACTTTCGTAGGCGCTTCGCACCAATGGTCGCCCTGCGGCGACCAAGCCATCGCAGATTTAACCTCTCAACGGCCCATCGTAATACTCAAAGAAATCCTCCAGCTCTGGCAGCAATTCGTCTGCATTGTGGCGCTCTTTTTGACCGTTGATATAAGCCATGATTTTGGGAACATCCCAACGGCTGACGCTGAATGCGCCGTAATACCCCGTCCACTTGAATCGATAATCGAGCTGGAGCTGATCATTGACAAAACGAGAAGAATAGCCTTTGAGTTGTTGCACCAGTTTGGAGACAGACAGCGTAGCGGGGATGCGGAGTAAAACATGAACGTGGTCGGGCATGCCATTGATTGCCAGGACCTGACAACCCAGAGTTTGAGCGATATCCCCGATGCTGCGGTACAAGGCCCGTTCAATCTCGGGTATGATCATGGGCAGGCGATCCCACGTGGCCCAGACGAGATGCACATAGAGCTCGATCTTGTCGGTGCGCATGATGTTTCCTTGGGGGTATTTTGCCGAGCGAGCTTGTTTGGGGGTCTCCGAGTGAACTCGGACTTTCGTAGGCGCTTCGCACCAGTGGTCGGCCTGCGCCGACCAAAAGGAAGGACTGGACGGCGAAGGCTGTCCACTGGCCGTAGGCCTAAAGAGGGTGACTTTAGTCAGCAACCCAGCGGGCGGGGAAGACGAAGAGGGGGTGTGGCTGCGGGCCTGGATAGCCCGAATTCATTCGGCCAGAAATCAGAATTCAATGGGGGAGACCAATCGGAACCCGATGTAGTCAAGTGAAATGTCGCGGAGGCCCCTGTTATCATCGGCGACGCGGGCGAAGCTGCTATTATAGTTCCACGAGCCGCCACACAGCAAATGGGCCCATTCAGGAAGATCTTCATCAAGAGTATCTGTCCATTCCCAGACGTTGCCCGCCAGGTCGAACAACCCGAAGGGCTGGCTGCTGTCCTGGGGATACATGGCCACAGACGAGGTGCGGTGGATGCTGGATTCGTCAGTATTGGCACGGAGGATAACGTCCTCAACGGTTTCGGTGGCGGGGCCGCGGGGCGGGTCCCAGGGATAGCGAGCTTTATTCGCCAGTCCACCCGCCATGATAACCCATTCCGCCGGGGTGGGCAAACGCACCCGCGAGCAACCCTTCTGGTCCAGCAAGTCCGCCACCAGCGCCTGATCCTCCGCCGCCACGTCCTCTCCCGCGCGCAGTCGCTTCAACAGCCAGGTCAGCCAGTTGGCGAAGGCTTCGGCCTCGTAATGGTTGACGCCCACCACTGGGAATCCACGGCGCTCTTTGCCAAAGTGAGCCTCCAGAAATAACTTCCCTTTTTGCTGCAACCCTTGCCGAGTAAACTCGTGCCTATGGAGGCGCTTCGCGCCAATGGTCGACCTGCAGCGACCGGAAGGCTGGACGGCGTAGGCCGTCCATTGGCCATAGGCCCAAAAAGGGTGACTTTAGTCAGCAACCCAGCGGGCGGCGATGAAGAAAAGGCCTGGCCGCGAGCCTGGAGGGGTCTCCGAG
>JALWZT010000198.1 GCA_027002405.1 Anaerolineae bacterium | reverse complement strand
CGGAAAGATGAATCTCCCCAAAGGTTAGCATAAGTGTCAACTATGTCTTGAGACTTTTTGAGCCGTACTTGTCAACTATGTCTTGAGACTTTAGTTGTAAACGATGTGTTGAGACTTTACACGTATTCCGTCCAGTCGTTACGCAATACGCAATACGGAATACGAGTCACGCCGCCCTGGCCGCGAGGCATTTTCGTCGGTATCGGCGCGGGGTGGCCCGCCGTCGGACTGCTTTGAAAATAGGATTCGGATCAGGATTAGGATTGAGATCATCAGGACAACGTTGAGCGAGGCGACAACGGACGTGATGCGTAAAACGTGAGACGTGAGAGCGTTACGCATCACGCATTACGTATTACGATCTGCCACCTGCGCCTTGCAACCAGCGACCGCGTTTTCATAAAACCATCATTCAAGAAATCAAGAAGTGAGCGCCTATGCGGACGAAGATGCTTCATGATGATGCCACCCCTGTGGAAATGCTTCCCGGCCTGGTGCGCCGCACCCTGGTCTGGGGCGAAAAGATGATGCTATGCGAGTTCACCGCGGAGGCGGGCGTGGTTGTGCCCATGCACAGCCATCCCCACGAGCAGGTGGGCTACGTGTTGTCGGGCCGGGTGCAGTTCACCGTGGCCGGAGAAACCTGGATCGCGGGCCCGGGCGATTCCTACGCCATCCCGGGCGGGGTCGAGCACGAGGCCCGGGTCCTGGAACCCACCGTGCTCATCGAGCTCTTCAGCCCGCCACGCGAGGCGTTTATGTAAGAAGGAGAGGTTACCCATGAGAGAACGCACCTTTACTGCTATCGTTCATAAAGAGGATGACATTTATGTGGCAGAATGTCCGGAAGTAGGCACAGTCAGCCAGGGCTATACGATCGAAGAGGCGATTGAAAACCTTAGAGAAGCGACCGAACTTTATCTTGAGGAGTTCCCTCTTCCTGAGACAGAACGCCCTATCTAACTCCATTTGGAAAATGACCTATGAGTGACCGCTACGATCCCCAAACCATCGAAAAGAAGTGGCAGAAAACCTGGGAGGAAACCGGGTTATACAAACGGGTGGAAGACCCGGATAAGGAAAAGTGGTACTTCCTGACCATGCTCCCTTACCCCAGCGGCGACCTGCATACAGGCCATTGGTACGCCATGTCCCCCTCGGATGCAGGCGCGCGTTTCGCCCGCATGAATGGCAAGAACGTCTGGTTTCCCATCGGCTTCGACGCGTTCGGCCTGCCCGCGGAAAACGCAGCCATCCGTCACAACATCCATCCCCATAAGTGGACCATGGCCAATATCGAGCGCATGCGGGGCCAGTTGCGCCAGATGGGCGCCATGTTCGATTGGGAGCACGAGGCCATCACCTGCCTTCCCGGGTATTACCAGTGGAATCAGTGGTTCTTCCTCAAGTTTTATGAGATGGGCCTGGCTTATCGCGAAAAGGCTCCGGTTCAGTTCTGCCCCCATTGCAACACGACCCTGGCCCGAGAGCAGGTATGGGATGGGAAGTGTGAACGCTGCGGCACCCCGGTGATCATCAAGAATCTGACCCAGTGGAAGTTCCGCATCACCAAATACGCGGATGAGCTGCTGGAGGGATTGGAAAAGATTGATTGGCCGGAGCGGGTGAAGGTGTTGCAGCGCAACTGGATCGGGCGCAGCGAAGGGGTCGAATTCGCCATGAAAATTCAGGGGCAGGAAGATCTGAGCTTCCGCGTCTTCACCACCCGGCCCGACACCATCTTTGGCATGAGCTTCGCAGTGCTGGCGCCCGAGCATCCTTTGGTGGAGAAAATCACGACGCCCGAACATCGCGCGGAAGTGGAAGCCTACGTGACCGAGGCCAGGAACAAGAGCGAGCTCGCGCGGCAGCAGGAAGCGGGGGAGAAGACCGGCGTCTTCACCGGCGCTTACGCCATCAACCCGGCCAACGGTCAGCCCATCCCCATTTTTATTGCGGAATACGTGCTCATGACCTACGGCACGGGCGCCATCATGGCCGTGCCCGCGCACGACCAGCGGGACTTCGAGTTCGCGCGCAAGTACGGTCTGCCCACGCCCATCGTCATTGTCCCCAAGGATGTATGGGAGGCGGGCGATGAAAGCGCGTGGAGCGAGGAGGCCGCGGCCGCGATGGAACGGGCCTATGAGGTGAAGGAAAACAGCGTTATGATGAACAGCGGGCCCTTCACCGGCCTGGCCTGGCCCGAAAGCTTCGACCAGGTGGCTGCCTGGTTAGAAACCCACGCGGCGGGCGAGCGGAAGGTGAATTACCGCCTGCGCGATTGGCTCATCAGCCGCCAGCGCTACTGGGGCACCCCCATCCCCATGATCCACTGTCCCAATTGCGGCGTGGTGCCTGTGCCTTACGAAGACCTGCCCGTGCTTCTGCCCGAGGATGCAGAATTCCGGCCCACGGGCGAAAGCCCTCTGAAATACCACGAAGGCTTCCTGCATGTGACATGCCCGGTCTGCGGCGCGGACGCACAGCGGGAAACCGATACCATGGACACCTTCATGGATTCCTCCTGGTATCAATACGCCTATCTCTCCCCCTACTGGAAGGAGGGCGAGACCCTGAGCCCGGACGACGTCCCCTGGGACCAGGCCGTCGGCGCATACTGGCTGCCCGTGGATCAATACACCGGCGGCATCGAACACGCCACCATGCATCTGCTCTACACCCGCTTCTTCACCAAAGTCATGCGGGATATGGGGCTGGTTGATTTCGATGAACCCATGCTGCGGCTTTTCAACCAGGGCATGATCCTGGGCGAGGATGGCGAAAAGATGTCCAAATCCCGGGGCAATGTGGTGAATCCCGATGATTATGTGAGCCAATATGGCGCGGACACGGTGCGCGCGTTCCTCATGTTCATCGGTCCCTGGGATGAAGGGGGACCCTGGAACCCGCGGGCCATCGACGGTGTCCATCGCTTCTTGCATCGTGTCTGGGCCCTGGTGTTGGATGAACCCAAAAGGAGAGCGCAGGGGGACCCCACGCCCAAACAGAGACGCGATCTGCGTCGGGCCACGCATCAGACCCTGATGAAAGTCACCAGCGACTACGAAAATTTCAAGTTCAACACCATGATCGCGGCCTTGATGGGGTTCAGCAACACCCTGAACGCGGCCAAAGAGACCGAAGTTTACGGTACGGACGCGTGGCATGAAGCCATCGAGACCCTGTTGCTGATGATGGCGCCCGCCATGCCCCACATCAGCGAGGAACTGTGGTCCCGTTTGGGCAAGCCCTATAGCATCCATCTCCAATCCTGGCCCCAGGCCGATTCTGAGCTGGCCAAGGAGGAAGAGGTAGAAATCGCGGTTCAGGTCAACGGCAAGGTGCGGGCCCGCATCACCGTTTCGGCCGAAGCCAGCCGGGAAGAGCTGGAAAAACTGGCTCTGGCCAATGAACGGGTACAAAAGTGGATTGGCGATAAGCCCATCCGCAAAGTGATTGTGGTGCCGGGCCGGCTGGTGAACATCATTGCCAAATGAGCACCGAGCTTTGTGTGACCCCTACTCACCCCAGGTTGCGGCCTGGGGTGTTGTTTTTGAAGAATTTTTGGATTCTGTGATATCATCCAGCAATCTGTTCCGAAAATAGAGCCTCGCGACGTCATTCCGAGGGAGCGAAGCGACCGAGGAATCTAGCGAAGCGCAAAAAACACGGCATGGCGCTCGCTTCGCTCGCTAGATGCTTCGCTCCCTTCGGTCGCTCAGCATGACGAACATCTGCGTCCCCATTTTCGTCGTTATGTGGTGAGCTCTTGCTCATGGCGACTGTTCCGTAAATAGCGTTGTGTTCGTTTGCAAAAGCAACTCGAAGCCCACGTTGGGCGAGGCAGCAATGGGCGTGATGCGTGAAACGTGAAACGTGAGAGCCTTACGCATCACGCATCACGTTTCACGGTCTGCCAGCCTGGCTGCGAGGCGTTTTCACCCGTATCGGTGGACAGTCGTCCGTGGTGACTGTTCCGTAAATAGAGCCACGAAGGCTCGAAGGCCCTCCTCCGGCTTCCCCGCACCCGGGGGAGGGGAAGGCACGAAGAAAGTAATCAGTGATCAGTCATCAGTAATCAGTTGCGGGGCTAGCCGGATTATGAACGTTTACAAAACAATCTGGTAATAGAATGAGGCCTATGACCCGTTTAATTTGTAAAACTCCATCATCCGGCGCCGTTTTATAGCCCGGCGACTTCATCGCCGGGCGGGCGTGGTGGCCCCAGACCTCGGAGGTCTGCGCAGACCCTCCGAGGTCTCATGCTCACCTGCCACTTGCAAACCCGTTTGGCGGCCTTTGCGGCTTCGCGTGAGCTTTTCATCGGTATCGGCGCACGGCCGTTCGTGGCACCTATTTACCAAAGGTGAAATTTTTGTCATCTTTGAAAATAGAAACATTCATGGGATTTTCATCTCGACCGACTAAAATAAAATCTGTTGGTTTAGCCTGGGACTTTGTGCATCCTGCTGCTCCTGACGCGGATGCCCCGAGCCCGGAAGAGCGACCAACACCATACTGACGGAGGTTTTTCTCTTCATGCACAAGAAGACATTCCTGCTTCTTGCGACGATTGTAACCCTTACACTTGTCCTTTGGCTCTCGCCTCATGTTTTCGCCAACGGCGGCGGAGAACCCGTGGCAACGCCTGCGGTCGAACCGGAGGGCGTGAACCTCGCCTTGCCGCCCGCGGGGAAGCCCGGCTTTTTCATCCCCAGCAGCACCTGGAACCCCGTGCCCGGCCAGCCCTACCACGCGGTGGGCGCGTATTCCTTTTGGAACTGGGCTGCCTTTAATTCTGCCCCTGGGAAATACAACTTCGACGATCTGGATCGATGGATCGAAACCAATGTGGGTTTGGGGTACCAAACCGTGGGTATCGCCATCAATACCTATACCGGCCGTCTTTCTTCCCCTTGTGGCATCATCGATCAAGGGGTGGATGCCATGCCCAAATATGTCCAGGCCGGTCGCGATGGGGTCTTTGGCACCAGCGATGACGCGGTCTTAAAGGCCGATGAGCCGGATCAACGGGGCTATGAGGGATGCACCAACTATGGTGGTCCCTGGTACGTGCCCAATTACAACGATGGCTTTTATCAGAAAGAGTACCGCCTTTTCATCCATGCTCTGGCGGATCACCTGTTGAATTCCCCTTATCGTGACAAGATCGGCTGGGTTTCCATCGGCACCGGGAAGGATGGCGAAAACATCCCTGTGGATAACATGGATGATCCCTTCCTTCTGAAGCATGTTTCCACCTCAGACTGGGTGGCCTATGTGAAACGCGTCATGGACATGTACGCGGATGCCTTCTATGATGGTTCGGGTTTCCCCCGCATTGCATTGACGGTCCAAAACGCGCCTTTCTATCGCAGCCCTACGGAACGCCGAGATATCGCTGCCTATGCCAATCAAAAGCGGATTGGCATCTCGGTGAATGGTGCCACCTCGGACTTCCCCTCCCTCCTGCTGTGCGATAATCCCGACCCGCGGGCCAATTGCGTGGGGATTTGGGACCAGATTGCCCTCTATGGCAACAGCATCCCCATTCAGTTGGAAAGCTATGGGTACATGACCGGTACGGATAACGAGTTCTATGTGACCATGGCCCGCATTCTCCATTTCCGCGCGGACTATATGCGCCTGTCCAGCTTTTGGAACTATCGGGACATGGATAATCAGGTAAACCGGGACATTGCCAAATGGACGACCAAATACATGGGCAAAGGCTTCTTACCAGGCCAGGATCCCCCTCCCACCATTTGGGCCCGCATGAGCGAACATCGGAATCCCGTGATCCTGAATTACTGGTACTGCAACAGCGGCTGTGACTACTGGCCCTATGTGGGGAATTACGAGTTCTTCCTCACCCAGCGTCACTTGCGCAAGTATCAGGCCGTGACCATCCCCGTGACCGATGATCCCCGCATCCGCTGGACGGGAAGCAATAGCAAAGAGGAATACCAGAAGCCCTGGCATTTGAATGAGCATCCCTTTGATCAGAAGTTATATGATGCCGGGTTGTATCACCTGGTGGGCAACGAGACGACCGTGCAGAAAGAAGTGGACCCCGGTTGGATTGCCCGTCGCACAGACCAGGCTTCGGGTAACGTGCGTTTTATCTTCGACGCGGCGGATAAATACTTTGATCAAACGACCCCCACGACCTACAAGGCCATTGTCACCGTGACCTACCTGGATACGGGGACGGATAAGTGGTTCCTGCAATATGACAGTGTCACGGGGCCCAAGATGGCCACGCCCTACGCCATCAATGATTGGACGGTGCAGCGAGGCCTGGCCCTGGACGGTGGTTTGCCCACCACGGGCGTGCTGGAAAACCCCGATCCTTACATCACCAAGACCGGAACGGGCCAGTGGAAGGTGGCTACCTTCCTCATCGAGGATGGTAATTTCAACAATGGCTTGTTCGATGGCAACGGTGATATCGCCATCGATTCCCGAGATCCTCTCACCGGCGAGTCGGATGGTGATGAATACATTCACCACGTGGATGTGCAGAAGGTCGATGAGTTCCGAGAGCCTGTAAAGACCGGCGTGAAAGGATTTGTCTACATCGACGGGAACGAAAACGGCCAGCGCGATCCGTGGGAACAGGGCATCCCCCAGGCCACGGTGACTCTGGATGGTGCTTACGATTACACCACGGTGACGACCAGTAGTGGCTATTACGAGATTGACGAGGTCTCTCCCGGCCAATACACCCTCTCCGCAACCCCTCCCGATGGCTACGAATCGTTGAATCCTCCCAGCCTGATGCTTTACGTGGTGGAAAATCAGATGCTTCGGATTGACTTTAGCCATCCGCCGGTTGCCACCGAAAGCAATATCTTCATGCCCATGATTCGCACTCCATAATGCTTCGCTCCATGCCTCGCCTCTGTTTTCGCAGGGGCGAGGCTCATGTCCTTTGTTCCAAACACACTTTCCGAGCATGACTCGGCCCCACCAGGGAGGAAAGAAGCAAAGATGCTCAGCACCAAGCCACAAATTGTCAACCCGGCCTTCGGCCCGGGAACCGCTGGTTACAAAGATGCCGCCAGCGATGAGGAGTATGTCGTGGGGTATGTACCCATCGCGGAGCTCCCCTGGCGTTATCGAGTAATCAAACGCGCGTTTGATTTTGTGGTAGCACTGATCCTGCTTATTCTCTTTTCCCCCTTGTTTTTGCTGATTTATATGGCCATCAAGCTGGATGATGGAGGGCCCGCGATCATTGTGCAAAAACGTGTGGGGCTGGGGGGCAGAACCTTTCGTTTTTATAAATTCCGCTCCATGATCCATACCCAAGATCATACGCAAGCAAATAAAGAATTTGCCCAAAGGGTGATTCGAGGCGAAATCACCAAAGCGCCCAAAGAAAATGGCGGTTTGTTGAAGCCCGCCACCAATGGCCGGGTGATCACGCGTGTGGGCCGAGTGTTGCGCAAGACCAGCCTGGATGAGCTGCCCCAGCTTTTCAATATCCTCAAGGGCGATATGAGCCTGGTGGGGCCCCGACCTTCCATCGACTATGAGGCCGAGGCTTATCTGGACTGGTACCTTCCCCGGCTTTCGGTTTTGCCCGGTATCACGGGCCTGGCTCAGATCAACGGCCGCAGCAGCATCCCCTTCCCCGAGATCGTGCGCTGGGACCTGAAATACATCGAAAACCCTTCTTTTTGGCAGGACCTCAAAATTCTGATTCGTACGCTTCCCGTCGTGATTGGGATGAAAAATACGGGGTGATCCCTTTCTCCACTTATGTTCATGATGAGTGTCTGGCGCCCTTATCGGTAAGGGCGTTTTTGTTTGGCACCTGCCTTATGATACAATTTTCGCAACTATACACTTACCCTTTCATAGCAAGGCAAAAACCACGAAGACACGAAGGCACAAAGGCACGAAGGAAAAAATAGAAGGTTTTCTTCGTGTCTTCGCCTCTCCCCCCGTGTGCGGGGGGAGGCGGAGGGGGGCTTTCGAGCCTTCGTGGCAAAGCATTGGGTGGGATACCTGTATAGTTACCAATTTTCTGTGATTTTGCATCGAATGTGACGATGCCATCCATGAGGACGTTTTCATGCCCGACATTTCTTTGGTTCACCAGTTCGCTCAACGCGTCACCGACAATGTTTCTCGCGTCATCCTGGGCAAAGAGGAAGCCATCGAGCGTACCCTTCTGGCCTTGTTGTGTGAAGGCCATCTGCTTATCGAGGATGTACCTGGCCTGGGGAAAACCATGTTGGCCCGGGCCATTGCCAAATCCATTGGCTGCTCCTTCAATCGCATCCAGTTTACCCCCGATATGTTGCCCAGCGATGTGACAGGCGTTTCGGTTTTTAACCAGAAGACTCAGGAATTTGAATTCCGCCCGGGCCCCATCTTCGCCCAGATCGTTTTGGCCGATGAGATCAATCGGGCAACCCCCAAAACCCAGGCCGCTTTGCTCGAGGCCATGGAGGAACGCCAGGTCACCATTGATGGGGTCACCTATCCCATGCGGCGCCCTTTTCTGGTCCTGGCCACGCAAAACCCCATTGAATACGAGGGCACTTTCCCCCTGCCCGAAGCCCAAGTGGATCGGTTTATGATGCGCATCCATCTGGGATATCCGGACGAGCGCCACGAGATCGAGATTCTGAACTCTCAGCAGGATCATCATCCGATCCAAGACCTGCAACAGGTGGTGAGCCATGAGGAATTGGTGCAGGCGCAGGAAGCGGTGAAGCAGGTGTATGTTGCGGACCCCATCAAGGCATATATTGTCGCCATCACCCAGGCCACCCGCAAGCATCCCGACGTGTATTTGGGCGCGAGCCCCCGGGGCTCCCTGGCCCTTTATAAGACCTCTCGGGCTTTGGCCGCGTTGCAGAACCGAGATTTTGTCTTGCCCGATGACGTGAAAGCCCTGGCGACCGTCACATTGGCCCATCGCGTTCTTGTCAGTCCCTCGGCCCGGATAAAAAACATCCACGCGGAAGCCATTCTGCACGAAATCCTCAACAGCGTGCCTGTCCCAGGCGTCCACGCCACCCCATCCTGATGGGATGAAGAGCGCATGCGCCGCGTTTCGGTCCTGATCGCTTTCCTGATTTGGGGCGCCAGTTTATTCCTGGCACTGACCACCGGTCGCGACATCCTCTATAACATCTTCTATTTCATCACCCTGGTCCTGGTGGGATCCTGGCTCTGGACCTGGCTGAATTTGCGGGGGTTGGAAATCAAGCGACGGGTGCGCACCCCCCGTAGCCAGGTGGGCCGATTTGTAGAGGAATCCTTCGAAGTGACCAGCCGGGGTTGGGTGACCAAACTCTGGGTGGAGGTGGTGGATAGGTCCGATTTACCGGGGCATCATGCCTCTCGGGTGTTGGTGGCTTTGCGTCGGAACAAGCCTCACATCTGGACGGTGCGCACCCCGTGTGTACGGCGAGGGCGTTATCGTCTGGGGCCCGTGATCCTGCGCAGCGGGGATCCTCTGGGGATTTTCCAAAGGGAAAAGCGGATCCCTCAGACCCATCACGTCTTGATTTACCCCGCCACGTACGACATCCCGGGCTTTCGGCTCCCTCCCGGACATCTGCCCGGGGGCAAGATCGCCCGTCGCCGGACCCATTACCTCACCACCAACGTGGCTACGATACGGGAATATGCACCAGGCGATAGCTATAACCGCATTCATTGGCGTTCCACCGCCCGCACGGGCAAGTTGATGGTGAAGGAATTTGAGTTGGACCCTACCAGCGATGTATGGTTGCTTCTGGATTTGGATGCCACGTGGCATACGGCTCAGCCCTGGCAGGAACCCGACCTGACAAATGTGCCCGCGTTGGTGCAAGGCGCTGCGGGCCGGGTGGACCTGATTCCGGCCACCATCGAATATGCCGCGGCCGCGGCCGGTTCCATTGCCCGTCGTTACCTTACCGAACGCCGGGCTGTGGGGCTTATCGCGTACACCCCGCGTCGCGAAGTGTTGCACCTGGACCGGGGCTATCGGCAATTCACCAAGATCTTGGAGATGCTGGCTCTGGTGGAGCCGACTCCCGACGCCCTGACCTTGGATCAGGTGCTTTTGGCTGAACGCTACTACCTGAGCCGTACCAGCACCGTGGTGGTGATCACCCCTTCGGTCGACACGGCCTGGATCGCGATGTTGCGGGATTATCGACACGCAGGCATCAACGTCACCGCGGTTTTGATCGCGGCCTCGACTTTTGGCCCGGTCCCCTCCTATCGGGCAGCCCTGACCGAGCTTTGGGCCAGCCAAATCCCCGCGTATGTGCTGCGTCGGGGCGAATCCCTTTCTTCGGCCCTTTCTCATCTTGCACTTCCTTAGCGAGCATCCAGAAATAACTTCCTTTTTTGCCGCGATACTGACCGAGTAAACTCGAGCTCCTTAGGCGCTTCGCGCCGGTGGTCGACCTTCGTCGACCCCTTTTGTCGCCGTTTTGGACGGCGGAGGCCGTCCATTGGCCGTAGGCCTTAAGTGTTCGACTTCAGTCGATGAGCACAAAAACGGGAACTCATTTTAGACGATTCCTTAGAGGGAGGCATGGCGTGATTTACATTCGTCGCCCCACACTCCATGATCTCAATGAATGCGCCAAGCTGGACGCGTCCTATACCACTCAGAAAGTCTGGCAAATGACCTTGCACAACGAGCCCCAGCGGTTGCAGGTGCAATTTCATCTCGTTCATCTGCCCAGGCCCATGCGCGTGCCCGCGCCCCAGGATGATTTCAATCTGGCCAAGGCCTGGCAGCGGGGGGATGGGATTTTCGCGGCTCATGAGGGTCGTCTGATTTTAGGATACATCCATCTGGAGATGGACCCCGTGACCAAAACCGGCTACATCCGTCGGCATGTGGTCGCTCCGGCCTATCGTCGCCAGAGCATTGGCGCCGCGTTGTTGACCCGGGTCATGGCATGGGGCCGGGAGCGCAAGCTGCGGGGATTCCTGGTGGAGCTCAGTACCAAGAACGACCCTGCGATTCAATTTTACCTGGCCCAGGGCTTCCACTTCACCGGGTTTAGCGAAGAATTATGGGGCCGACAGGAGATCCTCATGCGTTTTTCGCGAGTGGTGCGGTAGTGTTAGGATCAGGATCAGGATTAGGATTGTCAGGCCCGCGGTGGGCCGTGTCACGAAGATTAAAGATTATCTGCGTCAATCTGCATTTCCTTCACCTGCCACTTGCCACCTGCCACCTACATCCCCCCTTTTGTCGTTATGTGGCGAGCTATCGCTCATGACGCCTGTTCTTTTTGGACCAGGGCTTCGGCCCGGCGGATGAAGGCCTTTTCCGATTCAAAGGTGAGCAGGGCTTCGGCCTGGGCCAACGATTCGGCCCACAAGGGGCGAAAAAGCGCTTCCTCTGAATGGGGATGAGGATGATGGGGCTTCTGGCGGTGGGGTTGGGTCAGACCCATGAGGAAATAGCGCTCATCTCGGATGACATACTTCCCCTTATACCCAAATACCGTACGGCGTTCCCCCAGGTCTGCCAGGATCTCCAGATGGCAGTAGCCACTTTCTTCACACACCTCCCGCAGGGCCGCTTCGGCAGCCGTTTCCCCAGGCTCGATGTGGCCTTTGGGCAGCCGAATCTCTTCCCGCAGTTCCCCTTCGCGCCACACCTCGCGGCGGAGCAGCAATACCTGGCCCCCGTCGTTCAGCACTACCCCCCCCGCAGCCTGATAATACTTGACCTTTTTCTCAGACATGGGCCTCGACCTCATCGTCGTTGTTCGTTTCATCCTCGTCCACGATCAGCATCCCAAACATCACCTGTCCCAGCTTGATCCGATCGCCGTGGGTGAGCACCCGGCGTTGGACCCGTTGGCCATTGACGAATACCCCGTTGACACTAGCCAGATCATAAATCACAAAAGCCCCTTTTTCATAACGAATGCGCGCGTGCTGGCGGGAGAGGGTGGGGTCTTCGATGACCACATCGTTATGATTGGGCTCGCGACCAATGTCCGTGACCTTCTGCAATCGGAATTCTCGGCCGGTGTAAGGGCCGTTTAGAGCCACCAACCAGGCCAGGGGCATGGCCTGACGATACACATTTTTGATGCGCACCGTATCGTCGGGGGTGGGGGTGATGCGCTCTTTGGTGGTAACAGGTTTCACCCCTCGAGGAGGTGTGGCCGCGGGCTTGATGCCCGCTGCCTTGGGGCCGGAAGGCCCTTCCCCCTGGCTGACCGAGATTTCATCCAGCACTTCCTCGCTTTCTGGCAGCGAAACCCCCGCGCCCAGGCCATAGAGCAAGAGACTAAGGAGGGCAACCAGCGCCGCGGCCGCGCCCATCACGGCCAGGAAGGTAAGCAGGCCAGAAGGCAGCCCCAGGGCCAGATGGGGCACGAAGCTGATGATCACACTGGGCGTCACCACCATGGCCATGATCATGGAGAGCCATCGCCATAATGGGGCCTGATATCCATTGCTTTGAGAATCGAAAAAGATCCACAAAGCGGTGACAAAGGTGATGGCAAAAGCAATCGCCACGCCCCAATTGTACCAGTGGCTGAGAAATCGCGGGAGATCCATTGAGGCGATCATAAAATCACAATTGTTTGAATACGAATAAGGTTTCGCCAACGAGCACGCGGTCCTCATCTTCAAGAAGATGGCGCACCACCGATTGGCCGTTGACAAGCACGCCATTGATGCTGGCCAGGTCCTGAATATACACCTGCGCGCGGCCAAGACTGGATTCCACCAAAAGGCGGGCATGGTGCCGGGAGACCGTTTCATCCTCCAACACCAGGTCATTATCCGGGGCGCGACCGATGGTAAGCCCAGCCCCGGGGATGGCATAGATCTCTCCCCGCTGGGGCCCGTTTAGGCGAATAAGCCAGGCAAAGGTGGGAGGCTCCTGGGCAATGCGCAGGGTGGGAGGCGAGGCAGGTTGTGGGATCATGATGGGTCACATGTCCGAGAGAAGATCAGGCGAGTATCTCCCAGTTGGATGATGTCCCCTTCCTGGAGTGGCGCCTTTTGGACGCGATGCTGTCGGACATAAACGCCGTTGGTGCTGGCCAGGTCTTCAATCCAGCAGGTCTCTGCATCCCAAAAAAGCCGGGCGTGTTCTGCGCTGACCGTGGGGTCGGTGAGATGGATGTCGGCTTGAAGGGGATGGCGACCAATGAGCACCGAGGTTTGATACAAATCAAAACGTTGGCCTTTTTCAGGGCCTTCCAGGACGAAGAGGCAGGCTAAGGGAGACTTGGGAGGGCGGGGGGCCGGTGTGGGGTCCAGGGCCACGGTGGGCGCGTGGTGCAAGGTGGCGTAGGGGACGCGGCCAGAGGGTGGGATGGGTTCGACCTGGACCGCGGCCGCCGCGATGGCCTGAGGGGGCTGTGCCGCGGGAGCTGCTGGCCGCATGACCGGGGATGGAGGAGGAAGGGGTGGGGTCTTGAGAAGATAGATGAAAATCAGGGCAGAAAGGAAAAAGAGAAGGGTGGTCAGGCCTACGGTCTGCGGGGAGTGATAGGAAAAGGCCAGGAAGAAAGCCAACACGGCCAGGGTGCCGAGCATCCCCAAAAAACTAAAAAAGACCGCGGCGGCCCAACCCCACATCCGGCCTTGCCAGAGCCCTCGAAAGATCAAGGTCGCGAATCCCGCGGAAAGAAGGGCCGGGATGGCCAACAGATTGATGAGGGTCACCGGCCATTGTAGGCGCGTAAAAAGCAAAATGAGAGCCTGGGTGCCTCCGGGCAGCAACACGTAGCGCGCGGCAATGCCCAAGGCCAAAATGGCCAGGGCCAGAAAGATGAAAGCAATCACCGCGACGCCCGCAGGGCGAGTTCGGGAGTCGTTCATGGAGGATAGCAGGGGGATTATCGCATGACCTGAAAAGGATGTCAATTTCGCGCCTCCCGCCATCGGGCCAGAAGCCGATCCAGGTCCTGGGGTCGGCGGATGGTTTGGACTTGGTGCAGAAAGGTGGCCAGGTCTGGGGTCAGTTGGCGCAGTTCCCGCAGTTTGGGGCCGATGGGGTCGGTGGAGGCGCTGGTGGTGGCGTAGGAGCCATGGAACGCGAAGTAAGCCTGGTTGAGTTTGCGGATAGGATAGCCGTGGGCCACGAATTCCCGCCGTCGGGCTTCCATGTAGGCCTCGGCCTCTTCTACTTTGCCCTGGGCCAGCAGGGCATCGACGTGAAGCCGGGTGCGGCGCATTTCCACCTGAAAGTCAAAGTGCTGGGGATCGGGCGGGGGCAGTTGGGTGGGTTGCTGGGGCAAGGGGTGTGGTGTGGGTTTGGGAATGCCATAGTAGCGATAACCGACTTCAGCCCCGACTTCTTCCCCGATGATGGTGGCGACGGTCTCGTTGATGGTGTCCATTTGGGGGCTGTCGAACATATGCCATCCCAAAGGTTGAAAGGCGAGGTAGGTGTGCACCCATTCATGGGCGATGGTGTCCAGGATCCAGGAAAGACTGGCTTCGTCACTGATCATGGTGGGCCATACACCCAGGCCCCCCAGAGCTTCCACCAGGGTGGATCGGTTGAGGGCCCGGGCCACCCGGTCTTCGATGTGCTCCTTCTGCGGCACCGTGAGGTTCGGGCGCAGGTGAACGCCCGCTTCCAGTTCGATGCGGTCTCGGGGAGAGACGATCAGATAATTGGGTAAAGCGCTAAACCGAAAGGCGATGGGGGGGAAGAGGATCCCGGCTCTATCCAGATGCAGGTCTTTCATGACCGTGGTCACCTGTCGCGCCAGGATGGCTTCGACCAGGGGGCGGGCTTGGGCCTGGAGCTGAAGCAGGCGTTCTAATGTCTGTTGTTGAGCCTGGGTGGCGGCCTGGGGGTTTGCCAGGGTGGGGTCCGCGTAGGTCCCTTCGATTTCCCTTTTGAGCCGGTGAATGCGGCGAGTGAGGGTGACATAATCTCGCACCATCGCCACCTGGTCGCGAGGATTCAGTCGCGAGCCGGGCCGGGTGAGCATGTTATCGACCTGGCGGAGGATGGCTTTACTTTCGTAGGCCCACAGGTTGAAGCGCCAGGGCCTCACCAGCCGCATGACCTGTTTTTGGATGGGGGTTTGGGGCCAAAAATGATGCCAGATGAGGCGCCCCCCCAGGATGCCGGTCAGAACCAGAAGCAGCAGGCTTAAGGTGAGAAGCAGGAAAAAGCGAGAGCGGAAAGAAGACATGGCCTATGTGAAAAGCGCCCCCGAAAATCGGGGGCGCATCGTTGCGGAAGGGAGAGGGAGGGGGCTTAGCCACGCTGATCCATAGGCACGAAGTGGCGTTCGCCGTAGCCATCGTATATCTGGCGTGGGCGGGCGATGCGTTGTTCGGGGTCCTGGAGCATTTCGCGCCACTGGGCCAGCCAACCCACGGTGCGAGGGATGGCAAACATGACCGTGAACATTTCGGTGGGGATGCCGATGGCCTGGTAAATGATGCCGCTGTAGAAGTCGACGTTGGGGTAGAGCTTGCGCTTGATGAAGTATTCTTCGTTCAGAGCCCGTTTTTCCAGCTCGATGGCGATATCCAGCAAGGGGTTCTTGCCGGTGACTTTGAATACTTCGTGCGCGAAGTTCTTGATGATGCGGGCTCGAGGATCGTAATTCTTGTAAACCCGGTGCCCAAAGCCCATGAGGCGTTCATGGCCGCTTTCCACCAGCTTCAGGTAGTCGGGGATGTTTTCCACGCTACCAATGCGTTTGAGCATGCGAAGGACTCGTTCATTGGCGCCGCCATGGAGCGGGCCGGAAAGCGCGGCCGCGGCCCCGGCTACCGCCACATAAGGGTCGGCATGGGCGCTGCCAATGGCACGCATGGTGGTCGTCGAGCAGTTCTGCTCATGGTCGAGGTGCAGAATCCACAAGATCTCCAGGGCCCGTTCGATGACCGGATTGGGCTTGTATTTCAGTTCGGTCATCTTGAACATCATGTTCAAGAAGTTCCCCACGTAACTGAGATCGTTATCGGGGTAGGAATAGGGGAGGCCCTGGGAATGGCGATAGGCAAAGGCGGCAATGGTAGGGACTTTGGCGATGAGGCGTTTGGTTTGCAGTTCCACCGAGGCCGGATCGAAGATGTTTTTGGCTTCGGGATAGAAGGTGGACATGGCCGCTACGGAGCTGATGAAAATGCCCATAGGATGAGCATCGTAGCGGAAGCCATCCAGGAAGGTGCGCAGGTTTTCGTGCACCATGGTGTGATGCGTGATGTCGTAGACCCATTGTTCGTATTGGTCTCGGGTGGGGAGTTCCCCGTACATCACTAAATAGGCTGCTTCCAGATAAGTAGCGTTTTCCGCGATTTCCTCGATGGGATAGCCCCGGTAACGCAGGATCCCCTTCCCCCCGTCGATGAAGGTGATCTTGCTGCGGGTGGAGGCTGTGTTCTTGAACGCGGGATCATAACTCATGATCCCGAAGTCATCATCGCTAACCTTGATCTGTCGCAAATCCATCGCACGGATGGTCCCATCGGTGATGGGGAGTTCGTAGATCTTGCCCGTGCGATTATCGGTGACGGTAAGTGTGTTTTTACCCATTTTTATTAACCTCGTTGTTTTAGGGAGAGGATGCGACATTGCATGCCTGGGGATTGTTAAAGCAGTGAAGGCAATCCATCTTATGATGTTCTTATTTTAGCACAAAAGCCATAGAAAGATAACCCCTTCGCCATGGATGTGAGGGCTTTGGCAGCGGAGTGGGGGGATAAGGGATTTTGGTTTTCCTGAATTCCGGTGTAACTACTTCGACAATGTCAAATTTTTAGACGGTTACTAAGTGAGCGTCCAGAAATAACTTCCCTTTTTCTGCCGCAACACTTGCCGAGTAAACTCGTGCCTATGGAGGCGCTTCGCGCCAATGGTCGCCCTTCGGCGACCCCTTTTGTTACCGTTTTGGACGGCGGAGGCCGTCATCTGATCCCCTTCCGCTGTTCTCCCCCGCTTGCGGGGGAGATGAAAGAGGGGGTCTGGCCGTAGGCCTTAAGTGTTCGACTTCAGTCGATGAGCACAAAAACGGAAACACATTTTTAGACGGTTACTAAGCGGGATACGTTGGCAGTTACACGCCGGGTTTATTGACAAAACCCGGGCTTTTCCGTATAATAATGCGGGTTCAAAGAGAAAACATGGCCCATTCGTCT
The DNA here is from genome assembly GCA_027002405.1 of Anaerolineae bacterium. GTDB lineage: Bacteria > Chloroflexota > Anaerolineae > J102 > J102 > M2005. The sequence continues at coordinate 656 of JALWZT010000198.1, read as the reverse complement.
AGTGGACTAGGATGCAGCCCTCTCAAGGCTGAGACACGGGTTCGAACCCCGTATGGGCCACCACCGCCGCCCGTTTGGGGCGGCTTTTTATTTTGGGTAATGGGAATGCGGTTTGCGGGTTTGCAAGTGGCAAGTCGCAGGTGGGAACGCAGATGCACGCAGATGCAACGCAGATTTCCGCAGATATTCGTCATGCTGAGCGACCGGAGGGAGCGAAGCCTGCCCTGAGGAACCGAAAGGGCATCTAGCGAGCGAAGCGAGCGCCATGCCGTGGTTTTTTGCGCTTCGCTAGATTCCTCGGTCGCTACGCTCCCTCGGAATGACGTCGCGAGGCTCTATTTACGGAACAGTCACCATGAGCGATAGCTCACCGCATAACGACGAAAATCAAGGCATTTGGCGTGGTTTAGCCGAGCGAAGTGGCGTCCACCACGCCCGCCCGGCGATGAAGTCGCCGGGCTATAAAACGGCGCCGGATGAATCCGGCTAGCCCCGCAACTGATTACTGATAACTGATCACTGATTGCTGATTTACGGAACAGTCACCATGAGCGATGGCTCACCACATAACGATGAAAATAGGCGGCGTTGGCGACACTGGCGGCGTTGGCGGTGATGATGAGTTGAAGCATTTTTGAGAAGGTTGTATCATAGGC
>JALWZT010000197.1 GCA_027002405.1 Anaerolineae bacterium | reverse complement strand
TCCCTAAACCCCTGGACCCTCGGGTCCTGACCTGGGTGGCTCCGGCCGTGGCCAAAGCCGCGATGGAAACCGGCGTGGCCCGACGTCACATCGATCTGGAGAAATATCCGGACCAACTGCGGGCACGCCAGGGTCTGGGTATGACTGTCATGCGCCATGTCATCCGGCAAGCCCAAAACGCGCCCAAACGGGTGGCCATGGCTCAGGGCGAACATCCCAAGGTGATCCGGGCGGCCTATGCTCTGATTCAGGAAGGCATCGCGGATCCCATCTTGATTGGTCGGGAAAGTGTCATCCTGGAAACCATCGAAAACCTCAAGCTCAACTTCAAGCCCACGATTATCGAACCGGGGCGATGTGGGAAGACAGAGGCGTATGCCCAACGGCTCTTCGAATTACGCCAGCGCAAGGGCGTGACTTTGGCCAGAGCCCGACAGTTGGCTTGCCGTCCCACCTATCTGGCGCCCTTGATGGTCGACATGGGGGATGCGGACGCGGCGGTCAGCGGCCTTACGGCCAGTTATCCCGAAGTCTTGCGGCCTGCCCTGCAGGTGCTGGGAACCGCGGAGGATGTCCATATCGTCAGTGGGGTTTATTTGATGATCGTGCGAGACAAAGTTTACTTCTTCACCGATACCACGGTGAATGTGGACCCCTCCGCGGAGGACCTGGCGGATATCGCCATCGACGCGGCCAAGGTGGCCCAGACCTTCAACATCGAACCTCGCATCGCCATGATTTCCTTCTCCAACTTTGGCAGTGCTCGATATCCGCAAAGCGAAAAGGTCAAAAAAGCCGTGGAACTGGTCAAGGCCCGTCGGCCCGATTTGACCATCGACGGCGAGATGGAAGCGGATACCGCGGTCTCCCCCGAGATCGTGGAAGAAAACTTCCCCTTCAGCCGGGTCAAGGGAGCCAATGTCCTGGTCTTCCCCAATCTGGACGCGGCCAACGCGGCTTACAAGCTGCTCATGCACCTGGGCAAAGCCGAAGCCGTGGGCCCCATCCTGGTGGGCATGGGCAAACCCTTCCACGTGATCCCCACCGGTGCCGAAACCCGCGATATCGTCAACATGGCCGCTTTGGCCGTGGTGGACGCACAACGCGCGGGGTAACCCCACGATTTACCAGCCCCATACACTGGGAACCAAAAACACCGTGGCCAAGCCCATCACCAGGATAATGGGCAGGTTGAAGATCAGGTAATGCCGAAAGGTGTACCGGCCCGGTGCCCGGACCAGAATCATGACAACATCCGTAGCGGGGGTGAGGAAAGAGGCACTCACCCCCGCCATGATGGCCAACACCAGGGGTTCGGGCCTTAAACCCGTGCTTTGGGCAATGTAGATGGCGATGGGGGTCAGGATCAACGCCAGCAGGGAGTTGGAAAGAAGTTGGGTCATGCCCACCGAAAGGAGGAAAAGCGCGGCCAACAACGCGTAGGGTGAAAGCCCCTGTAGCAAGATCAACAGGGCATCTCCCAGCATCGCAGCCAGCCCCGAATGGCGCATAGCCGCGCCCAGGGGCATAAGGAGGGCGATAAATATCACAATCCCCCAATCCACATCGTCATAAGCCTCACGCGGGGCACTGGCTCCTACCAGGATGGTGGCCAGCGCGCCCAGCAGGGCAATCATGGGCAGGGCTATCCAGCCTGTCAGGCTGAGCAGCACCACCCCAGCCAGAATACCCAACATGAGATAGGAGGTGGGGCCCACCAGGTCTTCCAGTTTGGGCCCCAATTGGGAAAGCACAATGAGATTGGTGTCTTTGCGCAAGGCCTGGATTTGCCGAGGGGAGCCTTCCACCAACAACCGATCCCCGGGGGCCAGGGGAGTTTGGGCCAATCGTTGGGCCGAAGCCACCCCTTCCCGCAAGATCGCGAGCACAGTGACGCCATAGGTTCGGGCAAATTGCAGTTCCTGCAGCGTCTTTTCTACCAGGGAGGAATAAGGGGGGATGAGAAGCTCGGCCAGTTCCAGTTGGGCGGGGGTTAATCGGGCCAGGTCGATCAACGTGACCGAGCCTTTGGGTTCCAGATGATGGATGGAGGCCATTTGCAAAATATCGGCCCGTTCCCCTTGGACGATGATCTCGTCATTTTCTTCCAGGATCAGATCGGGCCAGGGGCGGAAGGCCGCGCCAGCGGGGCGGGCCACACCCACCACATTGACTCCCCAGCGATCCCGTAGCTTGAGCTCCCGTAGACGTCGTCCCACCAGGTCCGACCCCGCGCGCACCCGCAGCCGGTAGAATTTATCCTCGATGTGATAGGTTTTGCTCAGTTCCTGGAGATTGGGCCCCACCTTGACCGGTTTTTCACCGGTTTGGGGCAGATAGCGGGTGCCTGCGAGCAGTGCCCATCCCAAGGCAAAAAGCAGTGTGGGCACCCCCACCACCGCGATGGAAAACAAGCCCAGGCGGATGCCCGTTTCTTGGGCCAAAATATCCGCGACAATGAGGTTGGGGGGCGTGCCCAGCAGGGTGAGATAGCCGCCCAAGGAGGTGAACACCGCCATGGGCAACAACAGTTTGCCCAGAGGGATTTTGGCCGCCCGACTCAATCGATAGGTGAGGGGGAGCATAATCACCAAAGCCGCCAGGTTGGCCATGAACGCGGAGAATAGGCTGGTCCCGCCCCACAGCAGGCCTGCCAGGCGTCGGGACGAACGCCCGCCCGCATCGAGCATCCAGCGGCCCATGAGGGCGATGGCACCGGAACGCCGCAGCCCGCCCGAGACCACATAAATCCCGGCCAGGGTGATGGTCGCGGGCGCGGCAAATCCGGCCAGAGCTTCCCGCTCCGAAATAATCCCCGCGGCATAGAGGACCCACACGGTGCCCAGGGCCACCCAATCCATGGGGAACCTGCCGCTGGCGATCATCCCAGCACTGAGGATCAAAGCCGCGGCAGCGAGCCACGCTTGCCAGGCCATCTTGTTTCACCCAAACCCCAACCGACGGTCTTTCATACTCACCCAGGTATCGCGCCCCAAGATCAGGTGATCCAAAACCTCGATGTTGAGCAGCTTCCCTGCTTGCACCACTCGGCGAGTGAGGATCACATCCTCGGGCGAGGGGGTGGGGTCCCCGCTGGGGTGGTTGTGGGCCAGGACGATCCCCGCGGCATTGCGACGGATCGCTTCTTTGAATATCTCGCCAATGCGGATGGCCGTGGTATTGAGGGTGCCTTTGTAAACCGTGGGGGTGGCAATGACCTGGTTGCGGGTATCGAGCAGGACCACTTTGACATGTTCCTGGTCAGCGAAGGCCAGTTCAGATAGGAGCAGGCGGGCCACGCTTTCGGGGGAGTCCACTTTGGGCCGTAAGGTGGGCGCGGCCCGCATCACCCGACGCCCCAACTCAATGGCCGCGAGGATCTGAGCCGCCTTGGCTTCGCCCACGCCTCGATGTTGTTGCAGATCGGTGAAACTGGCCTGAGCCAGGGCGGCCAGGGTCTGGTAATGGCGCATCAATTGGGTGGCCATGTCGATGACATTGATCCCTTGCGCGCCGCTGCGCAAGATAATGGCGATGAGCTCGGCGTCGCTGAGGGCCTCGGGCCCATACCGGGCCAGGCGTTCCCGCGGACGCTCCCCTTCGGGGAGATCGTGGATGGTGTAGTAGGGCTTGAAAGGCGCAGCAGCCTCCGACATGGCACCAAGGCAAGAAGAGATCAGGCCGTTTGTTTTTCGTGTAACATCATGCGCAAACGCCGACGACGTTCAGCCGCTTCTTTCAAACGGTTGAGGGATGCTTCCAAATGTTCACCACGCAGGTCATTGGGCGCGATGGCTTCTCGGGGAGCCGCATCCGCGATGACTTTTTCGGCCTGAGGAGGGGGCATCTCTCCTTCCAGCACTTGCTGATACGCACGGCGAGCCTCATCCATCACCTGCACCCACCCTTCGGCCAGGGCTTCATCATGGTCCAGCATGACCGCTGGCATTTCCAGGATGATGGTCACCTTATCTTCATCGAAATCAAACGCCCGCTTGATGGGAACATCCAGGGATGGGGCCACCGGTTGCCCGGGAGATGCCATCGCGTTGGAGGGGGATTCGGTGGGAGGGATCTCGTTGGCGGATGGCTTTGGCGCTTCGGGGGAAGGGCGTTGCCGACGTAACACCAGGCGCACTGCCAGGTAGACGATACCAAAGAGGACGGCGAGTTGAAAGGCCGCAACGGCCAGAATCAGGAGGAATTCTGTAAAGGAAAAGCCCATAGTGCTCTCCGGGGAAAAATGGGGGAACGGATAGTCGCTTTCTATAGATTATAACGCAAGGATATGGGATTTGAAAAACAGGATGTTTTTCTTATCATTTGCTAACATCCAGCAAATTTCTATCTAACTTTTATACGCGATAGTGCATCTAATGGATGCCTCTTTGGGCCTGCGTCGAATTGACGAAATGGCCGTTCTGGCGTATGATAGGCTATCCTGACATTTATCCAAACCACCTCACGGGGGAATACTGTCATGCCTCTGTATGAGTATCATTGCAATCAGTGTCACATTGATTTCGAAGTCCGACGCTCCTTTTCCGATACGGGCACGCCCGCCTGCCCTGTGTGCCACGAAAGCGCCCATGTGACGCGTAAATTTTCCGCGCCCGCGATTGTTTTCAAAGGATCGGGCTTTTATGTGACCGATTCCCGGGGCAAGAATGCAGCCGGCGCGCCGGCCAAACGGGCCTCGGCCAATGGCAATGGCACCAGCCAAGAAAGCACCTCGACCCCTCAAGCATCGACGGAAAAGGCTTCCTCGGCAGCCACCCAGCACGTCTGACGCCAGGTTCCCCCAGGTTTCTTCTTGACCTCCCGAGCGGAGGTCTTTTTTGTCGCGATTTTTGACAAATCCCATTCCCCTGTTTAGGATGAAAGCATGACGCAACCCACTTCATCGTCGCCAAAAGTGCTGCAAGGTCGAGTGATACGTGGCGGCCGGGCCGCGGGCGAAGCCCTGGTGAGCCCCGAACCCATCAGCTTTTTGGGGGGCGTGGACCCGGAAACCGGCGTGGTTCTCGACCCTCATCATCCGCTGCAGGGCGTTTCCATTGCCGATAAAATCCTGGTTTTCCCCCATGGCAAAGGTTCGACCGTAGGGTCCTACACGATTCTGCGGCTGGCCCACCACGGTGTCGCGCCCAAAGCCATGATCAATGCCCGATCCGAAGCCATCACAGCCGTGGGCGCGATCATCGCCGAAATCCCCATGGTCGATCTCATCGACATCACCCAAATTCATACAGGGGATTGGGTGGAAGTGGCCGATGGTCAGGTCACGGTCTGTCCCGTAAATCAGTAATCAGTGATCAGTAATCAGTAATCAGTTGCGGGGCTAGCCGGATTCATCCGGCGCCGTTTTATAGCCCGGCGACTTCATCGCCGGGCGGGCGTGGTGGACGCCACTTCGCTCGGCTAAACCACGCCAAATGTCTGAAACGCACACCGTGACCACTTGCCAC
>JALWZT010000196.1 GCA_027002405.1 Anaerolineae bacterium | reverse complement strand
CGTACCCCAATAGGGAACGCTTTCCTTCGCCACCTGGCCCCGTTCCTCGTACCAGGTGTCCTGGATAACAGGCTGACTCTCCCCCTCCCTTTGCCTCTGAATCACCCGGCCCAACCCATCCATAGCAAGCCCCGAAAAATGATCTCAATCATACGGGGGGGAGAGAAACGATAACGCATGATTTTACCTCCAGAAACAACGAAGGAGGCATGGCAGGAAAAGCGGTGCAACCACGCATGAGCCGATGAAACGCCCCCTACCAACGCCCTATCCACTTTGGATGCCTTTCATCCAGTATACCACAAAATCCGGCCTTGTCAACCCCCCTGCGGCATGGGACCTGAAATGGGGACGCAGGTTGCAGGTTTGCAAATCGCAAGTGGCAGGTGGAGAGAACGCAGATTTGCGCAGATGCGACGCAGATTGACGCGGATAATCTTTCACCACAAAGGACACAAAGAGCACAAAGGCACCAAGAAACAGCCACCCCACTGAACACTGAACACTAGATGACTGATCCCTGACTCCCCTGCGGAAAGGGTACTTACCGCGGAGAACGCAGAGGACGCAGAGTTAAAAGCCTGGATTCAGAGGTATTTTCTCCGCGAAACCTGATGATTTTCTCTGCGCTCTCAGCGCACTCTGCGGTGAAATGAGTTTTTTTCAGGAGATCCAAACCTGCAACCTGTGTCCTATTTTATTTTCGTCGTTACGCGGTGAGCGATCGCTCGTGGCGCCCGTTCCTCCCTACCTATCGGATTCAGGCGTTTCCAGGACCCCGCTGGGAGGTTCGCCTTTCCCCTCCATATAGGCTTCCAATTCGGCTTTCGTCTTTTCGAACAGGGCAATGAGAGCCTCATCATCCCCTTTGAATTGGGTCACCCCTTGCATGGAACACGCCTCGCACCCGCGCATGAATTTGTAACTGCCGCTGTAACATTTGAGGCAGTTGTTGATGCGAATCATCATCAGAATGAAAGCCAACGCGTCAAGCTCGGTTTCGGGCAGTTTCGAGACGCGATCCACCAGCTCCGCCCATTTTTCCCCGCGCAAGTTGCGCAGCTTGGGCGTGACAGAAAAGGGGAAGAGGATCTCGGCTTTGGGGTACATGGTGTACTGCTAGGATCAGGATTGGGATTAGGATTGGGATTGAGGATCGCCGCCAGGAGATTGGATATTGGATATTGGATACTGGATATTCTCTGTTACAGGACGATTCAAATACCCAATACCAAATACCCAATACCTACATTTGTCAAGTTCTTTGTAGTCGAAAATGAACCCTGCCTGGAATACGAAAGCACAGAGAACACGGAGGAAAGATGGGAGAGACTTCTCTCCGTGTCCTCCGTGTCTCCGTGGTGAAAAACCGCTTTGCAGGGGTGCCCGAAATGAACGAACGATGGGATTCAGGGCACGATGAAGGATTCTTCCGGATTGAGGACCGCCACACCCACTTCGGCTTCTTTGATGAGCCGTTCTTTGACTTCGTCGATATCCACTTCAATGAAGGGCCAGGTGTTGTAATGAATAGGGATGACGAACTTAGGCCGAATCAGTTGGGCGGCCTTGATCGCGTCGTTCGGGCCCATGGTAAAGTTATCCCCCACGGGCAGGATGGCCACATCCACATCCTCATCGGCCAGGAATTTCATTTCGTAAACCAGTGCGGTATCCCCTGCGAAGTAAATAGTCTTGCCGCTGTTCAGCTTCAGCAGGAAGCCGCCCGGATCACCACCATAAGAGCCATCAGGCAAGGAGGAGCCATGATGAGCCACGGTCATCTTGCAATAGCCAAAGGGAAAGGTGTTGCCGCCGCCAATGTGCAGAGGATGGGTCTTTTCCACGCCCTGATTTCCCAGCCAGGTCACAATTTCAAAATTGGAAATAACCAAAGCCCCTGTGCGCTTGGCAATGTTCACCGTATCCCCTACATGGTCCCCGTGACCATGGGAGACCAGGATGAAATCCGGGTTCACCTCATCCGGCCCGATTTTGGCCGCAGGATTACCGCTGAAAAAGGGATCAATCAGAAGCTTGTAGCCATCGGTTTCAATACTGGTGGTGGCATGTCCGTGAAAGGTGATCTTCACCGGTTGAACCGTCATGATGCGCCTCCTGGGATATGGGAAGGGAGTCATTCAGATGGTGACTACTCATCTTTCGACGAGGTTTTCTTGGCCGCCGCAGCCTTTTTGGCGGCCGCGGCTTTCTTGGCCGCCGCGGCTTTCTTGGCCCGAGCCCGCTTGCGTTCTTCCTTCAAACGACGGGCCTCTTCTTCAGCCTCCCAGGCCTTGGGATAAAGAGCCGCATAGTAGCTGGTAGGGACAGAAAGCTCCTCCAAATCCAGGATCAAGCCAGGGAAACGATCATACACAGCCAGCTCGTAGTCATGATTCATTTTAATGGAATCAAAGGGACAGAATTCCGCACAAAGACCACAGCTCATGCAAATGCTGGCATCGATATAAAATTCCTTGGGCCTGGGGATGGGTTTCCCTTCTTTGGTTTGATCCCGGACAATCCAAATACACTGGGAGGGACATACCTTGCTACAAATGCCACAGGCCGTGCATCGCTGTTTGCCGGTATCTTCCTCGTAAACCAGCATGGGGATAAAACGGAAGTTTTCCGGCAGTTGGCGTTTTTCTTCGGGATACTGGATGGTAAACAGGCCTTTCACCTCCGGGGGCTGTTGCAGAATCTTCCCCGCGGGGGTGTCGATGCTATTGATGTAACGGCTGGCCTGCCCGATATCATCCACAAACGTGGTTACAGTGCGCTTGAGCGTCACGCCCAAGCCTCGAATAATGCCGGTTCCGAACATGGTCGTATCCTGAATAAGGAAAGGATAGAGAAGGATGAAAAGATCGGCCTAATTACCGGTCGGTTTCGCCCAGGACGATGTCGATGGCGCCCAGGATGATGATGGCGTCGGCGACTTTGTAACCAATGGACATGTGCTCCAGAGAATTGAGGTTGATATAGGAAGGTGCACGCACATGGTAGCGCCAGGGATTGTCGCTGCCATCGGAGACGATGTAAAACCCCAATTCGCCTTTGGGGGCTTCCACCGCGGCATAGGCATCCCCTTTGGGCACCCGGAAGGTGTAGGCCGGTTTCTTGTTCATGATGGGACCGCCGGGGAGGCCGTCCAGGGCTTGTTGGACGATGCGGATGGACTGTCGAGCTTCGCCCAGGCGGACCAGATACCGGGCGTAGACATCGCATCCGTCGTCCGTGACGATCTCCCAATCAAAATGGTCGTAAACGCTGTAGGGACGGGCCTTGCGCACATCGTAGGGCACGCCCGAGCCTCGCAACATGGGGCCGGACATGCTGGTGGCAATGGCATCCTCGGGCGAGAGATACCCCACGCCCATGGTCCGTTCTTTGATGATTTCGTTTTCGGTGAGATAGCGATCGAACTCATCCACCTTGGCAGGCAGACGGTTAAAGGCCAAATCCCGGGCGATTTTCAGCCAATCGTCATCCACGTCGGCCTTGACGCCCCCAAACCGCATGTAATTGACCATCATGCGGCTTCCGGAAACGGCTTCGAACAGGTCCAGGATCAGCTCGCGTTCTTCGATGGCGTACAGCGCGGGGGTAAAGAATGCGCCCAGGTCGTTGAGCAGGAAGCCGATGGTCCACAGATGGTTTTGGATACGAGTGAGCTCGGCCATGATCACCCGCAGGTATTCGGCCCGTTCCGGGGGTTTGGCTTTATCCCCCAGCAGTTTCTCCACCGCCAGCACATAGCCAAAGTTGTTGGACATGGCCGAAAGGTAGTCCAGCCGGTCGGTGAAGGGGATATTCATGAGCCAGGTATTGCGCTCCCCGATCTTTTCGTGGTTGCGGTGCAGGTACCCCACTTCGGGCTCCAGGCCCACGATGGTTTCCCCGTCCAGAGCCACGATCATGCGGAACACGCCGTGGGTGGAAGGGTGCTGAGGCCCCATGTTGACGATGATACGATCGGTTTTGACATGCTCCCGCCCCGCGATAACCGGGGGTTCATGAATCTTGGGCAAAGGCGGGGGCGGTTCCACAAAGGTCTCGGGGTCCCACCCTTTGGGATAGATGACGTTATCGCCCCAAGGGGCCCGGTCCTCTTCCCAGGCGAAATGCCCCGCGGGCCAGCGGCTCTTATAGGGCTTGTGATCCGCTTCATAATAGGCTTCCTTCCAATCCTTGCGCATGGGATATCCATGGAAGCCTTCCCACAGGAAAATCCGGCGCAAACGAGGATGGCCTTTGAACTTGATGCCGAAGAGATCATAGACCTCCCGTTCTTGCAGGTCGGCGCCGGGCCATACCAGGATCACACTGGGCAGTTCGGGTTTGTCTTCGGGCAGACGCACCCGCATGACCATGCCTTCGCCCCCGGTTTTGGTGTTGAAAAGGTGATAGACGATCTCGAAACGATCCTCGGGGGTTCGTCCCTTATACCCCAGATAATCCACCGCAGTCAGGGAAGAAAGGTAATCATATCCCTTTTCATTGCGCAGGTAGAGGGCGAAGTCCACCAATTTATCGGGATGAACGACCACATCCTGTTCGGTGCCTTCGATCACCGCGCCCGCGGGCGCGTCGGCGAAAGGCAGGGGCTGAGCAACAGTCACGTCGGTCATGATACACGCTCCTCCGCGGCGGCCAGGGTGTAACGGCGGATTTCTTCTGCCCGTTCCGGGTCGAAAATATCCGGCCCCAGCTTGGGGATGGGGATGGCTTTGGGGGTGTTTTTGCGATACCAGGGCACGGTCCTGATGGACTGCTGGGCGATCTTTTCTTGCAGTTTCATCAAGCCGTAGAGCAGGGCTTCGGGGGTGGGAGGACACCCAGGGATGTACACATCCACAGGGATGAGCTTATCCACGCCCGAAACCACATTGTAGCCGGCCTTGAAGGGGCCGCCACTGGTGGCGCAAGCGCCCATGGCCACCACGTAACGGGGCTCAGCCATCTGATTGTAAAGGCGCACGATGGTAGGAGCCATCTTTTTGGTGACCGTCCCCGAGACGATCATCAAGTCCGCCTGCCGTGGGGAAGGACGCATGACCTCCATGCCAAAGCGGGCCAGGTCATAACGCCCTGCGGCCGTGCTGATCATCTCGATGGCGCAACAGGCGAGGCCGAATAACATGGGCCATAAACTGTTTTTACGGCTCCAGTTATACAAAAAATCGACGGTGGTCAAAAAAACGTTGTTTTTGACTTCTTCGGGGATAGAGTTGTCGTTAGCCATACCCTAATGATTCCTTTGCGAGAAGGTTGCGGGCGATAGCGATGAAAACAAACGATGGGAGACATCCACGCCCGTGCCACCCATGATGAAGATGTGCGCGGTCTTTGCGCAACACCTCCTTGCGACGACGGTGACGCAAGCAAACTGATTATAACAGCCTCTGAAGAAGGGTGTCAAGGTGATAAAGGCTACAGTTGATTCCAGGGCATCTGTTTCGTTTGAAAGAACAGATCCCCCGCCCAAGCCATTGTCCAACCCGCCTAGCTGTGCTACAATACACTTACCAGCAGGGCTGGTGTCGAAAGCCCTGGCCTTGCAGCTTTTGAATCGACGGAGGAATCTGAAGATATAATCCATTGGCTATGATCCGAGAGCTTCGCGCGCTGATTGCTTCGGGTCTGGGAGGACCACCGGATGAGCAGGATGTGATCCTTTTCAAGGATAGTGACAGATGCAGCGAGCTAGGTGGGCATATGTGAATTTCAGAAGAAAAGGCATTATAATTCGGATATGGACGTAAAATTGTCGTCAGAAATGTATCAACTGGCGTTTGATTTTCATCAGATTGAGGATGAAATTGAGCGGGAACTTCCGGGAAGTTATCCCATCGATACTGATTTTCCGGAAGCGTTTGCCAATGGCCTCTCTCAAAAAGAAGTTTATAACAAACACCTGTTTCGTCCTAACACCTATTTGCACAAATGGTGGGCGCGGCGATGCGGCACAACCTTTCGCACGATCTTGAAACAGTTGGTGACCGATGCGGATCGCCGTGATTTTTACGCCCCCGGAGGCCTGGAGGGGTATATTGTCCTGGATCCCATGATGGGCGGCGGAACCACATTGCATGAAGCGATTCGGATGGGGGCGCGAGTGATCGGCGCTGATATCGATCCGATCCCCGTACTTCAGGCCCGCGCCACACTATCTGATCTTTCCCTGACTGCACTCACCCGCGATTTTCACGCCTTCTTCGAAACGCTATATCGGAAAGTCGGGCCTTTTTTTCAGACAACTTGCCCCCACTGTCAGGCGCAAGTTGATGTACAATTTACCCTTTATGGCGTACGTAAACGCTGTGAGTGTGGGGAAGTGGTTCAGATTGACCAATTCGACTTGCGCCACGAAGAAACGCATGTAGTAAGAATCCTTCCCCAAACCTGGGAAGTAACGACCTCGCCCGCCCATCATACTCGCCCTGCCATCCAAAATCCTTTGCCACTCATCACCAAAAAACAAACCAAATGCCCTAACTGTGGCCAAAAATATCAAGCGATTTTCGATGAACCCTATTTTCAACGCTATGTACCAATCGCTGTGGCGGGATGGTGTCCCACGGATGGTTTTTTCTTACGAGCGCCTGATGAGAAAGATTTAGACCTCATTTCTCAGGCCAACACATTACGGACATCGTTAGAGTTTGGCACTCCCGATGATTTCCGTGTGAAGAATGGGCCGAAATCCCGGGATTTGCTGCGGCATCATATTGCAAATTACCTTGATCTTTTCACCTCCCGTCAATTACTCTACCTGTATCATGCCACCGAGATCCTCCAGAATTTCTCCGGGGCGTCGAAACTCAACCTGGCTATGTTGCTCTCGACATCGCTGGAATTCAATGCGTTGTTATGCGGATACAAAGGTTGGGCTGTAAATCGACCGGGAGCTATCCGGCATGTTTTTGCCCATCACGCTTACAGCTTTCCTTATACAGCAGCAGAAAATAATCCTGTGAATCTACGAAAAGCGTCAGGGAATCTGCAAGCGCTTTTCTCTCACCGCATTGTGCGAGGTAGACGTTGGGCAAGCCAGCCCAAAGAACGATGGGTTAATGATCATGGTAAAACGCGTATTGTAACGATTCCGGGAGAATTCGACGGCGGGACAGAAGTGCATAGCTGGAAAGAATTGCAACAAACGCACCACGCTTTTTGGGTAATGCATCGCGACGCCCGGCAATTGCCATTACCCGATGAATCCATTGATTTCATTGTAACCGACCCGCCGTACTATGATAGCGTCCAATACAGCGATCTCGCGGCATTTTTCCGTGTATGGCTTGCTCATTTCTTGCCGGACGAAATGGATTGGCATTACGATGTATCCAAAAGTGCGGTCGCCAATGACGTGCAAGGACGTTCTCAGTTCAAGGACGTATTGGGAGAGATTTTCAAAGAAAGTTTTCGCGTATTGAAGAAAACTGGACGCCTTGTTTTCACATACCATCATTGGGATCCTAATGCCTGGGCGGACCTGACCATCATCCTCAAAAACGCAGGTTTCCACCTGGTCAACACGTATGTGGTTTTTTCTGAGAATCCGATTTCCGTCCATATTCGCAATCTCAACGCCATCAAGCATGACGCCATCTTGGTGTTAGCCAAAGATCCATCTCTAAACTCGAGAATTTGGCCGCCTTTGGATGGGATTGATACGAGCGACAGCGCCGCATTCTGCCGGGAATGCGGCGAGGCACTGGGTTGGCTGCTTGAGAGCAATATGGATGATGAAACTATTCGAGCCACCTGGAAACATTTGATACGAGGGGAGAAGGCATGAGCACATCGCGAGGATTTCGTCCTGCTGAGATTTTTGGCTATCCCATCTCGAATAAAAGTCCAGAAGCACAGCAGGCGCGAAAAGATTTTTGGTGTCCCTCTGCCAAAAGAACCTGCCAAAAGAAAAGCCGACTGATCGATTATCCGTTTGGCGTGTGCTCGGTACAGCGGAATGAGGCCTTTTACGCCATTTGCCCTGTTCGATTCTAGGAAGAAGATTCGACACAGCAGGTCCCCCGCGTCTTTGCAGATATCGCCATGCACTATTTTGGTGACACGGCCAACGTCATTCCCTTTGCTGAGGTGCGTTTGCCTCACGTGGGCGCGATTGATTTTGTCCTGGTGCGTCACAAACCGATGAAACCTGAAATCGATGATTTCGTCATGGTTGAATTTCAATCTGACTCAACCACGAGAACAGGAGAACTTGTACGCGGGATCAAAGATTTTCTCGACGGCGTTGATATTACGGAAAAAACTTACCGCTTTGGCATGAATACATACGACACCATCAAACGTTCGATGACACAATTACTCAACAAGGGAATTGTCTATGAAAAGTGGGGCATCAAGGGATATTGGGTAATTCAAGAATACCTGTATGCGAATCTATTGAATCGGTATGGTTTCAAAACCGATGGCTACTCTCCTGGTGACTCGACGAGATTTGCTCTTTATGATCTTTTCCCTGAAGACGGACGGCTGAGACTGAAGCCAACCAGAATGATTTCTACGTCAGTTGATGAAGTTTTTCAAGCCATGAAACACAATCCGCATTTGCCTGATAAGCAACGTTTTGTCGATACATTAACAACGAAGCTTCGGGCTCAGTTGCGTCTAACAATCGATTGAGTATCATGCCCATTTGCTTTCTCACCGCGGGTGAATGCCACGGCCCGCCGATACCGAGGAAAATGGGAACGCAGATGCACGCAGATGCAACGCAGATTTCCGCAGATGTTCGTCATGCTGAGCGACCGAAGGGAGCGAAGCCTGCCCTGAGGAACCGAAGGGCATCTAGCGAGCGAAGGGAGCGCCATGCCGCGGTTTTTTGCGCTTCGCTAGAGGCTGTTATGCACTTTGCTTCCCTCAAAGCTCAGGATCGTCGCATCGGAGGTTGGAATTGGCCGCGGCTAACGCGGATAAAGCAGATTTTCGCGGATTTTTCAAACAGATACCATGCTTTTCCCCAAAAAATCCGTGTCGATCCGTCGCATCAGCGTCATCCGCGGCGAATTGAAATGCCCGCCATCCACAAAATCGCGTGAAACTGGCGATAAGTTCATAACAGGTTCTAGATTCCTCGGTCGCTTCGCTCCCTCGGAATGACGTTGCAAGGCCCCATTTACGGAACAGTCACCATGAGCGATAGCTCACCACATAACAATGAAAATAGGGACGCAGTCTGCAGGTTTGCAGGTGGCACGTGGCAAGTGGTCACGGTGTGCGTCTCAGACATTTGGCGTGGTTTAGCCGAGCGAAGTAGCGTTTGCCACGCCCGCCCGGCGATGAAGTCGCCGGGCTATAAAACGGCGCCGGATGAATCCGGCTAGCCCCGCAACTGATTACTGATGACTGATCACTGATTACTCGTGCCCGCGCCTAACCTCGGCCTAACAATCCTCAATCCTAATCCTGATCCTATTTACGGAACAGCCACGGGATTGCACCAGGGCGTATAGTCTTCCAGGATGGAGCCGCCGATGAACTCCCGCAAAATGGAATCGGAAGGCACATGGTCATCCTCCCCGGGGAGGAACCACCGCAGAAGGGCAAGAAGGCGTTTGGCTTCAATCCATTCGCGGGTATCGGGTTCGATTTGCCGCAAAAGGGGGATGACCCGGGGTTGCAAGACCGCCAATTCGTAGGGCAAAGCCGAGTTGAACATGGTATCCGCCAAGTTCTGGAAGGGGAAAATCCAGGTACGCTCCCCGCGGCGCACACTTTCCCAGCGGGCGATGGTTTCGGAAGCCGAATACCCGCGGCTGCGGGCGTCGCGTACAATGCGCCGGATCAGACGGACATCCGTGGTGGATATGCGGTTGTATCGGTCCAGGTTGAGTTGAGCCAGATCGCTCACGTAAATGCGATAACAGGTGCGAGCGTCAACCTGGGGCAAAAGCTCCGGGTTCAGGGCATGAATCCCTTCGATAATGAGGACATGGTTGGGCGTAATGCGGACTTTCCGGCCCAATCGGCGTTGGCCCGTGGTGAAATCAAATTGAGCCATGGCCACTTCCTTGCCTTCCAACAGCTCATTGATCTGCTGGTTGAGGAAGGCGATATCCACCGCATAAAGAGACTCGAAGTCGTAATCCCCATGTTCATCCCGGGGCGTGTGTTCTCGATCCACGAAATAATTATCCACACTAATGGGCAAAGGACGCAGGCCCACGGCCAGAAGCCGAACGGCCAACCGCCGGGCAAAGGTGGTTTTGCCCGAGGCAGAAGGCCCGGCAATGAGGATCACGCGCACCCGGTCTCGGCGGGCGTAGATGGCATCCGCGATTTCGCTGATCCGTTGTTCGTGCAAGGCTTCGGAAACCAGGATGGCCTCGGTGAAGCGTCTGGTTTCGATGAGTTCATTCAACCCGGCCACATTGCGAATGCCCAGGCGACGCAGCCACTGGCTGTATTGGGTAAAAACTTCGTACAGGGGCGTGGGGGGCGAATAGGGTTGGATCACCGTGGGCGCGCTTTGGCGAGGGAAACGCAACAAAAAGCCGCCATCCGCGGGCTCCAACGCGAAATAAGGGAGATAGCCGGTACTGGGCGCCATGTAGCCATGAAAATAATCCCGCGTCCCCAGAAGTTCATAGATGATCAAATCGGGCCTGCGACGCTGCTTGAGCAGGGCCAGCTTTTCTTCATCCCCCGCTTCCTCGAAAATACGGATGGCTTCCTCCAGGGAGACCCGCTTGCGTTGGATAGGTAGGTCTTGTTCCACCACCTCACGCATCCGATCTTCCAGGCATTGCAGCTCCTCGGCAGAAAAAGGCTCCCGGCCTTCGATACGACAATAGTAACCGCCATTGACGGTGGAATGTTCCACATAAACCCGGGCCTCGGGGAAACATTGGGTAGACACCGCGATCATCATGAAAGTCAGGGAACGGCGATAGATGCGTGCACCGTCCGCGGTGTTGAGGCGGATCAAGCTGGCCTGGCCGTCCCGCAACACAGGCCGATTGAGTTCCATCAATTTATTGTCGACGATGGCCGCGATGGCTTCGGGCCCGGGATCATGGGCGGTGGCCGCGCGCACAAAGGCTTCCAGCCGCGTACCTACAGGCCCGGCAAACACCCGGTCATCTTCAAAGGTGACGCGCACATCGGTGCGGGGTTGAGAGGGATATACGGAGGTCATAGGCGATTCATGGGATTCCGGAACAGGCGACACGAGCGGCAGCTCGCCGATACGGATGAAAATGGGAACGCTGATTTGCGCCGATGCTTCGCAACGCAGATTTTCGCAGATATTCGTCATGCTGAGCGACCGGAGGGAGCGAAAGCCTGCCCTGAGGAATCGAAGGGCATCTAGCGAGCGAAGCGAGCGCCAGGCAGGTTTGCAAGTATGCAAGTGGCAAGTGGCAGGTGGAGAGAACGCAGATTTGCGCAGACGCGACGCAGATTTCCACTGATTACTGATTACTGATCACTGATTACTCCTGCTCGCGCCTAACCTCGGCCTGACAATCCTCAATCCTAATCCTGATCCTATTTACGGAACAGCCGTACAAAACGACGTTTGCCTTTTTGCAACACCGCGCCTTCGGGCCCCATGGATGGCCGCAGGGTGATGTCTCGAATCACCTGACCATCCAGGCGCACACCGCCCCCTTTGATATCGCGCTTGGCTTCGCCACGGCTCCTGGCAAATCCTGCTCGCACCAGCAGATCCACGACGGTTTCCTCGGGCTCCACCATCAGCGAGGGCATATCCTCGGGCAGTTCCTTCTTCTGAATGGTGCGGATAAAGTACGCTTCGGCCCGCTGCGCGTCCGCTTCGGAATAGAAAAGCCGCACAATTTCCCGGGCCAGCATCATTTTCAAATCCCGGGGATGCAGGCGCCCCGCCTCCAGGTCCGCAAAAAGCCGCTCGATCTCATCCGGGTGCCAACTGGTCACCAGCTCCGCATAATTCCGCATGGCGTGGTCGGGAATCGACATGACCTTGCCATACATCTGTTCCGGGGGTTCGGTGATGCCAATGGTATTGCCCGTGCTCTTGCTCATGCGTTCATGACCATCCGTCCCCACCAAAATAGGCATGGTCAGCGCGATTTGGGGTCGGAGGCCGAACACCTCCATGAGCTTGCGGCCGGCCATCAGGTTAAAAAGCTGGTCTGTGCCCCCCAACTGCACATCGGTGCGCAAAGCCACCGCGTCATACCCTTGCATGAGGGCATAGAAAAATTCATGAAGCCAGATGGGGTCCCCCGCGGCATAACGTTTGGCGAATTTTTCCCGGGCCAGGAATTGCTGCACGGTAAAATGGCTGGCCAGACCGATCACATCATGAAACGTGAGCTTGCTCAGCCATTCATGATTGTAGCGGATCTCGGTGCGTTCGGGGTCCAGGACGCGAAAAGCTTGCTGGGCGTAAGTTTTCCCCTTTTCCATGGCCTCTTCCAGGGTTTGCTGGGGTCTGGCGCTATCTTTATCGCTGGGATCCCCCACAATCCCGGTAAAGGTGCCGATGAGGAAGATGGTATGGTGGCCCAGGTCCTGAAATTGTCGGAGCTTGCGCATGGTGACGGTATGGCCCAGGTGCAGATCGGGCGAGGAGGGATCGTAGCCGCAGTACACCCGCAGGGGCCGGCCTGTGTCGTAACTTTCTTGCAGGCGTTCTCGCAGCTCCGCCTTCATGTTTTGGTAGGTCTGAGCGTCGCCAAAATCAACGCCCCGCATGAGGATGGTGAGCTGTTCGTCGACAGGAGGGAATTTGGACATGGTACTTTGACCTTAATGGGATTCTTGCAAAAGCTTGCGTGCGATTTTCAAGGCCATGGCCCGACTCATTTCCCCTTCGATCTTCCCGCGCACAATGCCCTGACGGTCCACAAACCAGGTGGTGGGCATGTGGCGCAATTGGAAAAGGGGATTGATGGTGGCGTCATCCGAGATGACCACGGGAAAAGTAATGCCATGCTCCTGGATGAAGGCCTTGACCTTTTCCGGTTTTTCTTCAGCATTCAGGCCGATGATGACAAATCCCTGATCTTTGAGCTCGTCGTACACGGCTTGCAGCTCGGGGAGCTCTTTGACGCAAGGGGGACAGTAGGTGCCCCAGAAGTTGATGAAGACCACCTGGCCCGGGAAACCGGCCAAGGAGAGGAAGTCGCCATCGGGCGTGGGCAAGGAAAGGGGTGGCACCGGCTCGGTCCCATCCAGCGCGGGCATGGGGGTGGTGTACGCGCCACACGCGCTGACGAGGATGAGGAATAGAAGTAGAGGGAGGAATAAAAGGGAGGATCGCATGACACGCAAAACGCCAAGGGATCGAGTGAGCAGGTGTGCAAGTGGCAAGTGGCAGGTGGGGGAACGCAGATTTGCGCCGATGCGCCGCAGATTTCCACTGATTACTGATAACTGATCACTGATTACTCTATTTACAAAGCAGTCATCACGAACGGCAGTTCGCTGATACCAAGGAAAACGCCTCGCGGCCAGGCTGGCGCGGGAAGCCGAGCCCGGGATGCGTAATGCGTGATGCGTAAGGCTCTCACGTTTTACGTTTCACGCATCACGCCCGTTGTCGCCTCGCCCAACGTAGGCCTGGCGATCCGCAATCCTAATCCTGATCCGAGTCCTAATTTACAAAGCAGTCCGACGGCGGGCCACCCCGCGCCGATACCGACGAAAATGCCTTGCGGCCAGGGCGGCGTGACTCGTATTCCGTATTGCGTATTGCGTAACGACTGGACGGAATACGGAATACGCAATACGAACCTTTGCCGACTCGCCCAACGTCGGCCTGGCGATTCCTCAGCAACCAGCGATCATTCTATTTTCATAGCAGGACGCTCGCTATTTTACCCGATCCATGATAAAATCAAAGAATGGTTGAAGTCTTCCGGCATGCCAGTGTGCAAAAACCGAATTATGATCAGACCCGGTGGGACACACGCTATCGAGAAGGCCACCATGCCGGGAAAACCTTGAAGCCTGACCCCTGGATCGCGACGCATGTGCCCATCCGGCCCGGACTTCGGGCCTTGGATGTCGCGTGCGGCCGAGGACGCCACACGCTATGGTTGGCCCGTCAGGGGGTGCAGGTGGATGCCGTGGACATCAGCCACGAAGCTTTGCGGCAACTGGCCCAACAACTGGAAGCCGAGGGGCTGGGCCATCGGGTGCGGCTCATCCAGGCGGACCTGGAAGTGTGGCGGCCGGCTCCACACACCTATGACCTGATCTTAGTGGTCCGTTACCTGAATCGTGATCTGATTGCCCACTTTTGGGAAGCCCTCAAGCCTGGAGGGCTGGTGGCCTATCGCACCTTTCACACCGATTGGGCAAAACTTCGGTCCGATTTTCAGCGGGGTTTTTTACTGCAACCTGGGGAATTCACCCAACTGTTTCGGGATTGGGAATGGTTGGCCTACGAGGAAAGACGCCTGCCTCCCGGCGGTCAGGACATCGATGACTGCGTAAGCAGCATCGTAGCCCGCAAGCCCTGACCAGGCGCCATGAGCAATAGCTCACCCATCACGACGAAAATGGGGCGCAAGTGGCAGGTGGCAGGTAGCAAGTGGCAGGTAGCAGGTAGAACGCAGATTTGCACAGATACAACGCAGATTTCCACTGATTACTGATTACTGATAACTGATGACTCCTGCTCGCGCCTAACCTCGGCCTGACAATCCTCAATCCTCAATCCTAATCCTAATCCTAATCCTACCCTACGGCTCCAGCCGGATCACGGGCGCGAATTTGATGTACAGGGCCACGGGCCGGTGCAAGCGGGAGGTCAGAATCCCTTGCAGGATGGTCATCTCCTCCCGGGAAAGAGGGGTTTCCGCGTCCAGTTCCAAAGTCACCAGCAGATTTTTATTTCGTTCCTCATAATCCCACCCCGTGACGGTGACGGTGGGATAACCCTGCAACGCGTCATCCAGGGCCAGTTCAATTTCCCGGCTCAGGTGCTGATGCTGGATCTGGCGGACGGTCACCAAAGCCAGAGGGATGCTGATCAAGATAATCATGACCAAAATGCCCTGCCATCCGCGCGAAAAGAGCCGCATGCGGTCTTGCCCCCGGCTTTGAGGCGGCAAAAACCCCATGGAAAGAAACACCCAACTGCTCATGGCCACGATGCCCACAAGGTTGGTCAGAAAAAGCAAGCCCGACCCCAGGGCTATACGCCACGCGGCCAGGGCCAGGGCCATGCCCGTGGTGGCCAGAGGTGGGATCAACGCCACTGCAATCGCGACCCCCGGCAGGGAGGAGGAAACATCTTTGCGGGCCAGAGCATATGCGCCCGCGGCCCCCGCGGCCAAAGCCACGCCCAGGTCCAACAGATTGGGCGACGAACGGGCCAGCATTTCATGGGTGAGGTTGTTGTAGGGAATGATAAGCTCCAATCCGAAGCTCACGGCCAGGGTGATGAGGACCCCCAGCGCGGTGGTGCGTCCTCCTAACTTCAGAAGGCGGGCGTCCCCCTGCACCACCCCCAGGCCCATGGCGATGATCGCGGCCATGAGAGGGGCGATGAGCATGGCGCCGATGATCACCGCGGGCGCGTTTTGCTTCAGCCCCAGGGTGGCGATGATGGTCGAGAGCGCGATCATGGTGACAAAATCCCGGTCCGCCCGCGCGCTTCGCCGCGCTTCACGGTACACCGTCACCTTTTCCATTTCTTGCAGGTTTGGGGTCACCGAGCTCATGACATCCCAGGCCCGCCGATAAAGGGTCACCCGACGGGGCAAGGGGCGTTTGATGACCAAAACCGGGATCTTCGCCTGGGCTGCCACCTTCTCCGGGATCTCGCCAAAACGGATGCGATGCAACACGCCCTCGCGTGACGCCCCGATGATGACCACATCCGCGTGATCGGGGGTGGCCATTTGCAAAATCCCGGCTTCGGGCGTCTTGGCCCGCACCACCTGGTAATGCACCGCGTCGGCAGGGATACTGAGCTCGGCCAGAACCTTTTGGCCGCGGGCTTCCAGGGCCCGGCGGGCTTCGTGCACCTGGGCTTCGGTTGCCGAAAGGGGGAGGACGGTCAGCAGGATGAGCTGGCTACCATATGCGCGATGGAAATCTTCCGCGAACTGAAACCCCAAAGCCACGTTCGGGCCCCCGGCGCTGGGGACCAGCACCCGCCGGGGAGGCGACGCGGCCTGGTCGCCCCGCCAGACCACCAGATCACAAGGCACATCCAGCAAAAGATCGTGGAGAGTCACCCCCTCCACATCGGCCTGCCCGGGGCCAGGGCGGCGCCAGCTCAAAGCCAACAGGTCGGGTTTGAACGCGCGCACCGCCTCTCGGATCCCCCCTGCCACCGAATACGCCTCCCGCCGTACTATCTGCACCTCCACCCCAGCCTCGTCGAAAACCCCGGCCACCTCTTCCAGCCAGGGAGCTATCCGGGTCTCCTGCGTTACTTCCCCTCCTTCCACGACAAAAGCCGGGAAGGCAATATGAAGCAGGATCACCCGCGCCCCTTCACTTTGAGCTACAGGCAGAATAAAAGTCGCCAGGATGGCTGCCTGTTCGGGCCGGGAGAGGGGAACCAGAATGGTGCGCATGGTGGGGTGTATAGGATCAGGATTAGGATTAGGATTAGGATTGAGGGTTGTCAGGATGAGGTTAGGCGCGAGGAGGAGTAATCAGTAATCAGTGATCAGTTATCAGTAATCATCGTCGGTTGCGGAAGGATCGCCAGGCCTACGTTGAGCGAGGCGACAACGGGCGTGATGCGCGAAACGTGAAACGTGAGCTCATTACGCATCACGTATTACGCATCACGAACTCGGCTTCTCGCGCCGCCCTGGCCGCGAGGCGTTTTCATTCGTACCGGCGAACTGTCGTTCGTGATGACTGTATAGAAAATCCGCGAAATCTGTGCAATCTGTGGATAAAATTCTCGAAACATCATTGGCGTTGAATACGAAATGTGTTGAGCTTATCCAACTGGGCCTGCGCCACCCCGTCCGCCTGGGTGCGAGCTTCTTCCGATTCCTGGCCGTCGCCCTGAGCCCGCACCGTCACAATCACATTGCCAATGCTGTTGCTGACCATGAATTGATAGCGGTATTCGTAAATAGGCTTTTGATTCAAACGATAGAAAACCTTGAATGCCCGTAGCAGGTCCGCACCTTGCAAGGAAGGCGCGTAAGTTTCCACATGCAAACTTTCGGCATCCAAAGCCTCGTTGTTCCCTTGAATGTCCTGGGCCACGTCCTGCTCGGTCACGCGCAGATCCTTTTCAAAGGCGTCTCGCGCGTCCAGGTCATCTTCGTACGTGGTGATTTCATCCACCACGCCCAAAATCTGCCCTTCGGTTTGGTTTTTCACCGCGTCGGGGTTCATGAACAACACCGCATGATGCCCCGCGTGCAAAGAGGTGTTATCCACCCGGCGGAATCCCGGGGGGAGGTCGGTTTGGATAAGGGTCAGGCGTTGGGGGTCTTCACGAATCCCCGCGAAGGGGGTCGAAATAGGGGTGGGCGCGGGGGTTGGGGTTGGGGTATCCTCCTGGGCATAGGCCCGAGAAACAGGCCCCAAAACGAACCACGCGGCGACGGCCACAAGCAGCCACAAGGCTTTGCCTCGCATGGTCATCCTCCATCAAGCGGGATGGATTGCGGCGTCACACGAACATCACCCCGTCCCCAAACCCTGGGGGCAGGGCGCCGGGAAAGGTGTAGATAACATGACAGACCGTTACCCCAATGTAGTTGGGGCGGCCGTGAAAGTCAAGGTTTCGGTTTGCAAGAAAAGCGTAAACGTTGTGTCTAAACCCGTCTATGGGCCAAAGCGCGGTATGCTGCCCACCACCCACCTACCACTACGAGGGCTGATCCTTTATCACAAGTGGTGAGGAAGATTGTCCTGGAGGTTGGGGAGTGTACTCAGGAAAAGGCGAGCCCCTTGCGCCAGGTCTGCGACGTATTTC